>NZ_JBNHGI010000002.1:0-464156 GCF_059091125.1 Arthrobacter sp. Y3223151 | reverse complement strand
CACTCGGGAGGGTGTGGGAGAGTAGGTCGCCGCCGGACATTCTTTGAACACCGGGAAGGCCCCGCCAACGATGGCGGGGCCTTCCCGCGTTTAACCACCAACCACCCGGCTGCCGGACTAGGCTGGGGCTATGAATTCGTCCCTGTTCTCCCATGCGCCGAGTGAGCCGGAACCGTCCCAGAGCTCCGATCCGCTCCACTGCCGCGTCACCGTGCCGCAGGAATGCCAAGAGGCTTTCAGCGGCTTCACCGACCTCATCCATCTGTGGTGGCCGGTGGACCGCCAGAGCGTGGCGGGCGAGGGCAGCCACGTGGAGTTCGAGGACCAGGTGCTGACAGAAACAACACTGGACGACGAGGTCCATGTCTGGGGCGAGATCCTGGAGTGGGCGCCCGGCAGCCACTTGCGCTGCACCTGGCACCCGGGTACGAGCCCCGTGGCGTCGGGGGAAGTCGACGTCGACTTCGTGGACGTCGGCGAGGGCCGCACCGAGGTGCGACTGACCCACTCCGGCTGGGAGAACATGCCCGAGGGCGGGCGGGAGCGGGCCGCCTATGCCGACGGATGGCCACAGGTGCTCGGCCGGTACGTCCGGTTCATGGGAGGGACTGCGTGACCGGCAACAACAACGGAACGACCACCGGAGGCCTCGAGAGCGTGACGGATTCTTTTCTGGAGGAACTTCAGCGTGCCTTGCCTACGGGATCGGTCAGCACCGAACCCACGGATTTGGCTGCCTGCGCCACCGACCAAGGCCCGGTCCTCGACCACCAGCTGCCCATCGCCGTCGTCCGCGCGCAGAGTGTGGAGGACGTGCAGGCGGTGATGCGGGCCGCGCATGCTGCGGGAGTGCCCGTGGTGTGCCGCGGGGCGGGCACAGGGGTCTCCGGCGGAGCGCACGCGTCCAAGGGCTGCCTGGTGCTCAGCCTCGCGGCCATGGACCGGATCCTGGAGATCCATCCGGAAGACGAGATCGCCCGCGTGGAACCGGGCGTGATCAACGCCGACCTGAATGCCGCCGTCGCCGAGCACGGGCTGATGTACGCGCCGGATCCGGCCAGCTATCGCAGCTCCACCATCGGCGGGAACATCGCGACGAACGCCGGCGGTCTGCGCTGCGCCAAGTACGGGGTGACCCGCGAATCAGTGCTGGGGCTTGACGTGGTGCTCGCCGACGGGACGCTGATCCGCACCGGCCGCAGGACGTTCAAGGGCGTGGCCGGTTACGACCTGACCGGACTGTTCGTCGGCTCGGAGGGGACCCTGGGCGTGGTGGTCGGCGCGACGCTGCGGCTGCGCTACCTGCCGGCTGCCGTGGAAACGGTGGCGGCGTTCTTCCCCGATGTGGCAACTGCCGCGGCCGGGGTGTTGGCGGTGGGACGGGCGCGGGTGCAGCCGTCGATCATGGAATTGCTGGACGGAAACACCATGGCCCAGCTGGACCGGGAGCAGGGTTCCAACCTGCGCAGCCGCGGCGCGGCGCTGCTGCTGATCCAGACCGACGGCTATGCGGCCGAGGTGGAAGCGGGCATCATCCGCGAGGTCCTCGCCGGGCTCGGCGCCGAGATCAAGGCGGCGGACACCGCCGAAGCCATCCGGCTGATGGATCTGCGCCGGCACAGCCGCGGCGCCGAGGTGGACGATCATTACCGGGTGGGGGAGGACGTCGCGGTCCCCCGCTCCCAGCTGGTGCACTACATCAACGAACTGCAGAACATCGCCGAGCGCCACGGCGTCGGACTGAAGGTGGTGGCGCACGCCGGCGACGGCAACCTGCATCCGACGTTCTGGGTCGGGCCCGGGGACGTGGCCAAGCTGGCTGCGCTCAACGAGGCGCTGGACGAGTCCATCGACGTGGGGCTGGCGCTGGGCGGCACCATCACCGGCGAACACGGCATCGGCCAGTTCAAGGTGCGGTGGCTGGGGCGCGAGCAGAGCCACGAGGTGCTGGAACTGCAGCGCCGGCTGAAGGATGTGTTCGACCCTCGGGGGTTGCTGAATCCCGGCAAAGCGTTGGCGGCGCGGATCTCCGAGTCCACGTCGGCGTGAGCCGCCCGTGCGGGCTGCATGCCGGCCGTCCGTGCGCCCGCCAGTAGGCTGGTGGCATGAGGAAAGAGACGTTGTGGGAAGAGATGAAGCGCCGGAACCCGGGCCATTCGGCGTGGTACATCCAGCGCTTCGAGCAGATGCGCGCCGAAGGAGCCGACCTGCACGGTGAGGCCCGGCTGGTGGACGCCATGGTGCCGCGCGGCAGCAGGATCCTCGACGCCGGCTGCGGACCGGGCCGGCTGGGCGGCGAACTGGCGCGCCGCGGACACTCGGTGGTTGGCGTCGACATCGATCCCGAGCTGATCGAAGCGGCCCGCCAGGACCACCCGGACTGTACCTGGCTGGTCGGCGACCTGGCGGAGCTGGACCTGCCCGCGCAGGGCATCGCCGAGCCGTTCGACGTGATCGTCAGCGCCGGCAACGTGCTGACCTTCCTGGCCCCGGGCACGTCGGGCGAGGTGCTGCGCAACCTGGCCGGCCACCTGGCTCCCGCCGGCCGGCTCGTGGCAGGGTTCGGCGCCGGCCGCGGCTACGACTTCGACGAGTTCTTCTCCGACGCCGCGGCGGCGGGCCTGACCCCCGACCTGCGGTTGGCCACCTGGGATTTGCGCCCGTTCACCCCGTCGTCGGACTTCCTCGTGGCGATCCTCAGCAAGACCGAAGGGCGGCAAGCCGGACCTGCCTGAGCGCTGTCAGCCTTCGTCTGTCGCGGCCGCGTCCAGGGCGGCGGCGGTCCGCGCATCCGGATCGAGCATGATGGCGGCCTCGTCGCGGCGGTGGCGCAGCACGGTGTCGACGTAGGACTGCACGGCCTCCGCCAGCGGTACGTTGCGGTCCTGCGCCTCGGAGATATACCAGCGGTGCTCGAGCACCTGATGGACCACTTCGGCCGGCTCCAGCTTGCCCGCCAGCTCGCGCGGGATGGCCCGGACAATCGGTTCGAAGACCTGACGGACCCAGCTGTGCGCGCTGATCTCCTCATCCTGCTCCGGCTGGTTGTCCGCCCGGTAGGCATCCAGGTCATTGAGCAGCCGGCGTGCCTGGTTCGCCTGCACGTCGAGGCCCGTGAGCCGCAGCAGCCGGCGCTGGTGGTGCCCGGCGTCCACCACCTTGGGCTGGAGCTGGATGGTGGCCCCGTCGGCGGTGGTGTTGATGGAGAACTCCTCCACATCGAACCCCAAATCGTTCAGGCGGCGGATGCGGGCGTTGACCCGCCACCGCTCACCCAGGTCGAACGACTCCTCCGCCGTCAGTTCCACCCACAGCTTGCGGTAGCTGTCCATGATCCGCTCGCTGGTGGCCACGGGATCCACACTTTCCTCGAGCAGGCCGCCCTCGATGAGGTCCATCATCTCGCCGGCGATATTCACCCGCGCGATCTCGAGGTCGTGCTCGCGCTGGCCGTCCGAGAGCCGCTGGTGCAGCTCACCGGTTTCGGCGTCCACCAGGTAGGCCGCGAACGCTCCGGCATCGCGGCGGAAAAGCGTGTTGGACAGCGAGACATCGCCCCAGAAGAACCCCACCAGGTGCAGGCGCACCAGCAGCAGTGCCTGCGCGTCGATCAGGCGGGTCAGGGTCTCCCGCCGCAGCGTCTGGGAAAACAAGGCGCGGTACGGCAGCGAGAAACGAAGATGCCGGGTGACCAGTACCGGTTGTAGGGGAGTGCCGTCGGTGCGCAGCCGCCCCGTCATCACGGCCACCGGTTCCACGCAGGGGATAGCCAGCCGCTGCAGCTTGCGCAGCATCTGGTATTCGTGCCGGGCAGCTTCTTCGCCGGTCTCCTTGATCGCCACCACGCCCGCGCCCAGCGGGGCGAACCGGACCACGTGCCGGGACAGCCCGCGGGGCAGCGCGGCCAGGTTTTCCGGCGGCCAGTCTTCCAGCGCAAGATGCCAGGGCAGGTCCAACAGCCGTTCGTCGGCAGTCGCCGCGGTGATGCTCAGCGACGCGATCGACGCGGCCCCGCCGGACAGGGCCGCGTCGGCGGTCCCTTGGACGGGACCGCCGGTGCCGGGATGTTGGTCAGCCATGATGACTACATCCTAGGCGCGGGGCCTAGTCGGCTGTCTTGCCGGCTTCGATCGGAGTATTGAGGTCCTCCACCGAGGCGGGCGGCGTGCCGGGGGCATGCTCGCCCAGCCGCAGACCGTTCTCGGTGTCGAACAGGTGCACGTGGCCCTCCTTGGGCCGCACATAGGTGGTGCTGCCGGCCGGCGGCGGGGTGCGCCCGTCGACGCGACCGGTGATGTCGTAGCGCTTGCCGTCCAGCTCGGTGTGCCCGTAGACGTACGCGTCGGCGCCCAGTTCCTCGACGACGTCCACGAACACCGCGAGCCCCTGGCCGTCCTCGGCACGCTCCAGGTCCTCCGGCCGGACCCCCAGGGTGACGGTGTTTCCGTGCGCGGCGTCCAACAGGTTGCGCGGCACCGGGTACGTCAGGCCGCCGAACTGGACACCGCCGTCGGTCACCGGCAGTTCCAGCAGGTTCATGGCTGGCGAGCCGATGAAACCGGCCACGAAGACGTTGGCCGGCCGGTCGTAGAGGGCGCGCGGGGTGTCCACCTGCTGCAGGATGCCGTCCTTGAGCACCGCCACGCGGTCGCCCATGGTCATGGCTTCCACCTGGTCGTGGGTGACATAGACGGTGGTGACGCCCAGCCGGCGGGTCAGGGAGGCGATCTGCGTGCGGGTCTGCACGCGCAGCTTGGCGTCCAGGTTGGACAGCGGCTCATCCATCAGGAAAACCTGCGGGTTCCGCACGATCGCCCGGCCCATCGCCACGCGCTGGCGCTGGCCGCCGGAGAGCGCCTTGGGCTTGCGGTCCAGGTACTCCTCCAGGTCCAGCAGCTTGGCAGCCTCGCGGACCCGCTCGACGCGTTCTTCCTTGGACACGCCGGCGATCTTCAGGGCGAAACCCATGTTGTCGGCAACGGACATGTGCGGGTACAGCGCGTAGTTCTGGAACACCATGGCGATGTCGCGGTCTTTGGGCGGTATGTCGGTGACGTCGCGGTCGCCGATCAGGATCCGTCCCGAGTTCACGTCTTCCAGGCCGGCCAGCATCCGCAGCGAGGTGGACTTGCCGCAGCCCGAGGGGCCGACGAGGACCAGGAACTCGCCGTCGGCGATCTCCAGCTTGAGGCTGTCCACCGCGGGCTTTTCGGTGCCCGGATATAAGCGCGTGGCATTGTCGAACGTTACCGTTGCCATGGTCGTTTTCCCTTCACGGGCAGGTACGTGCCCGACGATCCGTAGTGATGGGTGTGTATGCAGTTTTCGAGCCGCCGCACGGCGTTGTGAGGCGGCTCACGCCCTCAGTATGCCACGGCTGTCAACGAGCCCGGGGGCGCGGCGACCGGCGACGCGCCCCCCCCCGGAAAGCGGCACCGGCAGCCGGCCGTGCCACGGCCGCGTTACGCGGGCAGGGCGGCGGCCCGCAGCTCGGCCAGCAGGGCCAGCGCGGCCGCGAACGTCTGCGGAGAGTCCACCCGGTAGGCCGCGGCGGTGTCTCCCGGCCCCACCTTGACGCCGACGTCGGAACCCCGCAGCACGGCGAAGGCATGTTCGTCGGTCACGTCGTCGCCGGCGAAGAACACGGCGGTCGCGCCGGTGAACGAGCGCAGCAGCCCGAGGCCCTGGCCCTTGTCGGCGCTGAGCACCGACGTCTCGAGCACGCGCTTGCCGTCGCTGAGGTACAGCCCGGGGACCTCCTGGAGCGCGGCGCGGGCGCGCTCCGTGGCCGCCGCCGCCACGTCGTCGGCGGCGGTGCGGGTATGGAGCACGACGCCGGCCGGCTTGGCTTCCAGCCGGGTGCCCGGATGGGCGGCCACTACGTTTTCGACGACGGCGGTGGCCGCCGCCAGCGCCTGCTGCTGTGCGTCGTCCAGCACCAGGGGAGGGCTGTCCGGTCCGGTGAAGACCTCGCCGCCGTGCGAGCCGATGAGCAGGGTCCGGTCGTCCGGGGAGGCGACGGCGCGCAGGCTGGCCAGCGCCCGGCCGGAGATGAAGGCGGTGGACGTCCCGGGCAGCGCCGCCAGCGCCGCCACGGCGGCTGCCGAGGCCGGCAGGGGACGGGCGTCCTCCGCCCGCAGCACGATCGGCGCCAGCACGCCGTCGAAATCCAGCGCCACCAGCAGCGTCTCCGTGCCGGCGAGCCGCTCCAGCGCCTCCCGCAGCTCCAGCGGCACCAGATCGCGGGCGGCGCCGGGGTCGGGCACGCCGGCTTTGGGGATACCGGCGCCGGGGCTTGCGGGCGCGTGCGGCTGCCCGGCGTCGCGGCGCTCAGTCATCGGCCTGCGGCTGTTGCAGGGCCTTCAGGAAGGCGCGCGACCAGTGTTCGACGTCGTTCTGCAGGATCTGCCGGCGCATGGCCCGCATCCGGCGGGTGGCCTCGGCCGGCGGGATGTTGATGGCCCGGATAATGGCATCCTTGAGCCCGTCGATGTCGTGCGGGTTGACCAGGATGGCCTGCTTGAGCTGGTCCGCGGCGCCGGCGAATTCGCTGAGCACCAGCGCCCCGTCCACCCCCTTGCGGGAGGCTACGTACTCCTTGGCCACCAGGTTCATGCCGTCGCGCAGCGCCGTCACCAGCATCACGTCCGCGGCCAGGTAGAGCGCCACCATTTCCTCCACCGGGTAGCTGTGGTGCAGGTAGCGGATGGCGGTGTTTTCCAGGGTGTCGAACGTGCCGTTGATCCGGCCCACCGAACCTTCGATTTCCTCGCGCAGCAGCCGGTACGACTCGACGCGCTCGCGGCTGGGCGAGGCCACCTGGATCAGCACGGCGTTCTCCACGTTCAACTTGCCGTCTTCCAGGAGTTCGCCATAGGCCTTGACCCGGTGCCGGATGCCCTTGGTGTAGTCCAGCCGGTCCACGCCCAGCAAGACGGTGTCGGGGTTGCCCAGCTCCTGCCGGATCTGCTCGGAGCGGGCGATCACGTCCGGCCGGTGGGCCAGTTCGCTGATGTGGGCCACGTCGATGGAGATCGGGAAGGCGCCGGCCTTGCAGAGGCGGGTCCCGCCGTCGTTGTTGACCACCTGGACCTGCTGCTGGCGCACATTCAGGCCGCTGAAACGCCGCACGCAGCGCAGGAAGTTGCTGGTGTCGCTCGGGCGCTGGAAGCCGACCAGATCCGCCCCGAGCAGGCCCTCAATCACCTGCCGTCGCCAGGGCAACTGGGCGAAGATCTCCAGCGGGGGGAACGGGATGTGGTTGAAGAAACCGATCTTCAGGTCCGGGCGCATCTCGCGCAACAGCTTGGGAACAAGCTGCAGCTGGTAGTCCTGCACCCAGATGGTCGCACCCTCGGCGGCGATCTCCGCGGTTGCCTCGGCGAAGCGCCGGTTGACCGTTTTGTAGCATTCCCACCAGGCGCGGTGGAACTCCGGCGGGGCGATCACGTCATGGTAGAGCGGCCAGAGCGTGGCGTTGGAGAAGCCTTCGTAATACAACTCGACGTCGTCGGCGCTCAGGGTCACCGGCACCAGATGCATGTTGTCGTGGTCGAACGGGTCCACTTTCTCGTCCGGCACCCCGGGCCAGCCCACCCAGGCGCCGTCGGTCTTCGCCATCACCGGGGCCAGCGCCGTGACCAGCCCGCCGGGCGAGCGCCGCCAGGGACCCTGACCGTCGTCCTCGGGGGCTCGGTCCACCGGCAGGCGGTTGGAGACGACGATCAGGTCGTACTCCCCGTACTGAGATTTTTCTGCTTCCTCACCGTTCATCTCTGCGGAATTCGCCAACTGACCTCTCCTTTGTGTATACCGTCCTGTTCATGACTTTATAAGGAATGGCAACCCGAGGCTTCCCCGGAGGGCGCTGAAACAGTAAACGTGAACGCGGCCACTCGTTCCGCCCGAACATTGAACTTGCAACTAAACTAGAGCTGTAGTGCCCTGCCTGGGCGAAGCAGACCAACAAGACGCGAGGATCCATGGCTACCCAAAACAGCCCTAAGTCGACCAAGGCCGAGCGCACTGCTGCGGCCCGCGAGAAGGCCCGCCAGATACGCGAAGAGCAGCAGAAGCGCGAAAAGCGGAACTCGCTGCTGGTCAAGGGCGGGGTGGTCCTCGCTGTCCTGGTGATCATCGCGGTGATCGCCGGGGTTGTCATCACCAACCAGCGCGGGCAGGTCGCCGACGCCGGTGCCGCGCCGGCCCACGGCAACGAGTTCGGCGGCTACACCATCACCCAGGACGGACTGGCGGCCACCGAGCCCATCCAGGTCGACGTGAACAACATCCCGGAGCCGGCCTCCACCGAGGGCGATACCATCGTGCCGCCGGGCGTTGCAGCCGCTCCCGAGGGCGAACCGGCGAACATCGTGGTGTACGTGGACATGGGTTGCCCGGTCTGTAAGGACTTCGAAGGACAGTACGGCGGGTACCTGACCGACCTCACCTCCTCCGGCGAGGCAACCGTGGAGTACCGCGTGGCGACCTTCCTCGACCGCGTCTCCACCACCAACTACTCGTCCCGGGCAGCCAACGCCGTGGCCTGCGTGGCCGACTCCCACCCCGAGGCCTTCAACGGCTACCTGACCCAGCTCTTCGCGCAGCAGCCGACGGAAGGCGGGGCCGGGCTGGACAACGCCACCCTGACGAGCATCGCCGAAAGCGCCGGAGCCACCGACGTAGCCTCCTGCATTGACGACGGCGAATTCCGCCCCTGGACCGCGTTCGTCAACCAGACGTTCAACGAATACCAGGTCGGCGGCACCCCGGCGGTCTTCGTCGAAGGCCAGAAGTGGACGAACTCCGGCAACTTCCAGGAGTTCGCCCAGGGCATCATCGACGCCCGCGCCTAAGCCATCCGCCGGGCTGGTCCCGGCCGGTTCCGGGCGGCGGCTGCTGCGGTTTCACGCAGGGCCGCCGCCTGGGCTAACCTTATCTAGCCGGTTTTGTCCGGCACGCTGGCTCTGCGGCCAGCACGCCTCCTTAGCTCAGTTGGCCAGAGCACCTGTCTTGTAAACAGGGGGTCGCCGGTTCGAATCCGGCAGGGGGCTCCGCGAACCCCTCTCTGCCTCCGCAAAACGTTAGTCCAGAAATCCTTCAGCTTGGGAACAATCGGACTTGCAGCGCATGGACAGGCAAAGCGCACGGCGACGTCGGAGCTTCAAGGCCCGGTGCGGGTGTTGAAGCGGCGCCGGGGCGGCTGTGCGGGGCATCCGCGACAACTGACAGCGCACTTCTGCTGCAGAGCCGTATAGACGTGTGCCGCGGCCCACGTAAATGTGAGCCGCGTGCCCCTAGCCGGAAGCAGCCGACGTAAGATGGCTGGCGTTCCCCGGGAGGCTCCAGAGCGGCCGAAAGTCGACACAGGCCCGTCGCGGAAGGCCGTTCTGGCACAGCTTGGCCGCTCTGGAGGATGGCGGCCGTCGCGAACGTCCAGCGACTGTTCCAGCTTCTCGGCCCGATCATGGTCGGCTGTCTGGGTAAACGATGATTTGGTCAACTCGTGCGTGCCATGGTGCCGCTGCTGGACTACCAGCAGACTGGTATAGCCTTCTTCTCAGCTTGACCCCTCCCGACAGAATGGACCAGTTGTGCCGACTGAACGACTTCACGCACAAGCAGCGGATCAGAAGACGGGCAGGCTCGCCCTGGGACTATCCCTCCTGGGCCTGGCACTCTTCCTGGTCGGCCTGCTGCTGCCGACGCTCTGGGCGCTCCTGTGGGCGTCGTTGCTGCCGCTGCTGGCGGGCCTGATCGCCGGCCTCATGGCACTCTCGAAGAATGCGGGCAGGAAACCGGGAGTCTGGGCAATCGTCATCGCCATGCTGCCCATCCTCGCCGCAGCCGTCTTTGGTGCGCTGGTATGGATGGCGCTCTCCAGCGTTTCCTTCCTTTAGGAGAAAGCCCCGCACCGAGTGCGGGGCTTCTTTATGCGGCAGAGGAACTCGCCTCAAACGCCGCAAAGCTCATGGGATCACGAAATACGCCAACGGGACTGTCCCTAGGCTGCCTTGGCGGCTTTCACCTCGGGGCAGGGCCATTCAACGAGCCGGACGAAGTTGCCATCGTCGTCGTAGCAGCAGTCCTCGCAGATCGCCGGCGCGGGCAGCTCGTCGCAGGCGTCGCAGCGGCCGCACGAGTTGGGATCCATGAAGTCGATTCCGATGCCGCGGGAATGTGTCGTGGCCATCTCATCCTCCTTTTCTCCATCTGAGGTTGCTGCCAACCTAACACCGGCCTCTGACAGGATCGGAGATTTCAACCGGCGTTGCCGGGACCGGCACGGATTCGGGCACACAGGAGGCAAGGAGCGAGTCGTTTTTATGGCACGGGTGACGGGTGACGGGTGACGGGTGACGGGGCGCGGCGACCGGCCAGGGGCCAGGGGTGAGGGGCGAGAAAAGGCACCACGGTAACCCCTCCGCCGTCGTCGGAATGGCTCTAAATTGAGGCGGCGCGAGGCGCCGCTGTCACCGATCCCCGGGCCAGCGCCTCAACCCATTGTGTGGCCGCCCATCGACGCCTACCCTAAAAGCCAAGGGTAGGAGTTGGCCATGGAAGTCACCCTTTTCGTTATCGACCTCGTGCTCGCCTTTGCCCCTTTCATGGTGCTGGTGCTCGTGCCGAATCGACGGGAAGGCCGACCCGTTGCACCGCACCGCCGCTCCACCTCCGGCTTGGCAGCTTCCCGCCGGGCCAGGAAAAAGGTAGTCCCGGAAGGGGCCGGAAATCCACTCCTGCCAGCGCCGGCGGGTCTCGGTGGAGGAACCGCGGCGACGGTGCGCCTGCGGCCAACCCGGCGGCCCACCCGACCGAGGTTCCGCCGCGACCCAGGACGTCACGCCAGGGGGCCGCGATAAACGCGAGCATGGGGCCCGCGTGTTGAAAAAGCTTCCATGGTGCTCAGGGTTGTTTGCCTTCTGCACGCTCAGTAGCCCCTGAACAGCGGAACCGATCCCTGGCTGCGGCCTCCTCCCTGACCGCGAAGACGATCGATCCCGAACCTGCGCTTTCGTTTGCTCCACCCGCTCTCTGCTCCACCTTCATATGCCCGTCGCTACGGCGTGTCCACCGGGATGGGATGAGGCGTCTGCCGTAGACATGAAGGGACATGGAGAAGAAGAACCCCCTCGCACTTGCCGGCTTGGCGCTGGCCGTCCTGCTGTCCGCCTGCACCTCGCCCGCCGAAGCGGATCAGCCCCTGGTCGCCCCCACCATCGAGGTGACCGGCAGCCCCGAGCCGACCCTGGTTCCCGAAACCACGGAACCCGCCGAGAAGACGGAGGAGCCCAAGGCGCCGCCGACGCAGGAACCGGAGGAGGAACCTGCCGCCGGCACCGCCCTGCAACAACTGGAGGGCATCGCGATTAAGGGCCGCGCCCCGAAAACCGGATACTCGCGTGATCAGTTCGGCGACGGCTGGCTGGATCCGGACCGCAACGGCTGCGATGCGCGTAATGACATCCTCCAGCGCGATCTGGAATACACGGTTCTCAAGGCCGGCGGCTGTGTGGTCACCTCAGGGGTGCTGGCCGATCCCTTCACCGCCACGACCATTGACTTTGTCCGCGGCAACAAGACCAGCACCGCCGTCCAGATCGACCACGTTGTCGCGCTCTCGGACGCCTGGCAGAAGGGTGCCCAGCAGCTGGCGAAGAACCAGCGTGAAGTCTTCGCCAACGACCCGCTGAACCTGCTGGCGGTCGACGGACCCACCAACGGCTCCAAGTCCGACGGCGATGCTGCGACCTGGCTGCCGCCGAACAAGTCGTTCCGCTGCGAATACGTGGCCCTGCAGACCGCCGTCAAAGCCAAGTACGGACTCTGGATGACCCAGGCCGAGCACGACGCCATCAAGAACATCCTCTCTAGGTCCTGCCCGGACCAACCGGTCCCGGCCGACGGGGGAGTGGACGTGCCCGTGGCAGCCGCGCCGGCGGCACCCAAGCCCGCTCCTGCGCCAAAGCAACAGCCTGCGCCGGCACCTGTCCAGGAGGCGCCCGCCGGCGGGAACGTGTTCTACAAGAACTGCACCGCTGTGAAGGAAGCCGGTGCGGCCCCGATCCGGGCGGGCGACCCCGGCTGGGACACCAAATTCGACCGCGACGGCGACGGGGTCGGCTGCGAGAGCTGACGAGAACCGACGAGAGCCGACATGCGGTTGAATCGCCCGAACATGGTTTCCACGAAGGGCCAGACACCGCAGCGGTGGCAGGGCGATCGATCAGTAGCGGCGCCGCAGTCTCATCCGGAGGGGGCGGCCGTCGGGGTCGAAGAGAAGGCGGTAGGCCGGGGCTGCCAACCGGCGCTGCCAAGGTGATCCCTCTGCCGGAGTATGGGTGCGCAGCCGTCCTGGCGGCCGTGGCACCAAGCGGCCTGCACGATGCCAGGCATCGAGCTCGTCGGCGCTTGAGCGGATGGCGCGGACCGCCTGCCGGGGATCGAGGAGGTCGGCGTTATCGCCGGGGACGCGCCCCAAATGTTCGCAGAGTAGCCGCAGGCGCAGGTCCCGGGCGAACGGACGGGCACCGTCACCGAGTTTTGCCGGGTCTGCCGGGTGCCTCGGGTCGCGCTGTTCGTCGAGCACGGCGGCCGTGAGCTCGGAATCGTGGCTCCATGATCGCCGGTTCAGGTTGGCGCTGCCCACGGCTGCCCAGACGTCGTCGACCACGCAGACTTTGGAGTGGACATAGATTGGCCAGCCCCGCCCGTTTTCGATGTCCAGCATCAGCACCCGGTCGCCTCCGGCGTCGTGCACCATGCGCCAGGACAAACCCTGGCCGAACAGCGCCGGCGGAACCTTGAGCCTGCCCTCTTGGTCCGGGAAGCGGGGACACACTGCGATGACATGGAGGCCGGGATTGCGGTGCAGGGCTTCGGCGAAAACCCGGCCGACGTCGGCGGACCACAGATACTGGTCCTCCACGTACACCAACTGTCGCGCTCGCCGCAGCGCCTTCGCGTAACCGCGGGCCACGCTGCGCTCGCCGCCGGGTGCGAACGGGTACCCCGGCGAGCGTTTGGGGTAGGTGCGCAGCAACTGCACGTCGCAGCCGCCCGCGGCAGGCGGGGCCGGCCGCGCCGGCGGCAAGGGGGAGGCCTTCTGCCGGAGGCCGCGGATCACGTCCGGCAGCCGGTGCCAGGGCAGGCGTGTCATCGGTGCGGGATCGTTCCAGCGCTCGCGAAACACCTTTTCCACTTCAAGAACGACCGGCCCTCGCAGCAGCAGCTGCACGTCGTGCCACGCTGGGGTCGGCCCGTAGGCGGCGGCGAAGCTGCGGGGCTGCGGGTCCCCCTGATGGGCCTCGTCGTCGCCGCGGGAACGGGCCAAATCCATCCCGCCCACGAAGGCGACGTCCGTGCCGGGATGGGCCGCGCGCCGGATGACCACGAACTTCTGGTGGTGGCTGCCGAACCGGCGAACGCGGTGGTCGAGCAGCATCTCGGCGCCCGATGCGTTGACGTCGGCGGCCAGCTCCCGGTTCTGTCCCAACGTGCCCACTATCCAGGAGGGGTGGGATCGCCACAGCAGCCCCTTGACCTGTGCCCCGCGCCGCGCGCTGCGGCTCAGCGCATCCGCCACGGTCAGGCCGCCCGTGAGCAGCTCTTCGGCGTCCATGCGCCACCCGGCAATCAAAACCAGGTCCCCCGGCCCCGTGGCATCCAGCTCAGCGGCCAGGAGCGGGAAATACTCCCGGCCGTGCAGCAGCACGCGCACCTCGTTGCCGGCCGTCCAGGGGAGCAGCTGTGTAGCGTCGTTGCCCCGCTCAGCCCCCGACAACAGCCAGTGTTCGAGAAAAGAGCCGGCCGATCCTCCCGCCAGCCTCATCTCAGCATCATGCCCGCCCGCCCCCGCACCGGGCAATGCACAGTCGCGCTGGGCGGGTCCAGGATGCCACACAGGGCTCGGCTTAGCGGCTGCGATGAGTTGCGACAGGTGCTCCCAGCGGAGGTGCGTTCCGGGTCATTCCCGGATGGACTCGGGCAAGGAAGCCCCGGCCGAGCCGTACTGGAAAAGCCGGGGCGTGGCTGCGGAGAGCTCTTTGGCAAAGCGGACCAGCATTGCGCCGAGCATTTCCCGGTCTTCGGGAGACCACGTGGAGAGTATTTCGTCGAAGGCGGCCGCGCCGGCCTCGCCGATTTGCCTTTGCAGTTCGATTCCGCTGGCTGATGTGCCAAGAAGGGTGGCGCGGCGATCCGCGGGGTCAGGCTGGCGTTCGATCAGTCCTCTGCCTTCAAGCCGGCGGACCTGTGGGTTCATGGTCGATTTATTCACCCCCCACTGTGCGGCCAAGTCCGAAAGGCGCATCGGGCCGTTCCCGGTCAGGTATTCCAGCAGCGCCGTATCAGTTGGTGAGAGGTCAGCGGCTGCCGGACCAAAGACGAAGTGTCGGATTTTTTTCCTGCTCGCCCACTGGAGCATCAGGGCGAAGCCGTGACGGACCTGGACTCCTGATGTCGGCCTGCCGCCGTCGCCCGCTTGTGTCGCTGTATCGGTCATGGGAGAAGCCTAGCGGGAAAGGTTCGGTTCGGCTAACCTAACTAAATTTGTTAGGCTTGTGGTGTCCACAGAAGCAACACCACTGGAGGTAGAAACATGACCAGCGAACCATTCCAGCATCAGTCGACTGTTTCCGTTCCGGCGGCTCCGGGAACCTCGGCCGTGCTTGCCGAGTTCAAGGATTACCTGCAGGCACAGCGCCTGGTGGACCGCCTCTCCGACGAGAAGTTCCCGGTGGAGCACGTACGCATTGTCGGCCTCGGCATCAGCAGCGTGGAGCAGGTCACGGGCCGGATGACCAAGGGTAAAGCCGCGCTGGCCGGAGCTGCGGGCGGCGCCTGGTTCGGCCTGCTCATCGGACTTCTGTTCGGCCTCTTCGTCCCCGGCATTGTCTGGCTGAGTGTGCTGCTGGGAAGCGTCGTTATCGCAGCCGTATGGGGGGCCGCTTTCGGTTTTATCGGGCATTGGAGCACCGGCGGACGCCGGGACTTCAAGTCGGTCAAGTCCCTCGAAGCCGAGCGCTACGCCGTCATGGTCGACGCCGACTACTTCGCGACGGCGGCTGCCATCACCAATCGGTAGCCTCCCGAGGGGTGCCGGCGTCCCCTTGGCGGACCGCGGGAGGGCACGGGCCGCGGGTCACCCTCGACAGGCCCATCCCACCAGCAGGCTCTGCCGGCGTCGACAGGTCCGGGACAGTCTGCTCCGCTGGTTCACCCTGCGCCTTGGGGGACCCTGCCCATCAATGACATGAGTCGATGACTTTGCGTCGTTGTGGCGTTATTTGCGGGATTCGGGATCTTCGTCTCCAATGTGTCCGGCGGCGTTCGCGTCAAGGACACGCTGGACGAAGGCGGAGTACTCCTCCATGTAGTGGCGCAGGAAGGCCTGCGTGGACTCGTCCCTGACCTCGCCGTCGTCACCGTAGATGTCCGGCCTGAAGCTGATGTAGGCCTCGGGTGCGTTGAGTTGCGGGGCGTCCAGGAAGCTGAGAACGCTGCGCATACTCGACTGCATGACGGCGGTGCCGATGCCTCCCGGGGAAGCGCCGATGATGCCGGTCGGCTTGCGGGCGAAGGAGTTGGTCCCCCACGGGCGGGACCCCCAGTCGATGGCGTTCTTCAAGGCGCCCGGGATGGACCGGTTGTATTCGGGGGAGATGAAAAGGATGCCGTCGGAGGCCTCCACCGCTTCCTTCAGTGCCCGGCCCTCGGCGGGGTAGTCGGCGTCGTAATCCGAGTTATAGAGGGGGAGGTCCCGGATGGGGATCTCATTGAACTCCAAACCCTCCGGGGCCAGCTTGATCAGCGCCTTCGAAAGGGTCCGGTTGATGGACCCGCTGGCCAGGCTCCCGACAAAATATCCGATCCGATAGTTGGGCATGACGGTTTTCCTTCCAGTCAGCCGGCCGGAACCGGCATTCTTCCTGAGGTCCGGATTGACCCGGCCTGGCGAACGTCAGGCCACTCCCGTACTAGCACGACGTGCCGCACGCCGCCAGAGCAGCGGGCGGAGCGGCACCACGACCGGCAAGATCCTCTGCACTTTCCCCACGAAGCCCGGGATGATTGTCAGCCCCCGGGAACCGGGTAGGTGGGGTGGCCGGGCCCTCGACAGCCTGCCTGCCCGCATTGACAATGGACAGACCCGGTCCGCCTGCAGGCGGCCACACCTCGACCGGAGGAGCATGCGGTGACCGACAGCAATGTCGAGGCAGAGAACGCGGCCGCGGCCGCCGTCGTTCGCCACCACAGGGAGATGCTGGCCCGGCTGCAGGCGACGACGGCGGAACTTACCCGGGCCTTCGACACCGGTGACGAAGACACCATTTACAACGCGCACGGCATCCTGCTGGAGTGGGGCGAACGGGAAATGCTGCCGCACGCAGAGTTGGAAGAAGCCCAACTGTACGGGCCGGCCGGTTCGACCGGGGAAGCCCGGCTCCTGGTGGAGTCGCTGCTGGCCGACCACACGGCGCTGGCCTCGCTGCTGGACGAGCTGCGGGGCGCCGAAGGAATTGAGGCGGCCACGGTTGCCGCGTCGATGTGCAGCGTGTTCGCGCTGCACATCGAGAAGGAGAACAGGCTGCTGGTGCCTTTCATCGCCCGGACTCCGGATCTGTCCTTGTCTTCGGCGGTGGAAGGCCTGGTGGAACTCGTCGGGGGCACGCATGTGCATGCTCCGGACGAGAGCAAGCACGCCCACGGCTGAGGGTATTCAGGAGGTAAGCGTCGGTGAAGGGAGCAATGCTGTGAGCGAAGACCGCCCGGAACTGGATCCGGACATCCCGCAGAACGAAGACGGCATCGTCATCGAGCCCGGATCGGAGATCGACCGGGACCTCGAAGACAAGCTGCCGGCGGACAAGGACGGCGTCGGGCCGGAAGGGGAGCAGCCCCTGGGCGGGGACGCGTAGCAGGGCCGCCCCGGCGCTCGCCGGGTCAGGAACACGGCTGGACGCCGCCGGCCCTCGGGCCGCCCCGGCGCCCTCCAGTCAGCTGCCGATGATCAGGGTCTGCCAGCCGCCGACGCCGATGACGGCCCGCGAGCCAAGCTTGTTGATCAGCACCGGGTAGTGGTACAGATTGCCGCGGGAGTCGCGGGCCAGCACGCCCTGCTTTCCGTCGCCCAGATGGTCCCGGATCAGGGACAGATGGGTCATCGCGTTCCAGCCGGAGGAGCCGATGATCCGCCTGGTCTCGGAGATGAACTTACCGGCGCCGTTGGACCGGTACAGCTTGAGCTGCCCCTGGGGTGTCTTGGCGACCACGTCCATCTTGGCGTCACCGTCGATGTCGGCCGTGAAGATCGGCAGGGACTTCCAACCGGTGCCCAGCAGCGTGCGGCTGCCGTGCTTGAGCCCGGCCGGGTTCGGATAGTAGTAGAGCCGGCCGGTATCGGTGTTGCGGGCCAGCAGGGCCGGGTAGGGGTCGGCCTGTTTCCACGCGGCAACGGTGACGTCGTAGTTTCCCCACCCGCTGGATCCGATGGTGGCGGCACTTTCCAGCCCGCCGTCCGGCTTGCCGAAGTGCGCCGTCAGTTTGCCGGACTTCCAACGCACCACCACATCGAGCACGCCGTCGGCGTTCCAGTCGGCCACCTGCACCTGTGACACTCCCTTGAACCCACTCGCCACGAGCCGGCGCTTGTAAAGGTCGTGGCCCTTGGCCGAGTCGTAGGCGTAGAGGTTCCCCGCGGAGTCGATGGCCGCGACGTCGCCGTGCTGGAAGCTGGCGCGGACCATGCCCGGATGCGGGGGCAGCGTTGCCCGGGTGGTTTCGTAACCGGCCATGTTCGCCACCGCCACGTACATCCCGTACCAGTCCTTGTGCGTGGTTTTCATATACCCCACGCCGATGTCCGTGGCGTTGGGGCTGAGCAGGCCGGCGCGGTGCGCGGGGGAGTTCATCCACCAGTCCACGACCTCGCGGGCGGAGTTGTTGATCGCGATGTTCTCGGTGTACCAGTCGAAACCGCGCGGGATCTCCTTGCTGCCGTAGCCCGGGCGATGGATTTTGTTCATGTCCAGCGTGTTCTTGTTGATCCGCGTGTTCAGTTCCTCGGACCACTGCTGGGCGACATTGCCGACGTTCTGGTTCCAGACCACGGGCGAGAGGCCGTTCTGCGCGCGGTAAAGGTTGGTCAGCCGCAGCACTTCGGCCACGAACGGATCCTGCGCGTTCCTGGTGACCGCCGAGGCCGGGGCCACCCCCGCGAAGGCGAGGGCGAGCAGCAGGATAATTGCAATGAATGGTTTCACTAGAACGCGCACATCATTCAGGGTACGGGTTGAACGTTAAAACCACGATGGCTGAACCACCGCAGGGTCTTGCCCACCCAAAAATTCACCACCAAGGCGAGTACGACGGCGGCGGGAGGCTTCCCCGCAAAGCCTCCCGCCGCCGTCGAACGCTTTGGCGCGCCAAGCCGGTGTGGCGTCTACGCCGCCGGATGAGGCCTGTTCTACCGGCTTTGGCGCGACAGCTTCGCCGGACTGGCGCCTACTTCGCCAACTGCTCCCGCACCAGCGGCGCCACCTTGGTGCCGTAGAGCTCGATGGAGTTCATCAGCTTCTCGTGCGGGAGGGTGCCAAGGCTGTACTTCATGTCCCAGCGGGACAGGCCCAGGCCCTTGGCGACCTTCACGATCTTGGTGGCCACGGTCTCCGGGGAGCCGACGAACAGGGCGCCGTCCGGGCCCGCCTCGGCCTCGAACTGGCCGCGGGTCATCCGGCTCCAGCCGCGCTCGCGGCCGATCCGCTCCTGCATGTCCGCATAGGGCAGCCACATCTCCTCGCGGGCCTGCTCGTCCGTGTCCGCGATGTAGCCGGGGGAGTGCGCTCCGACGGGCAGCGCCGGCTTTTCGAACTGGTCCAGCGCACGCTGGTAGAGCTCGGTGAAGGGGGCGAAGTTCATCGGTGCCCCGCCGATGATGGCCAGCATCAGCGGCAGGCCGTAGTGGGCCGCGCGGACCACCGACTGCGGGGTGCCGCCGACGGCAATCCAGGTTTTCAGGCTGCCGGAGGCCGTGGGCGGGTAAACCCGCTTGTTGTCCAGCCGCGGCCGGGTGCGGCCGGCCCAGGTGACGGGCTCTTCCTTGAGCAGTTCGGTGAAGAGGTGGAGCTTCTCGTCGAAGAGGACGTCGTAGTCGGCCAGGTCCAGGCCGAACAGCGGGAAGGACTCCGTGAAGGAGCCGCGGCCCAAGATGACTTCGGCGCGACCGTTCGAGGCGGCGTCCAGGGTGGAGAAACGCTGGAACACCCGGACCGGGTCGTCGGAGCTGAGCACGGTCACGGCCGAGCCCAGGCGGATGCGGCTGGTCTGGCCGGCGATCGCGGCCAGCACCACATCGGGGGCGGACACGGCGAAGTCCTCGCGGTGGTGTTCGCCGATGCCGATGAAGTCCAGGCCGACCTCGTCGGCCAGCTTGGCTTCGGCGATCACGTTCCGAATGACCTCATCGTGCGGCAGGAGCTTGCCGTCGGCTCCGGTGGTGACGTCCCCGAAGGTGTCCAGCCCGAGTTCGATTGTCTGTGCCACGCGGTGGCCGCCTTTCCTAGGTGAGGCATATATGCATATGCATGGTGTCTACTGGCGGCAACCGCGGGCCGGCCAGGGTTATTCCGCGGCGCGGGGGCGGGAGAGCGGGGGAACCAGTTGGCCGGACTCCCGGCGGATCCACCATTGGCCGGTGCTTCGTTTTTCCGCCCAGGTGGAAAACCGGTAGTGGTAGAGCGTTGCGCGCACGTAGAGCGGCCGTTCGCCGTCGAACGGATCGTGCCTGAGCAGCTTCAGCGTGGCTTTGTCGGCTTCCAGCAGCCGTACCAGCAACGGAAGGAACCAGTTATCGCCGTGGGAGCCCAGCGCCAGAAACCACATCAGCCAGTCCAGCCTCAAGTGGTAGGGGGCGAACTGCCGCGGCATCCGCTGCGGGTCTCCGGGCTTGCCCTTGAACCCGTACTCGCGCCAGTGGACGCCGTCGGCGGACCCTTCCACGGCCACTTCGTAGCGTTGCCGCGTGATGGAGCCGAAGGCGCCGTAGGCATTGGCCAGGTGCCAACTGTTGAAACTGGCGTTCATCAGCTGCTGCCGGCTGAACAGGTTCTTCAACGGCCAATAGCTCAAGTACACCAGCAGGGCGCACACCGCGAGCACCACAACGGTGAACCACACCGGTTCCTGCTGGTATTCGGGCGTGAAGTCGCCGACCGGCAGGATGGCCTGTACCGCGTCGTCGGACACCGCAGCGAAGGCGAGCAGGATGGTCAGGGTGTTCAGCCACGCGAAGTTGCCCGAGGCCACCAGCCAGAGCTGCGTGACGATCACGACCGCGGCCGCCATGCTGCCCACCGGCTGCGGGAAAAACAGGAAGAACGGCACCACCAGCTGGGCAAAATGATTGCCGGCCACCTCCACCTTGTGCAGCGGTTTGGGCAGGTGGTGGAAAAACCAGCTGGCCGGATTGGGCATCGGCTGGGTCTCGTGGTGGTAGTACAGGGCGGTCAGGTCCCGCCAGACCGGGTCGCCGCGCATCTTGATCATGCCGGCGCCGAACTCCAGCCGGAATACCAGCCAGATGAACAGCCACAGCACCGGGGCGGGCGGCGCCACCCGGTCCGAGCCCAGGAAGGCGGCCAGGAAGCCGGCCTCGAGCAGCAGCGTCTCCCAGCCGAAGCCGTAGAACGTCTGGCCAACATTCACGATGGACATGTACAGGAACCACAGGGCCAGGAACGCGATCATCGGCAGCCACGGCGGTCCCAGCTGCGGTAGCCCGGCCACCAGCAGCGCTGAGATCACGACGCCGGCCCACGCCACCGCCCGCAGCCGGCGGTCCGTGTACCCCCAGCGGAAGAGGGTGAAGCCGCGCGGGGCTCTTCGCTCCAGCAACCGAGGCACGGGCAGCAGCCCGTGTTCGCCCAACAGGGCCGGGAACTGGGCCAGCGCCGAGGCGAAGGCGATCAGGAACACCGCGGCGATGCCCCGCTGCAGCACCTGCCGCGCCAACTCGAACCCCTCGGCACTGAACCATTCCATGGCAGGTCCAACGCTACGACCGGCCGGTCCGCTGTCAAGCAGCAGGCCCGGCTCTCAAAGGAGCCGGGCCTGCCGGGGGATTGGGCTTCACCGGGCCGGCCGGCGAAGCGGTGTGCGGAGTGGGGTCAGCCGAAGAGTGCGGAGACCTTCAGCAGCGTCTGGCTGACGCCGTAGAGCAGCGGCACGCCGACCAGCACCCAGCCGAGGGCTACTTGGGCTTTCTTCATCTCAGGCCTCCTTTCCGGCCATCGCGGCTTCGCCGGCATCCCTGGCCGGTGCCTCGTGGTACTTGCTGTCCACCGGCTTGACCATCAGGTTGGCAATGAAGCCGATGACCAGCAGGCCCACCATGGTGAGCAGGGCAGGCTGGTAGGCCTGCGCCGTCAGCTCGCCCGGCTTGCCCTGGGCATCCAGGAAGGCGTTCACGATCAACGGGCCCGCGATGCCGGCGGCGGACCAGGCCGTGAGCAGGCGGCCGTGGATGGCGCCCACCTGGAAGGTGCCGAACAGGTCGCGCAGGTAGGCCGGCACGGTGGCGAAGCCGCCGCCGTAGAAGCTGATGATGACGGCCGCCAGCAGCACGTACAGCCCGGTGGAGGTGTAGCCGAACAGGGCGAGCACCACGTACAGGGCGGCGCCCACGCCCAGGTACAGCATGTAGTTGTTCTTGCGGCCCAGATAGTCGGAGGTGGTGGACCAGACAAACCGGCCGCCCATGTTCGCAATCGAGAGCAGCCCCACGAATCCGGCCGCCACGCCCGCGGACACCAGCGAGACGCCGTCGGGCTGGCGGAAGAAGTCCTGGATCATCGGGGAGGCCTGCTCCAGAATGCCGATGCCTGCCGTGACGTTGCAGAACAGGGCGATCCAGACCAGCCAGAACTGGCGGGTCTTGATGGCGTTCTTCGCCGACACGTTCGCCGTGGTGACCAGGGCCTTGGCCTTGACCTTCGAGGCGTCGAAGCCTTCGGGCTTCCAGCCGGCCGCCGGAACCTTGATCGTGAAGGCACCGAACAGCATGTAGGCCAGGTACACCACGGCCAGGGTCAGGAACAGCTTGCCGACGGCGTCGCCGCTGGCCACCCAGCCCGGGGTCCCGTCGAAACTGGGGTCGTAGAACTGCAGCAGCGCGGTGGAGACCGGGCTGGCGATCAGCGCGCCGCCGCCAAAGCCCATGATCGCCATGCCCGTGGCCAGGCCGGGGCGGTCCGGGAACCACTTGATCAGGGTGGATACCGGGGAGATGTAGCCGATGCCCAGACCGATGCCGCCGATCACGCCATAGCCCAGGTAGACCAGCCAGAGCTGTTCGGTGAAGATGCCCATCGAGCCGACCAGGAATCCGGAGCTCCAGAACATTGCGGAGGTGAACATCGCCATGCGCGGACCGTTGCGGTCCACCCAGGTGCCCATGACGGCGGCGGAGAGCCCGAGCATCACCATGGCGATGGAGAAGATGATGCCGATCTCGGTCAGGCTTACGTCGAAGTGGGCGACCAGGGCGTTCTTGTACACACTGGTCGCGTAGGCCTGGCCGATGCACAAATGCACGGCAAGCGCCGCCGGCGGAATCAGCCAGCGGTTAAAGCCCGGAGGGGCGATCGTATGCGATCGGTCCAACCAACTCATCGTCGGGCGTCCTTTCAGGAGAGGGGTGCGAGGTGGAACTGCAACGTGTGCTTCAGTTCACATAGTGGCCGATGGTTGGGCCAGGCAACCGGATTGATCCGGCGTGTCGTCCAGTACTGCCCTCGGGGTGCCGCGGCCGGTACGGTGGAGGCATGGAACAGGTCCTCGCCGTTCGGGGCGTGGAGGGCTACCGGCAGTACCGGGCTCCGGCGCTCGCCGTGACGCCGGCAGGCAGCGCCGTCGTCGCCTATGCAGGCCTGGGCAGGCAGGGCCGGCCGCCTGCGGCCGGCGACCTGCTGCTGCGCCGCAGTTTCGACGGCGGAGCGACCTGGGAACCGCAGCAGGTGGCGTGGGCGGACACGTCCGGACACGCGGCGGGCCGGCCGGGGCTGTTCTCCGACGCCGCCACCGGGCGGATTTTCCTGGCCTTCGTCGCCGCGGCCGGAGGCGGCGACGCGGGGCCGGACCCCGCGGCCACGGCGCGCCGCTTCGAACTGCTGTCTTCCGACGACGACGGCACCACCTGGCAGCATCGGTCGGTCGCCCCACGGCGTGCCTCGGACGCGATCACGCGGCTGGCCGCTGCCGGGCCGGGCACCGGCGTGCACGCCGGCCAGTTTGCCGGGCGGTTGCTGGTGCAGTTCGCGGTGATGGCCGAGGGCGCGGGGGCCGCCTCCTGCTACAGCGACGACCACGGGGACACCTGGACATTGGGAAAGCCGCTGCCCGCACGGGACGCCGGCCCGGCCGCGGGAGACGGCGGAAGTGCGGCCGTCTGCCTGGCCGACGGCCGCGTACTGCTGCATACCTGGGCTGCTCCCCGGCGGTGGGCCGCGGTCTCGGACGACGGCGGGCACAGCTACGGGCCGCTGCAGCCGGTCGACGAACTGTCCGATCCCGGGAGCAGCGGCTCCCTGGTCCGCTTCGACGGGCTGCCGGCCGTGGGCGGGCTGGCCGCACCGGCCAGCGACCGCTGGCTGCTGGCCGCCAATTGCCAGGACCCGCTGCTGCCCCGCAACGTGGTACTCAGCCTCTCGAGGGACAACGGGCACTCGTGGCCGCACAAGCTCACCCTTTACGGGAGCGGTGCCAGCGGGCCGGCCGCGGTGCGGCTGCCGGACGGCCGCATCGGGGTGCTGTACCAGCGGCAGGGCGGCCGCGAGATCGTCTATGCCACGGCAGATCCGGGGCGGCTGCTGGCGGCCTGGCCGCGCGGGGCCGTCACGGCCCGGGACGACGACGACGCGGCCGGGCCGGGCCCGGTGACCGGGCCGCTGCCGGTGCCCAAGGACTACCCGCTGCGCTTCGACATGGTGCTGGAGGAGGTCCGCAGCCAGGCCGGTGACCGGCCGGCGCCCGGCCACCGTGCCGGGGACCTGCTCGTCTTTGCCGGGCGGGCAAAGCTGCTGGGACCGCAGCACCTGCGGGTGCGGCTCTCCGGCGGGTTCGACAACGCCGCGGATTTCCCGCCCCAGGACCTGGGCCCCGGGGGAGAAGCCCGCTACCTCCATCCTGTCCGCACGGTGACCCCGGCGGACGTCGCGGCCGGGGGCCTGACCGTTTCCTTCACCTGCACCGCTGAACCGGCGGACGAACCTTCCATCGGCGCCCCGGCGGCGAGCCGCACCCGGGAGTTCAGCATCGACGTCGTCAGCGGTGATGTCCGCGAGACGTGACGCGCGCCTCGGCACCAACCCGGTGCCCTCCCAGCGAGGTGTGCAAGGATTTAACCCGGGATCAACGAGCGCCGCCTGGCGGTGGCGGAGACGCAGAACGGAGAGGGATTGCAGGACAAGGACCCAGACCAGGAATCCATGTCACCCATGACTCCGCAGGCGGGAATGCTGCCGATCATCAAGCCGAAAAACATCCCGGCCAACGACGCCGGCCGCGGCTCCGGCACCGGACGCGCCGGTTCGGCCGCAGGACCCCAGACCACCCACCCTCCGGTGCCACGTCCGACGGACCGGCCGGTAGCCAAGCAGGTCAAGCCCGTCCCCAGCGGCACCGCGCCGCTGCCCGCCTCCGCGGCGGCCTCGCGCTCCAACGCGGCGGCCCGCCGGATGCTGCGCAAGCTCGTGCAGGGCGAGGCGCCGCCCACCGCGCCGATGAGCATAGTCGAGAGGCTGGCCGGCAGCCCCTACGCGAACCCGATGATCCAGACGGCCGGGGTCGATGCCTCAGCCCGCATCACGCTGGATTTTGCCCTGGACGTGGCGGAAACCATGTTCCGCTACGGGGCCGGCGCGCTGGAGGTGGAGACCAGCATCATCGCCGTGACCGCGGCCTTCGGGCTCAGCGACATCGACGTGGACATCACCAACCAGTCCGTGGTGATCAACTACGCCAAGCCGGACACGATTCCCATCACCGTGATGCGGGTGGTGCGGTCCTGGACCAACAATTACGCCGGCCTGTCCCTGGTGCACGAACTGGTCACCGACATCGTCAACGGCGGGGTGGGCCGCAGCGAAGCCAAGGAACGGCTGCAGGAGATCACCTCGCGTCCCAAGCCCTTCGCCCGGTGGATGGCCATCGCGGCCGGCGGCGTGTTCTCCGGCTTCATCATTGCCTTCCTCGGCGGCAGCGTCTTCGCGGCCCTGGTGGGCGGCATCTCCACCGTGTTGATGGGCTTGGTGGGGCGGAAGTTGAGCAAATGGCGGATGCCGGACTTCTTCATCACCGGCATCGGCGCCTGCCTGGCCACTGTCATGGCGCTGCTCTTCTGGACGCTGCACGTGCCGATGAGCCCGTCGCTGGTGATCGCCGGCGGCATCCTGTTCCTCCTGCCGACCGGTCGGCTGGTCTCCGCCACCCAGGATGCGATTAACGGCTTCCCGGTCACCGCGTCGGGGCGTTACCTCTCGGCCTTCTTTACCTTCGCTGCGATTGCCGCCGGCGTCGCCGTGGGGCTGGTGGGCGGCTCGATGCTCGGCGTCAGCCTGCCCGAAGTCTTCGTGGAGGGCCAAGGCCAGTACCCCTATGTGGTGCGGGCGCTGCTGCTCGTCGTGGCGACCATTGCCCTCAGCATGACGGAGCAGACCAAGCTGAACATGCTGCTGCCCACGGCCGCCGTCGGGCTGGTCGGGTTGTTGATCTACGACTTCGCGGTGTGGGCGGGGATCGGGGACCGGATCGGTCCGGCCGTCGGCGCCGTGGTGATCGGGTTCCTCGGGCGCATCGTGGGCCTGCGGATGGGCTCTCCGCAGCTGGTGGTGGCGGTGCCGGCCGTGCTGTTCCTGCTGCCCGGGCTGTCCGTGTTCCGGTCCATCTTCGAGCTGACCGTCAACTCGGAGGCGCCGTTCAACGGCATCCTGGGGCTGTTCGGTGCGCTGACGGTGATCCTGGCCATCGCCGGCGGTACGGTGCTCGGCGACAACCTGGCCCGGCCGTTCACCAAGGGACTGGGCTCGAACGAAAACCGGCGGGCCCGGCGCCGCTAAGGACGCCGGATCCGCCGGGCGCGAGGGTGGCCGCCGGGTGCCGGGCTGGGCGCCGGGGGGAGCCCCGGCGATCCCGGCTCAGGCCGGGTAGTTCTCCGGGAAGATCTGGCCCGCCGGGGTGCGCTTCTCCGCCTGGAAGGCGTCTTCGGCCCGGCCGTAGGCCCAGTAGCCCGAGATGGAGACCTGTCCGCGGGACAACCCGTGGTCCTTGAACAGGACATCGCGCAGGGACTTCACCTCGTCGCGCTCGCCGTGGACGAATGCGTCCACGCGGCCGTCGGGCCAGTCCAGGCCCGCTATGGCGTCGCGCAGCAGGGTAGCGGTCCCGGGCGTTTGGCCGCGCCGGAACAGCCAGCGGATTTCCAGGTTGGCCGGAGCGTTTAGTTCCTGCATGTCCGCCTCGGAGTCCACTTCCAGGAAGGCGTAGCCGCGCGCGTCCGGGGCCAGTGCCTCGATGGCGGCAGCCACGGCCGGCAGCGCCGCGTCGTCGCCGGCCAAAAGGTACCAGTCGGCGTCGGGATCGGGCCGGTACGCGCCACCGGGTCCGCTGAACATCATCCAGTCGCCCGGCTTGGCCTGGGCGGCCCAGGGGCCGGCGAGGCCTTCGTCGCCGTGGACCACAAAGTCGACCACCACTTCGCGGGTGTCACGGTCCAGCCGTCGCACGGTGTAGGTGCGGGTGACCGGCAGCTTGTCGGCCGGAAGCGTTTCCTTCAGCTCCGCGACGTTGACAGGAAGCTCCACGTCGAGCGCGGGGTCCAGGAAAAAGATCTTGATGTACTGGTCCGTGGCGTCCTTGGCCGCGAACCTTTCGGCGAACGAATCGAACGCCTCGCCGCCGGCGTAGACCCGGACCATGTGCTGTGAAATCCACTCGGTGCGCGTCACCTGGAGGTTGGTCTGCACCTTCGGCGGCTGAGCGCTCCGTCCCGCGCGGGCGGGGGCTGCTGCCGGTTGTGTCTGCATCCTGCACTACTCCTGACGAAGGGAAACTGCTACTTAGGTAAACCTAATCCACCCGTCAGGTAATCCCAATTTGCGGATGGTGAAGGTCACATGGGCCGACGTGAGCGGCCCAGCCGGAGGCCCGGCGCCCGGCTTGAGGCCCAGCTAGCTGCACGACCCGGCTGCACAGCCCGGCTTGAGGCCCAGCTGCCCGAACCGGCTCAGCGCAGCTCCCAGTGCACGGGTTCGGCTCCCTGGGCGGCCAGCAGCTCGTTAACCCGGCTGAAGGGCCGCGACCCAAAGAATCCGCGGGAGGCCGACAGGGGGCTGGGGTGCACCGTCTCGATCCGCGGCACCTGCTCCAGTACCGGAGCCAACTGCTGGGCTTCCCGGCCCCAGAGCAGTGCCACCAGCGGGCCGCCGCGCTGGGCCAGCGCCCGGACCGCGAGTTCGGTGATCTGCTCCCACCCCTTGTTGCGGTGGGAGCCGGCCTTGCCTGCCTCCACGGTCAGCGCGCGGTTGAGCAACAGCACGCCTTGGTCGCTCCAGGCACTCAGGTCTCCGTGCTGCGGCGGCCGGATACCCAAATCCATCTGCAGTTCCCGGTAGATGTTGGCCAGGCTGCGCGGCAGAGGACGCACGTGCCGTTCGACGGCGAAGGCCAGTCCGATCGAGTGTCCCGGTGTGGGATAGGGATCCTGGCCGACGATCAGGACCTTGACCTTGGACAGCGGCCGCTGGAACGCCCGCAACACGTTGGCCGGCGCGGGCAGCAAGGTCTTTCCGGCGGCGCGCTCGCCGTCAAGGTAGGACGCCAGGTCCCAGAGCAGAGGTTCGGCGGGAGCGAGCACCTCGGCCCACTCGGGATGAATCACGGCGGAGAGCTCCCGGGGGGAGGCAAACGGGTACGGGGCGCCAAAGTCCGCGGCAGGCGGGTGGGCGGGCAGCGGAAAGAGGGCACCGTCGTCGTAGTTCACCGTTCCATCTTTGCGGAAACCACCCGCGGGCAGGCAATCAGCATCGCGGGCACTGCCGACCGCCGGCCCAAATGCTCACCGCGACCCACCCGCCGGCAAGTTGTCAACCATCGCGGGCATGTCCGTCGGCAGGCAAACCGGCCTTCCAGACGGCGCCCGCTCGGCCGTTCGGGACGGGCCCGGGGCGGTGAATGACATGCCTGTAATTCGCCTTTATCATGGAGGAGGTATTGATTGCTGTCAGCAAGTACTAGGAAGCGCAGGTGTGTTGTGGCGGGTTCGGCCGAGGCCAGTGCCTTTTCACTCGAGGCCGAGGTTGACGACGCCAGCCCGCTGAGCGAACGCGACCAGCGCATGCTGGCCTTGGAGCGGCAGTGGTGGAAGTACGCCGGAGCCAAGGAACAGGCCATCCGCGAACTGTTCGACATGTCCGCCACGCACTACTACCAAATCCTGAATGCGTTGATCGACACCGAGGACGCGTTGGCGCACGATCCGATGCTGGTGAAGAGATTGCGTAGACTACGTACGTCCCGCCAGCGCGCGCGCACTGCTCGCCGGCTGGGCACCGACGCCTAGATCCGGGACGGCCCGGTAGGCCGGTTTCCGTTTCGCCACCACAAGGATGCACTGAAAGCGATGAGCAAGTACCCCCGGGATGAGTTCGACCAGGTCCCTGAAACTTCAGACCGCCACGGTGTGCACCGCGCACGGATGGCGACGCCGAAGTCCAACGGCCTGGGCCTGATCGTCCTGGCCGCGGTACTGGCGCTGGCGGTGGGCGCCCTGTCGTTCTTCGTGCTCCCGCTGCTGGGAGGCGGGGGATCTTCGACCCCGGCCGCCGGCCAGGCCACACCTGCGGCCAGCGTTTCGCCCGCGCCAACGGCGCAGGAAACCGAAACCACCGAGCCGGAAGCGACCGCCACCGCGGAGCCGACCGAGGAGGCAACGGAAGAGCCCACCGAGGAAGCGACCGAGGAGCCGACCGAGGAACCCACGGAAGAGGCACCGGCGGTGAACAAGCAGGACCCGGTGATGATCCTCAACGGCACCGGCGTGACCGGACTGGCCGGAACAGTATCGCAGCGGGTGCAGGCGGACGGCTGGTCGATCGCGGTGGTGGACAACTGGGGCGGCGCCCCGCTCGCCGGCTCGGTGATCTTCTACAACCCGGGCCAGGAAGCCAACGCGCGGGCCCTCGGCCAATTGCTGGGCATCAGCGCGATCCAGGAAAACGGCAACGTCTCGCAGTACGTCACAGTGGCGCTGGGTCCAGGCTACCAGTAAGGCATTCCCCGGGCCGGGCCGCCCATGAGGCGTTCGCCGGGCCGGGCCTCAATGGATCGTGCGCCCCAGGTTGTGCGCCGGCCGGGCCCGCCGATCGCCCGCGGCACCGTGATTCCGCTACCCATGCAGCGCGCCCTCCAAGCGGAATTTCGGTTACGCCTCAATAACATTTAAGTGTGCGGTAGCTCACTTCACCCCGCTGCGTGGTTAAGGTGAAACCATCCTGCCGCTGAACCGTACACGGCAGGCTGGAACTACTGAGTATGGAGAACGCTATGGCGCTGGGAACCGTCAAATGGTTCAACGCGGAAAAGGGCTACGGCTTCATCACCGTGGACGAAGAAAATTCCGACGTTTTTGTCCACTGGTCCGCTATTCAAATGGATGGTTACCGTTCCCTCGACGAGGGGCAGCGCGTAGAGTTCCAGATCGGCCAGGGCCAGAAGGGCCCGCAGGCAGAAGAGGTCCGGGTCGCCCCGTAGCAGACCCAGAACGACGACGGCGGCGGAGGCTGGGGTGCCTCCGCCGCCGGTTCCTCGCGCCGGCCGGGCTCGCGCCGGTCGGGCTCGCGCCGGTCGGGCTCGCGCCGGTCGGGCTACTCCTTGAGCGGGACCCCGCGGGCATCGCGCTTGAACGGCTCTGCCCCGACCAGGATCATGATGCCCTCGACGAACCCCCACACGGCGCCGAGGCCAAACGTCAGGAACGTGACCACAATCTGCACCACGCCGATGGCGACGTGGCCCAGGTAGAACCGGTGGACGCCGAGGCCGCCCAGCAGGATGCCCAGCAGCCCGCCGATCAGCCGGGACTTCTGCTCCGGGTAGTAGTAGCCCGGGGGAGCCCCGTAGTACTGCTGCTGGCCGTAGGGCTGGCCTTGGCCCGGCTGGCCGGGCTGCGGGTACTGCTGTCCCGGGGCGCCGTACGGTTGCTGGCCGAAGGGCTGCTGGCCCGGTGCGGGCTGCTGTTGCCCCGGAGCCCCGTAACCCGGCTGGCCGGGTTGCGGGTATTGCTGCCCCGGTGCGCCGTACGGCGGCCGTCCGCCGAGCGGCCTCGTCGGGTTGGTGCCCGGTGCCAGGGGCTCGGTGGGGTTGCTGGTGTTCTTCTCGTCCGGTATTTCAGACATGGTTCTCCGACCTTTGCCCGCTGCCGGGCCGATTGTTCGCGTGCGCTGTCTTGCCTGCCAATCTACGCGCGGGGGGCCTGCCGTTTCCATGGGGGTCCACCCTGATTGTTGGCCCGGGGGCGCTCAGGGGGATCTCAGCCGGGGAAGCGTGTCATCCGGCAGGCCCAACAGCTTGCACTCGACACCTGCGAGTGCTAATTATTGAGTTAGCACTCTCGCGGGCTGACTGCTAAGAAAGCCCGTAGGGAGTGAAACCCGCCACCTCGGTGAGGTGAGCGGCGCGGCGTACCGAATTCGCCGTCGTCGTGAGCCGTCCGTCGCGGGCACCGCAGGTGGCCAGCAGCCGTCAAAAGCTGCGTCCAGTGTCTACTGTCCAGAAGGGACGTAAGCCGCTATGGCAAAGATCATTGCATTTGACGAAGAGGCCCGCCGCGGCCTCGAGCGCGGGCTCAACACCCTCGCTGACGCCGTTAAGGTAACCCTCGGCCCGCGTGGCCGCAACGTCGTGCTCGAGAAGAAGTGGGGCGCCCCCACGATCACCAACGATGGTGTTTCCATCGCCAAGGAGATCGAGCTGGACGACCCGTACGAGAAGATCGGCGCCGAGCTGGTCAAGGAAGTCGCCAAGAAGACCGACGACGTCGCCGGTGACGGCACCACCACCGCCACCGTCCTGGCCCAGGCCCTGGTCAAGGAAGGCCTGCGCAACGTTGCTGCCGGCGCCGACCCGCTGAGCCTGAAGCGCGGCATCGAGAAGGCTGTTGACGCCGTCACCGCCGAGCTCATCGCTTCCGCCAAGGAAATCGAGACCAAGGAACAGATTGCCGCCACCGCGTCGATCTCCGCCGGAGATCCGCAGATCGGCGAGCTGATCGCCGAGGCCCTGGACAAGGTGGGCAAGGAAGGCGTCGTCACGGTCGAGGAGTCCAACACCTTCGGCCTGGAGCTTGAGCTCACCGAAGGCATGCGCTTCGACAAGGGCTACCTGTCCGCCTACTTCGTCACCGACGCAGAGCGCCAGGAAACGGTCCTCGAGGATCCGTACATCCTGATCGTCAACTCCAAGATCTCCAACGTGAAGGACCTGGTTGGCATCCTGGAGAAGGTCATGCAGTCCGGCAAGCCGCTGCTGATCATCGCTGAGGACGTCGAGGCCGAGGCCCTGGCCACCCTGATCGTGAACAAGATGCGCGGCACCTTCAAGTCCGTGGCCGTCAAGGCTCCGGGCTTCGGCGACCGCCGCAAGGCCATGCTGGCCGACATCGCCATCCTGACCGGCGGCCAGGTCATCGCCGAAGAGGTCGGCCTCAAGCTGGAGAACGCCACCCTGGACCTGCTGGGCCAGGCCCGCAAGGTGGTTGTCACCAAGGACGAGACCACCATCGTCGAAGGTGCCGGCGAAGCCGACGCCATCGCCGGGCGCGTCAACCAGATCCGTGCTGAGATCGAGAACTCCGATTCCGACTACGACCGCGAGAAGCTGCAGGAGCGCCTGGCCAAGCTGGCCGGCGGCGTGGCAGTCATCAAGGCCGGTGCCGCAACCGAGGTCGAGCTCAAGGAGCGCAAGCACCGCATCGAGGACGCTGTCCGCAACGCGAAGGCTGCCGTTGAGGAAGGCATCGTCGCCGGTGGCGGCGTGGCCCTGATCCAGGCTGGCGCCAAGGCGTTCGCCAACCTCAACCTCGAAGGCGACGAAGCAACCGGCGCCAACATCGTCAAGGTTGCCATCGACGCTCCGCTGAAGCAGATCGCCCTCAACGCCGGCCTGGAGCCGGGCGTCGTGGCCGACAAGGTCCGCGGCCTGGCCGACGGCCACGGCCTGAACGCCGCCACCGGTGTCTACGAGGACCTGCTGGCTGCGGGCGTGAACGATCCGGTCAAGGTGACCCGCTCTGCCCTGCAGAACGCGGCCTCCATCGCCGGCCTGTTCCTGACCACCGAAGCCGTTGTTGCCGACAAGCCGGAGAAGGCCGCTCCGGCCATGCCGGGCGGCGACGAGATGGGCGGCATGGGCGGCTTCTAAGCTTCCCCGCCACCACCTCGGCCTGACAGCAGGCCACGGTTTCAGCGAGGCGCGGTTCCCATCATGGGAGCCGCGCCTCGCGGCCTTTAACCCCTTTCCGGAGCGAGCCAGTCGGGCCTCTCGTGCCAGGCTTCCAGCTCGGCGGAGAGGTTGTGCCGGGCACGCTCCAGCCACTTCTCCCGGGCGGACGGGGTCCGGTAGAGCGGATCCAGCGCCAGCAGACCGCGGACGACGGCGGTGCGCCCGGCGGCGAAGTCGGCGTCGGGCACGTGCGCATAGTCTTTGCGGACGTCCCGGACATAGCTGCGGTACTCCGCCGGCGTTCCGCCGAGGACGGACAGGTCGGCGTCGCACAGCAGGGCACCGGGTCCATCGTGCGGGCCGGGCGAATGGGTGGCCGTGAGCAGGACCAGCCGGACGACTTCGGCCGTCTCCTCGCCGCTGCAGCCCGCGGCCGGCAGCCAGGCAGCCGCGAGATCAGCCGATTCCTGTTCGTCGACGCCGGGCCGGCCGTTGTAGACGGCGTCGTGGAACCAGGCCGCCAACCATACTGCCCGTGGCCGGGGAGCGGACCCGGCCGGAGACCCGGCCGGGGGAGTGAGCTGTTCCAGCGCCTCCAGGACAGCCAGCAGGTGGCCGGGGCCGTGGTAGTGGCGGTGGGGTTCTCCCCAACGGTCCAGCAGGTCGCGGCCGAGGTCCTCCTGCCCGGGCAGCAGCTCGTTCCACCGGCGGAGCAGTACCCTGCGCAGTCTCTCCGGGCGCTGACGGGCCGGTACCCGCAACCCGCTCGCCTGCAGCCGGCGGGTCAGGTCACCGGCGCTGACTTCGACGGCGCCCAGCCTGACCAGCTCGGCGTAGCGGCTGGCCGGCACATCGTAATGGTCCCGGTCGAAGGCCCGCTCGCGGATACCGGCGGCCGCGGCGAAGCGGTGGAGTTCGGCCAGCGACGTGTCGGAGACCAGGTGGGAAAAGTGGGTGCCGTGCGCGGGCCAGAGCGGAGGATCGATGAGTATTGCCACGTGCCCAGCCTAGGGCCAGGAATGTCTGCCCCGCGCCCCGCCGCAGCGCGGGCAGGAACGGTGGCCGGATCTGAAAAGATGGAGATCATGACTATTACTGCTGCCGCCGACGGCTCCGCGCTCGGCAACCCCGGACCCGCGGGCTGGGCCTGGTACATCGACGACACGGCGTGGGCTGCCGGGGGCTGGCCGCACGGCACCAACAACCAGGGCGAGCTGATGGCCGTGCTGGACCTGTTCCGGGCCACGGCGCACCTGCCACAGGAACACCTGCGCGTGTTGTGCGACAGCCAGTACGTGATCAACTGCGTGACCAAATGGATGCCGGGCTGGAAACGGCGGGGCTGGAAGAAGGCCGACGGCAAGCCGGTGCTGAACGTCGACCTGCTCAAAGACATCGACGCCGCGATCAAGGGCCGCAGCTACGAGTTCGAGTGGGTAAAGGGCCACGCCGGACACAGGCTGAACGAAGCCGCCGACGAACGGGCCCGAGCGGTGGCCCTCGCCTTCCAGAACGGCACCGGCGCACCGGCCGGCCCGGGCTTTCCCGGCGGACCGGGAACCTCCGGCAGCGCCGTACTCGGATCGGCGCAGGCTGCCGCCGCCCGCTCGGGAAACAACCCGGCTGCCGCCGCCCGTCCGGGAAACACCCCGTCTGCCCGGCCGGCGGCCGCAGTCGTGCCGGAACCCGATCTTTTTTCCGAGCTGGAAGACTTCGCCGACCCGGCCGCTGTCGGGGACGCCGCGGAAGAGCTGGTGGTGCGGCTCGAGAGGGAGCTGCTCAGCCCCGCCGTCCGGGCTGACTACGGGCGCCTGGCCGTGCTGCTGCACCCCGACTTCGCCGAGATTGGCGAAGCAGGCCGGATGTGGACGCGGGACGCCATGATCAGCGAACTCCAGGAAAGCCTCGAGCTGGACGCCTCGCTGGAGGTCTTCGCCGTCGAACGGCTGGAGGAAGACAGCATCCTGCTGACCTACCGCAGCGTCCGCCGCGACGGTTCCGCCCTGCGCAGTTCGCTCTGGCTGCGCGAGGGCGGGCGCTGGCGGCTGCGCTTCCACCAGGGCACACCCGAGCAGGACTGAACGGCCGGCCGCGGGGCGGCCGCGGTACACCCGACCGGACCCGCACGCGCACACCCGGCACCCTGCCGGACTGCCCCCTGCCGCCGCGCACCCGCACCCTGCCGGACTGCCCCCTGCCGCCGCGCACCCGCACCCGGCCGGACAACGGTCAGGCCAGGAACATCCGGGCGTTGGCCTCCTCGGCCTGCGAGTACTGCTGGGAGGCGTGGGACAACGCCGCGTTGATGCTGGCCAGCGATTCCTCCACCTTCAGCTGGGTGGCCCGCCAGTCCGTGATCAGCTGCTGGAAGTTCGTCGCCGCCGAACCGGTCCACAGCGACTCCAATTCGCGCAGCCCGGATTGCATGGTGTTCACCTCCGCCTGCAGCCGTCCGATGGTGCCCTGCACGGCCATGCTCTTGGCGGCAAGAGCCTCGCTGTCTACCTGGAATACGGCCATGGTGTCCTCCGCTCGTGGATGAATCTGTCCGACACGGTTCAGGCTAGGCAGCCGCGGAAGACGCCGCGAGACCCAAGCCGACGGATGTGGAAAACCCCTGCGGGACGGGCGCTGCGGTCACCCGAGGTGGAAGGCGCCGTCCTCGTCCGCCGGCGGCTGATACGGGATCCGGATGGACATGGTTGCCCCGCCGCCCGGGGTATCCGTCAACCTGACGCTGCCGTCATGCTGGGCCACCAGGGCCGCGACGATGGCCAGGCCCAGCCCAGTGCCGCCGGTTTCGCGATCGCGGGAGGTGTCCGCCCGGTAAAAACGTTCGAACACCCGTGCGGCCTCGTCCTCGGAGATGCCCGGGCCGTGGTCGCGGATCTCCAGAACAGAATTCAAGCGGTCGTCGCTCGCCGGCTGGACGCCGACGGCGATCTCCAGCGGTGAGCCGTCGGGTGTGTAGCGCAGGGCGTTCGTGACCAAGTTGGCGACAACCTGGCGCAGCCGGGCCTCGTCGCCCACGATCGGCGCGGGCCGCGGCGCCCCGCCGTCGAGCCCCACGACCGTAATGGCACGGTTGGGGGCGCTGGCCCGTGCGTCCAAAGCAGCATCGTTGCCGAGCATGAGGAGATCCAACGGCCTGGTTTCGAGCGGACGCTGTTCATCCACCCGTGCCAGGGTCAGCAGGTCTTCCACGAGCTGGCCCATGCGCTTGGCTTCACTCTCGATCCGGCCCATGGCCGCACCGACGTCGTCGGGCGTCTGCAGCGCGCCGTGCCGGTAAAGCTCGGAGAAACCGCGGATGGTGACCAGCGGGGTGCGCAGCTCGTGCGAGGCATCCTGGACGAAGCGCCGCATGCGCTGCTCAGACGCGGTCCGGGACGCGAAGGCGGTTTCGATGTGCGCGAGCATGGCGTTCAGCGAACTGGACAGCCGGCCCACTTCGGTCGCCGGGTTCAGCACGTCGACGCGCCGGGAGAGGTCCCCCGCGGCGATGGCCGCTGCCGTTTTCTCCACCCTGGCCAAGGGCCGGAAGGATCGGGTGACGACCAGCCACACGATGCCGATGGCGGCCACCGTGGCCGAGACGGCGATGAGGAGCGTGCTGGCCGCGACTTCGTCGAAGGTGCTGTTCACCTCGTTGTAGCTCACCGCCACCGCGACGGAGCCGGAGTCGTTCTGGAGGGGCGTGACCCACACCCGCCAGCCCTGGCTGTCCCGATCGGTGCCGGGAACGTGGAAACCCCGGCCTTGGAGTGCCTGGGCCCTGTCGGGAGTGATGTCCCGCAGGTCCGGGCGGTCACCCGTTGGGTTGGTGTCGATCGTGAGCTCGCCGCCGCGGGTGAACAAGGCACCGTAGTACCTCGTCGACGGGTAGGACATCCCGGTGGGGGCCGTCGCCTCACGGACCAGGAAGGACGAGATGGACTGGCGGTTCTTGGTCAGGTCGTTGTCCAGCTGCCTTACCAGCGTGTCGTGAAGCAGGGTCAGGATCAGCGCCGAGGTCAGGGTCAGGGTGGCGACCATGAGCACGCCCATGATCAGCACCAGCTGGGACCGCAGGGATGCTGACTTCCATCGATCCAGCATGGATCAGCGGCGGTCGGCCGTGCGCAGGAGGTACCCAACCCCGCGCTTGGTCTGGATCAGCGGCGGAGTATCCGGATTCGTGTCGATCTTCCGGCGCAGGTAGGAAATGTAGGACTCGACGATGGAGGCGTCGCCGTTGAAGTCGTACTCCCAGACATGGTCGAGGATCTGCGCCTTGGAGAGCACGCGGTTGGGGTTCAGCATCAGGTAGCGCAGCAGCTTGAACTCCGTGGGGGAGAGGTCGATGACGTCGCCGCCCCGGCGCACCTCGTGCGCGTCGTCGTCGAGCTCCAGGTCATCCACCTGGATGATCGCGTCGTCTTCCAGCAGCGGCCGGGTGCGGCGGAGCACGGCGCGGATCCGGGCCACCACTTCGTCCAGGCTGAACGGCTTGGTCACGTAGTCGTCGCCGCCGACCGTCAGGCCGGTGACCTTGTCTTCGGTTTCGTCGCGGGCGGTGAGGAAGACCACCGGGAAATGCCGGCCGGAGGCCCGCAGCTTGCGGGTGACGGTGAACCCGTCCATGTCTGGCAGCATCACGTCCAGCACGGCCAGATCCGGTGCATGCTCTTCGGCGGCGTCCAGGGCCTCGCGGCCGTTGGCCGCAGCCACTACCTCGAATCCTGCGAACCGCAGCGAGGTGGACAGCAGTTCCCGGATGTTCGGCTCGTCGTCGACGACCAGCAGTTTGGCTTCGGGCTCAGGCTTTTTCACCCTTTCAGTGTGCTCCCGGTTTCTGGGAGTTTGCTGAATGAATGCTGCGCGTGCAGGGCGGCCCGGATGCCCCATGCCCGGCCGGGGCAAATGGGTCGTTTGCCCGATGCCGCCACACCTGTCGGCGACGGATTCTTGATTCGTCGGCGAAAGTCCGGCACAAGCCGAAAGGGAAATCATGCAGTCAGCAGTATTGGCCCGCGAATCCAAAGCAACGGATATTTACGAGGCGGTTGAGGAGTTCGACGGTTCCCGACGCTTGGACCTCCGGCAGTTGCTCCGCGACACGGCGAGGGCGCTGAGCGCGGCGGCGGGCACCACACGCCGAAGCCTTGCCCGTCGCCGGATGGACCGGCGCCGCTGGGCGGTTGATTACCAGCGGCTGGAGGAGGTCCGCGAAGAGGCCTTCATGCAGCTGTACCGAAACGGCGGCCTGCGCTGAGGCCGGCGGCCGGTCCGGACCGGCCTACGGCGGCAGCTCCGGACCGGCCTACGGCTGCAGCACGTCGTTGGCGTCCTTGATGGTGTAGGCGTAGCCCTGCTCGGCCAGGAAGCGCTGGCGTTTGGCCGCGAAGTCCTGGTCCAGTGTGTCCCGCGCCACCACCGTGTAGAACCGGGCAGCCCGGCCGTCCGACTTCGGGCGCAGGAGCCGGCCCAGGCGCTGGGCTTCTTCCTGCCGCGAGCCGAACGAGCCGGACACCTGGATGGCCACGGTGGCTTCGGGCAGGTCGATGGAGAAGTTGGCGACCTTAGAGACGACCAGCGTCTGCAGTTCGCCGCGGCGGAACGCGTCAAATAGCCGCTGCCGTTCCTTCACCGAGGTCTCGCCCTTGATCACGGGCGCGTCCAGGTGTGCGGCAATCTCGTCCAGTTGGTCGATGTACTGTCCGATCACCAGCAGCTGCTCGCCCCGGTGCGCCCGCACCAGGGCATCGACCACCGGGGTCTTGGTCGGGGATGTTGCGCACAGCCGGTACTTGTCGCCGTCGTCGGCCATGGCGTAGGCCACCCGCTCGTCCCGCGGCAGGTCCACCCGCACTTCGACGCAGTCCGCGGGGGCGATGTAGCCCTGCGCCTCGATGTCCTTCCACGGCGCGTCGTAGCGCTTCGGGCCGATCAGCGAGAACACCTCGCCCTCGCGGCCGTCCTCGCGCACCAGCGTCGCGGTCAGCCCCAGCCGCCGCCGCGCCTGCAGGTCAGCGGTCATCCGGAACATCGGGGCCGGGAGCAGGTGCACCTCGTCGTAGATGATCAGACCCCAGTCGTTGGCATTCAGGAGCTCCAGGTGCGGGTACAGCCCGCCGCGGCGCATGGTCAGCACCTGGTAGGTGGCGATGGTGACCGGCCGGACCTCCTTGACCGAGCCGGAGTATTCGCCCACCTCCTCGGCGGTCAGGGAGGTCCGGCGGACCAGTTCGTCCTTCCACTGCCGCGCGGAGACGGTGTTGGTCACCAGCACCAGGGTGGTGGTGGAGCTGGTGGCCATCGCGGCCGCGCCGACCAGCGTCTTGCCGGCCCCGCAGGGCAGGACGACGACGCCGGAACCGCCAGCCCAGAAATTCTCCACGGCCAGGCGCTGGTACGGCCGCAACTGCCAGCCCCCGGGTTCCGCGGATTCGGCCAGCGCGATCGGATGCGGCGTGCCGTCGACGTAGCCGGCCAGGTCCTCCGCGGGCCAGCCCAGCTTGAGCAGCAGTTGCTTGAGCTGGCCGCGCTGGGAGGAGTGCACCACGGTGGTCTCGGCATCGATCCGCGGACCCAGCAGCGGCTGGATCTTCTTGGCGTGGATGACCTCTTCGAGCACCGGGTAGTCGGTGGTGCGCAGCACGAGGCCATGCTGCGGGTCCTTCTCCAGCCGCAGCCGCCCGTACCGGGACATGGTGTCCTCGATGTCCACGAGCAACGCGTGCGGCACCGGGAAGCGGGAGTAGTTCAGCAGCGTGTCCAGCACCTGTTCGGCGTCCAGCCCGGCGGCGCGGGCGTTCCACAGTCCCAGCGGAGTGATCCGGTAGGAATGCATGTGCTCCGGTGCGCGCTCCAGTTCGGCGAACGCGGCGATGGCGTGCCGGGCCTCGGTGGCCTGTTCGTGGTCCACTTCCAGCAGGATGGTCTTGTCGCTTTGCACGATCAGGGGTCCGTTGGCCATTCAGCTGCCCTCCACTAGTTCAATGTCCATCACGCGGTGGATGGAGACGGTGCGCTCGCTGTCACGGTCGGGGTCGAAGACGCGCACCCGCCCGCCGCTGACGGACAGCGGGAGCATCACCTGGCGCCGGTGGTTGCCGTCCGGGTCCACGATGCCGATCCGCACCTTCTGTTTCAACCGGACCGCGGTGCGCAGCGTTTCCAGCGCCAGCAACGGCCCGGCCTCGGCGGCCGGGCGGGCGGGAACGCCGCTGCTCCGCAGCATCGCCAGCTGGGCATCGGTGTCTTCGGCGCTGAGTTCCCAGGGGTTCGTCCTGACCGGGAACGACGACGGCGCGCGGCCGGCCTGCGCCGCCGCGGCACCATCGGCCGGGGTGCTGTCAGCGGAAGTGCTGCCGCCGCCGGTGCCTGCCCTGCCGCCGCCGGTGCCGGCCCCGCCGCCCAGGGCCACGCCGTCGTCGGCCTCCGGAGCCGGCGCATAACCGAGCTGGCGCAGGGAGGCGAGTAGGTCGCGGGAACTGGCCCGCGACACCAGCACCGTAGGGGCCAGCCGGCGCAGGCCCAGGCGGGCCGTGCGCGGGTCGGCGAGGAGGTCCGTCAGGGCATCTTCGTCGTCGCTGCGCAGGAAACCCGCGGCCGATCCCACCCGCAGCGCACCGTGCCGGGAGGCGGTGTCCTCCACCAGGTACTCCAGCGGCTGCGGCACGCCGGTGGCCGAATGCCGGGTCAGGAAGCCGAGGATCCCGGCCGCATCCCGGCCGGCGTCCAGGGCGCGCCGGATGCTGTCGGCCGAGAACCGGTAGATGGCCGCCGGGCCCTGGCCTTCCGCGTTCGACAGCAGGGACAGCTCGGCGGCGATATCCGGGGCCAGATACCCGGGAGCAACGGCCGTCAGGTCCGCCTGCAGCATGAATTGGTCCAGCGGTGCCGGCAGCTGCTCCGCCAGCAGCGCGGCGGCGTCGGCCAGCCGGTCCTGCGCTGTGGCCCGCCCCAGATCGGTCAGCGCACCGGAGCCGGTGAGACCCAGCCGCGCGGCCTCGGTCAGGATGCCCGGAACCAGGCGCTTGAACCGGCGCTGCTGCCGGGGCCGTCGCCAGACGAGGTAGGCGGTAATCGCTTCCGGCGTGGGCGCCGGCGTGCTGTCGGCCAGTCCGCCCTGCTCCGCTGTGCCGTGCCCCGCTTGGCCGCCGGCGGAATCGGCCGCACCGCAGAGTTCGTCCAGTGCCTCGAGCACGTGGCGCCGGACTGCCGGTGCGTCGGGCCGCGATGCCTCGGCTGCCAGCGCATTGATGGCGGTGTCCGACGGGGTCCGCCCGCCCACCAATGACGGCGCCCGGTCCAGCTGTAGCCAGGACGCGACCAGCAGCTGCCATTGGTCCCGGCGCTCGAGGGAGCCGAACGCGGCACCCGCAGGGACCACCCAGCGGGAGGTGTCTACGTCCAGGACGACCAGGCCGGCGGCGGCGGACAGCTCCAGCAGCCAGCTGGTCATTCCCGGTTCGATCCGCAACGCCTCGGCCAGCCGCCGGACTTCGCGGACACCCACGCCGCCGGCCCGCAGCGTGGCCACCGGGCCCCGGCGTATCTGTTCCAACAGTTCGGCCACCAGGCGCAGCGTCTCGGCCGCGGCGGAGAAGGCCGCGTTGTCACGCAGCGAATTCCGGACCTGCCGGGCTGCAACCTCCGGCGGCCGCGTGTGCCAAGGGTCAGCCACGGCGCCGCCGCGCACCGCCAGGCCCACTGGCCGGGGGAGTTCCACGTGCGATGCGTCGATGGGCACCAGCAGCGCGTGGGAGGCCAGCCAGTCGATGGGCGAGGTAGTGTCTCGCGGGCCGGTATCGGCGAGCGGGTGCGGCAGCGCCCCGAGCGGGGAGCGGCGGAACTTCCCGAGCAGCTCCTCCGTATGCTCCGGTGCCTGGGCCATCAGTGCCGGCCAGGTCCGCGGGTCGGCGAGCCAGCTCTCGAGGGCGGCGGCTGCCCGGACGCCGGGGGACGGGGCGCCGGAGCCTTCGTCCGGGTCCGGCTCGGCAACGTCGGCGGGGAGGGCATGACCGGCCTCCCGCAGCAGCCGCGCCGTCCGGATCATATGGTCGGCGGCCGCGGGGCTGGCTGAGGCCAGGGCTGCGTAGCTGCGGCCGAGGCCTGACGGGTACGGTCCGAGTGCTTCGGCCAGGCTCGCCACCGGTAGGTAAGCCGGGGAAGGAGGGGCGGCACCGCCGTCGTCGTGGGAGGGCGGTTCGGCGAGCAGCAGCAGGGCGAGTCCATGCAGCCGCGCCAGGCAGGAGCCCAGTTCGTGAAGCCACGCGGTGCCGTCGGGCGGCAGGAGCAACGGCCGCAGGGAGCGGGCGTCGGCGGCGCGTCCGGCATCCACGTCGGTGCTGAGCACTACCGCTTCGAGTACGTCCAGCTCGGGCCGGGACAGCTGTTCCAGCACCCGCTGCAGGCTGATCCGCGTGCACGCGCGCGCAGCCAGTGCAGAAAAGTCCGGCACGGCCGGCAGGCAGAGATCCGGACGGGCGCCGAACAGCTGCCGCAGCTCGGCGTCGCTGCGGGCGGCCAACTGGCCGGCCAGGGCGCGGATGGAGGACACCGGATTAACGTTACCCCGCGCCGCTGCGGCCCAGCGGTGTAGGGACGGGGTGGTCTTGCGGCCTACGGTGCCCGGCCGCGAAGGTCTTGGCGGCCGGGAGCGGCGGGGACCAGCCCGTCGTGGGGCAGGGGTGGCTACGCCGCTAGCTGCGTCGGCGGCGGCGGACGCTGCCGGCCACCAGCAGCACCATCAGCACGAAGGCGATGGGAAAGCAGAACCAAGTCAGTCCCAGAAAGCCGGCCCACACCTCGGTTCCGGCCATGGCGCCGGCCAAAATCACGCCCAGGCTGCCCAAACCGGCCAACAGCGCGACGACGGCGGCAAGGACCAGCACTCGGTGCAAAACACCGGACTCGGCGGGGCGGGACGCATTGTGGGCGGGGACGGTTGCGGGCATGACACCAGATTACAGCCGCCATTCCGGAGCCTCATTCCCGGCGCTCACGCCACGAGCGGAAAGCGGCGGGCAACGGGCTCGGCGGTCAGCGGAACGCGATAACCTAGAGACAGACTTTCCCCGATTCGGCGCGGTCGCGTGTGCGACCGCTGTGCTACCGGCGGGGCCCATGGTAAGAACGCAGCAGCGTGCGGTACCGCTGCATCATGAAGCAGAACGAGGTAAGCAAAGTGCCCATCGGCAAAGTCAAGTGGTTTGACACGGATAAAGGGTTTGGATTCCTGGCCAGCGAGGACGGACAGGAAGTGTTCCTGCACGCCTCGGCGCTGCCGGCCGGCGTCAAAGACGTCAAGCCAGGCACCCGGATGGAATTCGGCATAGCCGATGGCCGGCGCGGCCCCTCCGCGCTCTCGGCGCGCATCCTCGACGCCGCTCCCTCGGTGGTCCGGGCGACGCGGAAGCCGGCCGAGGACATGGCCGTGATCACCGAAGACCTGATCAAGCTGCTGGACGAAATCTCCAACGGCCTGCGCAGGGGCCGCTACCCGGAGCGCTCCCACGCGTCGAAGGTTGCCGCGGTGCTCCGCCGCGTAGCCGACGACCTGGACGCGTAGAGCGGCCTCGATGACTGAAAACATGACCGACGCCGGCGCTGAAACGGTTGACGCGGGGCAAGCCGTCGCCGACGAGCCGCAGGCCGAGGCGGCGCCCCGGCGTCGTCCCGCCAGACGCGCTCCCAAATTGGACCCTGTGTTGGCCGCCGCGGTGGACCGTGCGCGTGACGGCGTGCTGGAGATCGCGCCGTCCGAGCAGATCGGCGCACACGTCGGCACCTTTGCCGACGGCGACCGTCTGGTCACCCACCGGTTCGAGGCCCAATTGGCGGGCTACGCGGGCTGGCAGTGGTTCGCCACGCTGGCCCGGGTGCCGCGGGGCAAGGAAGCAACTGTTTGCGAAGTGGGCCTGCTTCCCTCCGAGAAGTCGCTGCTGGCCCCCGAGTGGGTGCCCTGGGCCGATCGGGTTCGGCCCGAAGAAGCCGCGGCTGCGGCGGAAGCAGAAGCGGCGGAACGCTCCGAGGCCGCTGCTGCAAACGATGGGGCAGAGAAGGCGGAACGCTCCGAGCCTGCTGCCGCGAACGAAGTAGCGGAGGCGGCGGAACGCTCCGAGCCTGCTGCCGCCGACGATGCGACGGCGACGGATCGCACCGAGGAAGCCGCGGACGGCGCCGAGGCAGCTGCTGGCGATGATGTGGCAGCGACGGATCGGACCGAGGCAGACGATTCCGATGTAGCCGCGGACGGCGTGCCCGCAGCCGAGGACCTGCGCCCGGTCACGGAGGACGTAACCGACGGCTACGGCGCCGAGGCCTCCGACGGCACCGCGACCGAGGCCTCCGACGTCACCGGCGCCGAGGCCTCCGACGTCACCGCGACCGAGGCCTTCGACGTCACCGCGACCGAGGACGGCGCCGAAACTACGTCCTGACGCGACCCATCGACGAGGCAGGTATGCAGCCGGAAAGGGCGGTAAAGCGTGTTTCGTTCACTGAGGTTGTTCAACTACCGGATCTGGTTCATTGGGGCCTTGGTCTCCAATATCGGCACATGGATGCAGCGCACGGCGCAGGACTGGCTGGTCTACGACATCCTGACCGAGCAGGACGCCGCTGCCATGGGCATCGTCATGGCTCTGCAGATGGGGCCACAACTGGTCCTGGCCCCCTGGGCCGGGCTGGTTGCCGACCGCTTTGACCGGCAAAAGCTGCTGATGGCCACCCAGATTTCGATGGCCGTGCTGGGCTTGGCGTTGGGATTGATGGTGATCGCCGACGTCGCCCAGTTGTGGCACGTCTACGCCTTTGCCCTGGCACTCGGCATGGTGACAGCGGTGGATGCGCCGGCACGGCAGACGTTCGTCTCGGACGTGGTGCGCGACGATTACCTGCCCAACGCGGTGGCGCTGAACAGCACGTCCTTCAACCTGGCCAGGATGGTCGGGCCGGCCATTGCCGGTGTGCTCACCGTCGCCATCGGTCCCGGACCGGTATTTTTGATCAACACCGCCACCTTCGCGGCAATGATCGCGGCGCTGCTCGCCATCCGACGGCAGGAGCTTCACCTGCGGGAGAAGGCCGCCAAGGGACGCGGGCAGATCCTCGAAGGCTTCCGGTATGTGAAGCAGCGGCCCGACCTGGTGGTCGTGCTCGCTGCCATCTTTATCATCGGTACCTTCGGCCTGAACTTTTCCGTCTTTGTCGCCTCCATGGCGCGCACGGAGTTCGGCGGGCATGCCGGCGATTTCGGTTTGCTCTCCTCGGTCATGGCCGCGGGTTCGGTCACCGGTTCGCTGCTTAGCGCACGGCGGGACCGCCCCCGGCTGCGCTATATCTTCGGCGCGTCGGTGGCCTTCGGCATCGCCTGCACGGTGGCAGGGTTGGCCCCCACGGTTTGGCTGTTCGGGCTGGCGCTCGTGCCGGTCGGCGCTGCCGCCATCACGATCATGACCAGCGCCAATGCGTATGTGCAGACCACGACCGCTCCCATGATGCGCGGGCGCGTCATGTCTTTGTACATGGCCATCCTGATGGGTGGGACCCCGATCGGTGCGCCTCTGGTCGGTTTGGTGGCCAACAGCTTTGGCCCGCGCTGGGGGCTGGGGGTGGCCGCGCTGTCCGGCGTGGCCGCAGCCGCGATCGGGATCGTGTGGGCCTGGCGTGCCCACCACATGCGTCTGCGCTTCGACCGCTCTGCGGCCCGGAAACTAACCATCACCTACGGCGTGCCGGACCGGCGCGGCTAAGAGATTCCGAGACCGCAGGCGCCCCACGCACCCCGCATTCTCTGCTGAGGTTACGGCATTCTCCGCAGGCGCCCCGACATCTTCTGCTCGTGCCGCGGGAAGCTCAGAATGGGGGTGGCGCGTTGGGGTCGGTGTTGTCGTCGGGCAGTTCGATGCCGCCCAGCGATCGTTTTGGTGGTGCTTGGTCACCGCGGTCGCTGATGTCGCAGGCGGCGGCGTCTCCCGCGGCGGGTGCGGCGCCGTCGGTGTCTCTGGCTGCATCTGCGGCGCCGCGGGCGTTGTCTCCGGCTGCATCTGGGGCGCCGTCGGTGTTCTCTTCGTTTTCTCCGTTGGCTGGCGCTTCCGTGTCCTTTGGACGGGGCAGGAGGGTGTCCCAGCCCTCGTCCGGGTGGGTGGTCTTGCGGTGGCCGGTGCGCGTGGTCCATGTGATCTGACCGTGTGGGCCGGCCTCGGCTTGGATGTGCCCGGCGGTCTTCGACGCGTGGTGGGCGCTGCACAGGCACTGCAGGTTTTCCGGCAGGGTTGGCCCGCCGTCGTCCCACCCTTGGATGTGGTCGATTTCGCAGTATCTGGCGGCGCGGCGGCAGCCGGGGAAGCGGCAGTGCCGGTCCCGGACCCGGACCAGGCGTTTGAGCCATTCGGGCGGAGTCCGCAGTTTCCGGGCGGCCGCGATTGCCTGGCCGTGGTCGTCGGTGAGCACCGGCAACCAGGACTTGGCCAGCTGCGCCAGTTCCCGTCCCATGCCTGCCGGGATCCGGCCGTGCCCGGCCAAGTCCCCGGGCTCCTCGCTCAATCCCAGCAGCGTGGCCAGGGGCACCGTGACCAGCATCCCCGGCCCCGCACCACCACAGTTACCGCCGCTGGGTGTGGCCTGGGCGCCCCCATCGCCCGCGGTCGTCGGCTCTGGAACGACAGTCCCGTCCCCGGACACGCCTCCAACGAAGCGGCCGCTGCCGCTGCCGGCGGTTACCGGTGCCACGGCCGGCGCCGCCGGTACGGTGTCGTTCGCCGTCGTAGTATCCGCCGCGGCGGCCGGGCAGGTGCGGCCGGCCAGTATGAGGTCAGAGAACACGTCGGCGCGGAGTTGGGGCAGGGCCCTGGCCTCGTCCGGGCCTTGGAGGGAGCTAGCTGTGGCTTGGATCCGGTCGAAGACCAGGTGCGCCTTGTCCGCGCTGGTCCGGATCCACAGTTCGGCCATCCCGTCGTCCTGGTCGGTCAGTTGCACGTCGCGGGACTCGTTCGCCCGCCGGTGCCGTTGGGCCAGGGATTCCGGGTGTAGCCGGTCCCGCATCCGCCGGGCCCGGGACCGGACGGTATCCAGTGTGACGTCCCCGGCGCCGGGCAGCACCGCGGCCTCGAAATCCTGCAGGCATTCGGCCGGCAGGTCCGCGCAGCCGCGGGCCAGCGCCTTCGCGCGCGACAAGTCCAGGTCGCTGCGGCCCATCGCCTCGAGAGTGCCCGGCAGGTGCGTGCAGATCTGCCGGGCGTCGGCCAGCATGGCCCGCGCCGCGGCGTCACCGGTGCACAGATGCGCCGAGATCTCCTGGCGCGCGAAGCGGGAAAAGCCTTCCGGGTCGCGGTCCCCGCCCATCCCGGGACGCAGCCGGGCGAAGCGGTCCAACGCCTTGACCCGGCAGGACTGCACCCACGCCTCCACCCGCGCCGCAGCCAAAAGATAATCCATGGTCTGCACGTCATCCAGTTCCGTCGGCTCCACCACCGCCAACAAACCGGCCAGCACGGCAGGCACCCCCACCCCGCCCTCGGGCACCACAGGCTCACCGCCCGCGTCCTCCGGCACTACGGGCAGGCCTACCCCGCTGGCCGAGCTGGGATCAGATGTATCAGGGTCAGCGGCAGCCGGAAAGAGCCCGGCGCGATCAGGCCCGATGCCATACCGCCGGAGCAGCGCTTCTGCCACCACGTGCTGCAGCAGCGCTTCCAGCAGGGAACTGTCCGGACGCGAGGGCACCCCAAGGTCCATCACCAGTCCCTGTCCCGGAACCGGGAATCGAAGCTCGTCGCCCTCGCCCTCCATATCCACACGCTATCTGCTGCATCGGACAGTCTAGGGGCGAGCATTCAGGCTCGCTGGACGGCGGGACGACGCTGGTGGGACGCAACGCTGCCGGCACCATCGTGCACAGGCGAGCTGCTGACGCACGCCAATGAGGCACGCCGCTGACGCAGACTGCCGACGCAGACTGCTGACGCAGACTGCTGACGCACGTCGCTGACGCTCACCCCTGGCGCAACGCCCTAGGCAACGCTGCCAACGCATAAGGTCCCGCCGCCGCGAACGGAAGCCGGACCTTTGCGAAGCGGCGCGACGCCGGGGGGACGTCGGGGAGTCAGCCCTGCAGCCGGTCCACCACGTAGTCGATGCAGGCCAGCAGTGCGCTGACGTCCTCCGGCTCCACGGCGACAAAGGTGGCGATGCGCAGCTGGTTGCGGCCGAGCTTGCGGTACGGCTCAACGTCCACCACTCCGTTAGCGCGCAGCACCTTGGCGACCGCTGCGGCGTCAACCGAGTCGTCGAAGTCCACCGTCGCAATGACGTTGGAGCGGTGCTCCGGGTTCGCCACATACGGGGTCGCCACGGCGGAAGCCTCCGCCCACTGGTACACCCGTCCTGCCGAATCGGCGGTGCGGCCGGAAGCGAAGTCCAGGCCGCCGTTGCCGTTCAGCCACTCGATCTGGGCGTTGAGCGTGACCAAGGTTGCCAGCGCGGGCGTGTTGTAGGTCTGGTTCTTCAGCGAGTTGTCGATGGCCGTTTCCAGATTGAGGAAGTCGGGAATCCACCGGTCGGTGGCACCGATCCGGGCGGCCCGTTCCAGCGCCGCGGGGGAGAAGACGCCCAGCCACAGGCCGCCGTCGGACGCGAAGTTTTTCTGGGGCGCGAAGTAGTAGACGTCGCTCTGCGTGACGTCGACGTCGAGCCCGCCCGCTGCGGAGGTGGCGTCGATGAGGACCAAGGCTCCGTCGTCGGCACCATCCACACGCTGCACCGGAGCGGCCACGCCGGTGGAGGTTTCGTTCTGCGCCCACGCATAGACATCCACGCCGGCCTCTGCCCGCGGCTCCGGCCGGGAGCCGAATTCCGAAGTGATGATGCTGGACTCGGCCAGGAACGGAGCCTTGTTGGTGGCCGCGGCGAACTTGGAACTGAACTCCCCGAAGGACAGGTGCTGGGCCTTCTGCTCTACCAGTCCGAAGGACGCAACGTCCCAAAACGCCGTCGAGCCGCCAACGCCGAGGATGACCTCGTAGCCCTGCGGCGCCTTGAAGAACTCCTTGAGCCCTTCGCGGACGCTGCCCACGAGATTCTTCACCGGTGCCTGACGGTGCGACGTGCCCAGGAGGTTCTTGCCGGCGGCGACCAGGGCGTCGACCTGTTCCGGGCGCACCTTGGACGGGCCGGCGCCAAAACGCCCGTCCTTCGGCAGCAGGTCGGCGGGAATGCTGATGGACTGGGTATCGCTCATGAATACCTTTCCTGGCGTGGTGGCAATGATCTCGATGGCGGTTCGCCGTTGAACGCCCGTCTCATTCTGCCTCAACGCAAAGGGCTGCCGTTAGTTGAAGCTGGCATTGTTGCGTTGGCCGCTCGGCGCGTCAGCCCGCGGCGTAGCTGCCGGTCCGGTAAGGAAAACAGGCTAGGCTGGGGAGGGGAAAACACCCTCATGCAAGCTGCTGGAGCAGCCTTTTCACCGCGCCGAGGAGCAAGAAGCCATTGACTGATCTCATCGACACTACCGAGATGTACCTGCGCACTATCCTCGAGCTCGAAGAAGAGAACATCGTCGCGCTGCGCGCCAGGATCGCCGAGCGGCTGCGGCACTCGGGCCCGACCGTGTCGCAGACGATCGGGCGGATGGAACGGGACGGACTCGTAGTCGTCACCGGCGACAGGCATCTGGAACTGACCGAGCTGGGCCGTCGAAAAGCAACCGAAGTGATGCGCAAGCACCGGCTGGCCGAGCGGTTGCTCTCCGACGTCATCGGACTGGACTGGGCCTACGTGCATGACGAGGCCTGCCGCTGGGAGCACGTGATGAGCGAGCGGGTCGAGCAGCGGCTCTACGAACTGCTGGGCAGGCCGACGGTTTCGCCGTACGGCAATCCCATCCCGGGCCTGGAAGCGCTCGGGGGCCAGCCGGCCGAAGTGTTCACCACCGGCGTGCTCAATCTGGCACAGGCCATGGGCAGCTACACGTCCGACAAAGAGGTGAGCATCGTCAGGCTGGCGGAGCCCATCCAGGTGGAACCGGAACTATTGCTCCAGCTGGAAGAGGGCGGGCTGAAGCCCGGCGCAAGCCTTCAGTTGGAGACCGCCGGCGAGTACATTTCCGTGCGCGTGCCGGGGATCGAAGGGGCCTTGGAACTGCCTCCGGAAGTTGCCGCGCACATCTTTGTATCAATGCGATGAAACGTTGACCCTTGAAAACACGCACCCCGGATAACGGATTTATTACTTTCGCGGAGTTTTACGTATAGTTGACCCGGGCATCGAGACATCGATTCCCACACCCTTCGCAAGCCGAACCCTGTCGGCGGAGGCGTGTATCCGTGAGACAGGGGCGGAGGACCCACCAAGCGGCAGTTTGTTCGCTGCCTTGGGGTGAAGCCGCAGCGGGCAAAGCCCCGGTGAATCGTTCCACCGGCGCTCTGTGCGGTGTGGCCGAGTTTTCTCTTGACTCGAATCCGACAGCTAACTTCGCAGGCGCTTTGGGAGAGGTAAAAGAATTTTGGCAGGACACAAAGCCTCGGGACGGCGCCGTTCAACCGCCCCGGCCGAACACTCACGCCCACGTGCCGCAACAGCCGGCCGACGCCGCGCCCAGCCGGCACCCTCGCCGGTAGCAGCAGCCGCACGCGACGTCGGGCATAAGACAGCGATCGTTGCAGCCGCCTCCGGGATGGCCCTGACCGTGATGCTGCCGACGACGGCCGGCGCCACTGCCGACGCCCCGCAGGATGCCCCGGCCGCCAGCAGCATCTCCGCCGCCACCGAAGCCCGGCTGACGTTTGAGCGTGCCGGACTGACCAGCAAGTTCGACCCGGACACGAAGCTGAAGCAGGTCATGGTCGCCTCGGGCAGCAATGCCCAGGTGGTCAGCAGCGAAGGCTCCCTCTCGCAGCCGATGGACGAGCTGACCATGACCTCGCCGTTCGGCTACCGCGTCAGTCCCATCACCGGCTACGCCGGGGAGCTGCATACCGGCCAGGACTACGGAGCAGCCTGCGGCACCCCGGTCCACGCAGCGGCCGGCGGGACCGTCGTCGAGGCGGGCTTCCAGGTCGGCGGCGGCGGCAACCGGATCGTGGTGGACCACGGCAACGGCCTGAAGACCACCTACAACCACCTGAGCACCATTGACACCTCGGTCGGTGCGACCGTGCAGCGCGGGGAGATGGTGGGCCAAAGCGGCACCACCGGCGCGTCAACCGGCTGCCATCTCCACTTCGAAGTAATGGTCAACGACAAGCTGGTGGACCCCACCGGCTGGCTGTGATGAACACGCCGTAACCGGAACGTGACACATCCCGCAAACTGTTATAAGGTTTCACCCGTGCCAGTCGTCAACAGGCTGGCACCTTCGGGCGGAATGCCGAACTCTGCCGTCGCCCGAAGTTCGTTCGCACCGAATCGCATGGCAGAGGCGGGGGAACCACTTCCCGGACATCGCACGGTGTCCTTGGGGTAAAGCCGAGCAGGCCCGGGCCACCAGCCCGCAAGCCGGCCGGCCGGATGAACTCCCATCCGAACCCGACAGCTCACTTCGCAGGCATTTGGGAGAGGTACAGACCGTGTCCAAGAGCATTACTGCGGGCCGCCATCGTGCGACCCCCGTCCGCACGAGCCCGCTTGAGACGATTTCCAAGGCTGTGTCCGCGAATGCGGGAACCATGGGACGTCAGGGTGCCGTGATCGCCGCCGCTACCGGCCTGGTTCTGACCGGTACCATCCCGGCCCAGGCCGTCAACGCTGACCGAGGGGTCGAGGCCCCGGCCCGCGTGCAGGTGGAAGCCGTGCAGGCCTCCGCAGCCGTGAAGCTGACCTTCGAACGCGCGGGGATCACCTCCACTCCCGCACCGGAGCCGGTTGTCCAGGCCGTCTCCAACGAAATCAACCCCACGACCGGCAACGACGCCGGGTCGAACGAAACCAAGACCGTCAAGAAGGCCGGCGAGGCTGCCGCCAGCGGAGCCGCAGGCGCCATCGTCGCGGCCGCCTACGGACAGATCGGTGTCGCCCAGGACTGCACGGCCCTGGTCGAGAACGCCCTGCGCGCGGCAGGCTTCGCGGTGGGCGACCTGGCCCCGGCGCAGTTCTTTGCCTACGGCACGCAGGTGGCCACCCCGCAGCCCGGCGACATCATCTACTACGCCAACGGCGGCGCCGGCGTGGCCCACGTGGCCATCTACGTCGGCAACGGCCAGGCGGTCCACGGTGGGTGGGCGGGCTACAGCACTGTCCTGGGCAGCGCCTACATCGGCTCCGGCCCGGTCTTCATCCGTCCTGCAGGCTAAACCCTTCCTGTCACGGTTTTCTCGCGGCGCGTCCTTCGGGGCGCGCTGCGGGCGTTAAAACCCGGTGCGCGGAAGATCTGCGCGGAAACGGCGCGGGGACGGCGCGGGGACGACGGCGCGCAACGACGGCGCGGCGCCACACGCGGAAGGCCTGCGCGGAAACGGCGCCTGGAGCTTGGGCGAGGCCCCGAGACGCAAGCGGCACGCTTCGTACCAACGCCGTCCCGGAACCGTCCGGAAGGAGGGCTCCGAGGGCCTGTCGTAATCAAAACATCACCGCGCCGTGATCAGAATGTGACAATGCGTGATTGATCGTATACGCTCTAACGCGTGCCAGTTGCCAAACGGCTGGGACCTCCGGGTGGATTGCCGAGCTCTGCCACCGTCCGGAGTCCGTTCGCAAAAAACTTCGCGGGCAGAGGCGGGGGAACCAATTTCGGGTTCCGTACAGGAACCCTTGGGGTTAAGTCGCCAGCACTCTCAGGCATTGCCGGGGAGGGCTGCGGCCGGATGCACTCCCATCCGAATCCGACAGCTCACCTCGCAGGCATTGGGAGAGGCCTTTAACGTGTTCAATGACACCGCTACGGGGCGCCACCGCGCCGTTTCCGTCCGCACCAACCCGCTGGAGACGATTTCCAAAGCCGTCTCGTCCAATGCCGGATCCATGGGTCGCTCGGCAGCCGTGATCGCTGCCGCGTCCGGACTGGCCCTGACCGCCGCGGTTCCCGCGCAGTCAACCTCCATCGAACGCACCGCATCCACCGTGTCCGTTCCCAGCCGCGTGCAGGTGGACACCGTCCAGGCTTCGAGTGCCGTCGAGCTGACCTTCTCGCGTCCCGCCATCAAGTCCACTCCGGCCCCGGAGCCTGAGCCTGTTGTCGAAGCCGTGGCCGAGGAAGTGGCCCCGGTTGTCGAGGAGGCCGCAGACACCGCCCAGGGCGCCGTCCAGGCCGCCGCTCCCGCGGTCGAGGTCAAGGCCGCCGCCGCTCCCGCGGCCAAGGCAGCGCCGGCCAAGGCCGAAGCTTCCGCTAGCGGCGTGGCCTCCACCCTGGTGTCCTCCGCGTACGGCCAGATCGGCATCTCGCAGGACTGCACCGCCATGGTGGAGAAGGCCCTGCGCGCCGCCGGCTTCTCGGTGGGCGACCTCGCACCCGCACAGTTCTTCAGCTACGGCACCCAGGTGTCCACCCCGCAGCCGGGCGATCTGCTCTACTACTCCGACGGCGGCGCAGGCGTTGCGCACATCGCCATCTACGTGGGCAACGGCCAGGCCATCCACGGCGGCTGGACCGGTTACACCACCGCACTGGCCAGCGCGGACGTCGGATCCGGCTACGTAGCCATCCGCGTCAACTAGGCAACAGCCTTCTCCGGTCCGCAGGGACCGTCCCGACGGCCCCGGTCCACGCCCAGCGCGTGCACCGGGGCCGTCGGCGTTTCCGGGCGGACAGACGCCTGCGCTGGACCGGCCTCGTCAGGGCCCACGGCGGGCCCCGCGGGTGCCCTCCGCCGGGCCGCCGGACCGCCGGCGGCACCATTCAGACGGCCCACAGGCGGCGAAAAAGTTAGCGCGGAACGCACTCGCCGTCATACTCTTTGACTGTCAGTGCAGAAAATCCAGTCCCGGACCGGGATCTGAAGCGCCGGTCGGGTTGGCCAGACCTAGAGGAATGTGCATGCGCACACTCGTCCTGAATGCTGGTTACGAGCCCCTGGCGGTTGTCACCTTCCGCCGGGCGCTGCTTCTTGTGCTCACCGGAAAAGCCAGCGTGCTTGCCGAAGACGGAGACCCCGTCGTCGGCCCCAACGACATACTGGGCCGACCCTCGGTCATCCTGCTCAACCGCTACATTAAGATGCCGTACAACAAGGACACCGCGGTCACCCGCCGCGGCGTCCTGCGCCGCGACAACCACCTCTGCGCCTACTGCGGGAAGACAGCCACCACGGTGGACCATGTCAAGCCCCGGTCCCGCGGGGGAGAAGACAGTTGGGAGAATTTGGTGGCCTGCTGCCTGCGCTGCAACAACGCCAAGGGCGACCGCACGCTGGCCCAAATGGGCTGGAGCCTGCGCTTCACGCCCCGGCCGCCCAGCGGCGCCCGCTGGCGGATCCGCGACCTGGACCGCCCCGCCCCGGCCTGGAGCCAGTTCCTCGACACCCATACCGCCGCGTGACGGCTCCGATTTTCGACGCCGTCGTGCTGGCCGGCGGCCGGTCCTCGCGCCTGGGCGGCAGCCCCAAGGCACTGTTGCGGCTCGAGGGATCCACCCTGTTGCGCCGCACGCTGGAGGCCGTCCGCGGGGCCCACCGGGTCTCCGTCGTCGGCCCCGATGACCTGTCGGAGGAAGTGGAAGCGTTCCGCCGCACGCTCGTTCCGCGGCCGCTGCGGCTGACGCTCACCCGGGAAGACCCGCCGTTCTCCGGCCCGGCAGCGGGCATCGCGGCGGGGATCCAGGCGCTGTTACGGGACGACGACGGCGGTGCCTCCCGGCGGGCGCAGGACGACGACGGCGGTGGCTCTCGGCGGGCGCCGTTCACGCTGCTCCTCGCCTGCGACATGCCGATGCTGGCCGGGCTGCCGGAACTTCTGCTGCGCCACGCCGTCGGCCGGCCGGAAGCCAGGCTGTGGATCCCGGTGGACGCCGACGGCAAACAGCAGCCGCTGGCTTGCTGCGCGGACAGCGCAGCGTTGGAGGCGGCGGTGCGCAACGCCGGGGGAGCGGCCGGGCTGGCCGGCCAGCCGGTCAGGCGGCTGCTCGGCGGCCTGCCGGCTGCCGAGATCAGGCTCGAGGGTCTATCAGGGGACCACACCTCTGACGTCGACACCTGGGACGACGCGGGCCGCTTTGGCATTGCCCGGCCCGCGCCGTAGCCTGAAACAAGCGTTGTACTTGCCCGCACCGGGCGGATCGGAGGCCATTGTGTCCGGAGCGGCCGAAAAGCTCTCCCCCTTTGTCAGCGAACTGCTCCAGGCGCTGGAAATCGAAGACACGCCCGTTGACATCGACGCCGTGCTGGGGCTGGCCGGCGTCGCGGCGCACAGCGTGGTCCGCCCGGCGGCGCCGCTGACCACCTTCGTGGTGGGCTACGCCGCCGGCCTTGCCGCAGCCACCGGACAGGCCACACCCGAGGTGGCCATGCGCGCCGCCTCCAGGGTGGCCGACGAAGTGGCGCGCCGGCACGGCGCAGTGCAGGAGTGAGCGGCTCCGGCCTGCGCTGGGACGATGCCCGCAGAGCCGCCTATGCCGCCGGCCGGAAGGCGGGGCGGCCTCACCCCGCGAACGAGGAGCTGACCGCCTGCGCCGGGCGCACGCTGGCCCGCGACCTGACGGCCCTGGTTCCGGTCCCGCACTACGCCTCCTCCGCCATGGACGGCTGGGCCGTTGCCGGCACGGGGCCGTGGCAGTTGGTGCCGGCCGGCAGCGCCCTGCGGCCCGGACTGGCCGCCCCGGTCGTCACCGGAGGGCTGATCCCCAACGGCACGGACAGCGTGCTGCGCAGCGAATGCGGCACCGCGGCGACTGACCGGCTGGAGCTGTGCGCGGGAACCGACGCGCGGGAACTGGCCCCCGGGCGGCACATCCGTCCGGCCGGCGAAGAGACCGCCGCCGGCGCCGTCGTCATCTCCGCCGGAACCGTGCTGACCCCCGCGCATCTGGCCGTCGCGGCCGTGTGCGGCCACGACGCGCTCCCCGTTGCCCCCGTGCCGCAGCTGGCCCTGCTGCTCACGGGCGACGAAGTCGTCACCTCCGGCATTCCCGCGCCGGGCCGGGTCCGGGACACGTTCGGGCCGACGCTGCCGGCCATCATCGCCCGGCTCGGCGGCCACGTGATGGACAGCCGGCGGCTGCCCGACGACTTCGCGGCCACCGCGGAAGCCATCGCCGGCTGCGGCGGCGACGTCGTGGTCACCACCGGCGGAACCGGCCACTCCTCCGCCGACCATCTGCGCCGGGTGCTGGACGCGGACGCGGCCACGATCCTGGTCCCGTCCATCCGGATGCGCCCGGGGCATCCGGCACTGCTGGCCCGGCTGGCAGACGGCCGGCTGCTGGTGGGCCTGCCGGGCAATCCGCTGGCCGCCATGATGGCGCTGCTGACACTGGCGGCTCCGGTGCTGGCCGGGATGACCGGCCGGCCGCTGGCCCCGCTGCGCAGCGTGTCCGCCGGGACTGCCATGCCGCCGTTGCACGATCAGGACCGGCTGGTGCCCTATGGCCTGTCGCCGGATGGAGGTGCCGTCCCCGCGGACCGCATCGGTTCGGCGATGATGCGGGGACTGGCGGCCGCCGAAGGGGTGATGGTGGTGCCGGCCGCCGGCGCCGAACCCGGCGAGCAGTTGCCGGCCCTCGAACTGCCCTGGTAACGACGTGTCCTGCTGAGCCATACAGCCCTGTGGCTGCCTTACCCTTGTTACAGGCAGTAGAGGAGAACTTCATGGGCCGCTTGACGCAGCGCCGCAAGGTGCTCAAACTCAGTCTCGATGCGCCGCCGCGCCGCCGCGAGGACGTGATGGCGGTGGAAGAGCCGCTGGAGATCCGGCTGGCCGGCCGCGCGTTCTCCATCACCATGCGCACCCCGGGCGACGACTTCGACCTGGTGGCCGGCTTCCTGGTCTCCGAGGGCGTCATCTGGTCGCCCGAACACCTCGTCTCGATGCGCTTCTGCGCCGGCGAGGACGAGGATGGGCGGCAGACCTTCAACGTGGTGGAGGCCCAGTTGGCGCCGGGGGTGGCGCTGCCGGATCCGCGGCTCGACCGGCAGGTGGTCACTAGCAGCGCGTGCGGCATCTGCGGCACCGCCTCGATCGACGCCGTGACGAAACGCTCCCGCTTCCCGCTGCAGAATGACGACGGCGGAGCCTCCCTGGGCCCGGACGGCATCGGTGCCGGCGGCGACGTGCCGCTGGACATCCTGCTGCAGTTGCCGGACCGGCTGCGCGAACAGCAGCAGGTCTTCGAGCGCACCGGCGGCGTCCACGCCGCCGGCCTGTTCAGCGTCGCGGGCGAACTGCTCTGCCTGCGCGAAGACGTGGGCCGGCACAACGCGGTGGACAAGGTGGTGGGTTGGGCGCTGCGCGAGGGTCGGCTGCCGCTGCGCAACACGGTGCTGCAGGTCTCCGGGCGCGCCTCGTTCGAATTGGTCCAAAAGGCCTATCTCGCAGGCATCCCCGTCCTCTCGGCGGTGAGCGCGCCGTCCTCGCTCGCCGTCGAACTGGCGGAAAAGGTGGGGCTGACGCTGGCCGGCTTCAGCCGCGGCCGCAGCATTAACGTCTATGCCCACCCGGAACGGGTGGGCGCCGCCGTCGGGAATTTCGTGTGAGACGCGCCGGGTGAGTCGGGGAACCGGTGTGAGCCGGGATACATTAGGGGCATGACTCGTCCGGCACCCGTGAATGACATTGATGAAAGCACCCTGAAGGTCAAGGAACCGAAGAAGGTCGCCGCCGGTATTCCGGCGGTGAAGGTTGCGTTGGAGCGCGGCATCGAACAGGCCGGCGTCTCCCGCACCGCCCGGTCCTTGCTCAGGATCAACCAGCGGGGCGGTTTCGACTGCCCGGGTTGCGCCTGGCCCGAATCCATCACCGGTCCGCGCAAGCCGGCCGAGTTCTGCGAAAACGGCGCCAAGGCCGTCGCGGAGGAGAACACGAAGCGCACCGTCACGCCCGAGTTCTGGGCGCGCCACTCCATCGAAGAGCTCTCCACGAAGACCGAGTACTGGCTGGGCCAGCAGGGCCGGATCACGGAGCCGGTCATCATCCGCGAGGGCGAGACGCACTATTCGCCGATCTCGTGGGCGGACGCGTTCAGCCTGATTGGCGAACGCATCAGGGCCACGACGCCGGACCGCTGCGTGTTCTACACCTCGGGCCGGACCGCCAACGAGACCGCGTTCATGTACCAGCTGTTCGCACGCTCGCTGGGCACCAACAACCTGCCGGACTGCTCCAACATGTGCCACGAGTCCTCCGGCAGCGCGCTGAACCCGACCATCGGCATCGGCAAGGGCACCGTGTCGCTGGAGGACATCCACCACTCGGAGCTGATCTTCGTGGTGGGACAGAACCCCGGGACCAACCATCCGCGCATGCTCTCCGCGCTCAAGGAGTGCAAGGACAACGGCGGCACCATCGTGGCGGTGAACCCGCTGCCCGAAACCGGCCTGATGGCGTTCAAGGACCCGCAGTCGGTGGACGGGCTGCTGCGCGGCGGCACCGCGCTGGCCGACGAATTCCTGCAGATCAAGGTGGGCGGGGACCTCGCCCTCTTCCAGGCGCTGGGACACCTGCTGCTGGAAGAAGAAGACCGCGCGCCGGGCACCGTCGTGGACAAGGCGTTCATCGAGGCGAACACCGAAGGTTTCGAGGAGTACGTCGAAGCCCGCCGGCACATCGACTGGACCGAAACGGAGAAGGCCACCGGGCTGTCGCGGCTGGAGATCGCCAAGGTCGCCGGGCTGCTGGCCAAGTCCACGGCCACCATCATCTGCTGGGCGCTGGGCCTGACCCAGCAGCCGCATTCGGTCGATACCCTGCGCGAGATCGTGAACCTGCTGCTGCTCCAGGGCAACTTCGGCAAGCCCGGGGCGGGCGCCTGCCCGGTCCGCGGCCACTCCAACGTCCAGGGCGACCGCACCATGGGCATCTGGGAGAAGCCCAAGGAATGGATGCTGGCGGCGCTGGACAAGGAGTTCGGCATCACCTCGCCGCGCGAGCACGGCGTCGATTCCACCGAGGCGATCGACCGCTTCCACGAGGACAAGGTCGACGTCTTCGTCTCCATGGGCGGCAACTTCGCGCTGGCCAACTCGGAGACCGAGCTGCTCGAGAGCGGGATGATGAAGGCCGGCCTGACCGTGCACGTCTCCACCAAACCCAACCGCTCCCACGTGGTGCACGGCAAGACGTCGCTGATCCTGCCGACGCTGGGCCGCACCGACCGGGATGACAAGCATCCGAAGGGCGCCCAGTTCCTCTCGGTGGAAGACTCCATGTCCGTCGTCCGGTCCACGCAGGGCCGGCTGGAGCCGGTCAGCGAGCACCTGCTGGCCGAACCGGTGATCATCGCGCGGATGGCCCAGGCCACCTTCGGCGACGACCACCCGGTGGACTGGCGGGCGATGGCCGAGGACTACGACGTAATCCGGGACCACATCTCCCGCGTGCTGCCGGGCTTCGAGGACTTCAACACGCGGATCCGGAACAAGAGCGGCTTCGTGCTGCCGAACCCGCCGCGCGACACGCGGTCCTTCGCCACCGACATCGGCAAGGCACGGTTTACGGTCAGCCCGCTGGAGTACCTGGAGGCGCCCGAGGGACACCTGATCCTGCAGACCATGCGCAGCCACGACCAGTACAACACCACGTTCTACGGCCTGGACGACCGCTACCGGGGCATCTCCAACGGGCGGCGGGTCATCCTGGTGCACCCCGACGACCTGGCCGAACTGGGCTTCGCCGACCGCGACCTGGTGGACGTGATCAGCACGTTCAAGGGCACCGAGCGCCGCGCGGACGAGTTCCGCCTGGTGTCCTACCCGACGGCGCGGGGCTGCGCGGCCGCCTACTTCCCGGAGGCCAACGCGCTGGTCCACCGGGACCTGGTGGCACGGGAGTCCAACACTCCGGGCTTCAAGGCGATGACGGTCCGCTTCGTTCCGCACGAGGAGAAGCAGCTCAGCTGACGCCGGGCGGGTGAAAGGCGCCGGTCCTGCACTCGTCAGGCCGGCGCCTTTCGCCTGCCCGGCAGCGCAATCCCGGACAGCTTCCGGCCGCATGGCCGCCGGCAGGAACACCAGGGCGCTCGGAATGGTTCTAGGGTGGCAGTAGCACCATCAGCCGTTAGGAGCCATCATGTCCATGGAAGGGGCAGCCTGGAGTTCGCTGTACCGGCTTTCGCACTCGAAGGAGCAGAAGTCCTTCTCGCGGGAGACTGTCCGCCGGACCTTTGCGTTCGCCGCGCCCTACAAGGGCAAGATCGTGGTCTTTGTGCTGCTCTCCGTGGTCACAGCCACGCTGGCCGTCGCCACGCCGGTTCTCGCCGGCCGGGTGGTGGACGCGATCGTGGCCCGGACCGGCGTCGAGGTAGTGATCTGGCTCGCCGTCGTCATCGCCCTGGTGGCCATCGCCGACGCCGGGCTCAGCATGGTGACCCGGTGGATTTCCTCCGGGCTGGGCGAGGACATCATCCTGGACCTGCGCACCGCCGTGTTCGACCACGTCCAGAAGATGCCGATCGCCTTCTTCATGCGCACCCGCACCGGCGCGCTGGTCAGCCGGCTGAACAACGACGTCATCGGGGCGCAGCGGGCCTTTGCGGGAACGCTCTCCGGCGTGGTGAGCAACCTCGTGGCGCTGATCCTCACGCTGATCGTCATGCTGAACACCTCCTGGCAGGTCACCCTGCTGGCGCTGCTGCTGCTGCCGGTGTTCCTGCTGCCGGCCCGCCGGATGGGCAGCCGGCTCGCCGAACTGCGCCGGGAAACCGCCAACCACAACGCCGCCATGAGCACGCAGATGACCGAACGGTTCTCCGCGCCCGGGGCCACGCTGGTCAAGCTCTTCGGCCGGCCCGCCGACGAGTCCCGCGAGTTCAAGCTCCGGGCCCAGCGCGTGCGCGACATCGGCATCAAGACGGCGGTGATGCAGTGGGTGTTCGTCACGGCGCTCACCCTGGTCTCGGCGCTGGCCCTGGCCCTGGTCTACGGCCTCGGTGGTTTCTACGCGATCATCGGCCAGCTGGATCCGGGCGAGGTAGTGACGCTGGCTCTCCTGCTCACCCGCCTGTACGCGCCGCTGACGGCCCTGGCGAACGCCCGGGTGGAGATCTCCAGTGCGCTGGTCAGCTTCGAGCGCGTCTTCGAGGTGCTGGACCTGAAGCCCCTGATCACCGAAAAGGACGACGCCGCTGCCGTGCCGCCGGGCCCCGTCTCCGTCGAGTTCAAGGACGTGCGGTTCGCCTACCCGTCCGCGGACAAGGTGTCGCTGGCCTCGCTGGAGGAAGTGGCCACCCTCGACGCCCGTGGCGGCGAGGAGGTGCTGCACGGGATCAGCTTCCGGGTGGAGCCGGGCCAGACGGTGGCGCTGGTGGGCTCCTCCGGGGCCGGAAAATCCACCATGGCTCAACTGTTGGCCCGCCTGTACGACGTGGACTCCGGTTCCGTCGAGCTTTCGGGCACCGATGTCCGTGACCTGAGCTTCGAGGCCCTGCGCGGCACCATCGGCATGGTGACCCAGGACGGGCACCTGTTCCACGAGACCATCCGCTCCAACCTGCTGTTGGCCCGGCCGGAGGCCAGCGACGAGGAGATTTGGGACGTGCTGCGCCGCGCCCGGCTGCAGGACCTGATCCGTTCCCTGCCGGACGGCCTGGACACCATGGTGGGGGAGCGCGGCTACCGGCTCTCCGGCGGCGAACGGCAGCGGATGACCATCGCCCGCCTGCTGCTGGGCCATCCCCGGGTGGTGATCCTGGACGAGGCGACGGCGGCCTTGGACTCCACCAACGAAGCCGCCGTGCAGGCGGCGCTCAGCGAGGCACTCGAGGGGCGCACCGCCGTCGTCATTGCCCACCGGCTGTCCACCGTGCGCTCCGCCGACCGGATCCTGGTCATTGAGGGCGGCCGGATTGCGGAGCAGGGCACGCACGCCGAGCTGCTGGCTTTGGAGGGCCGCTACGCCGAGCTGTACCGGACCCAGTTCCTCAGCGACACCCGGGTGGCCGGTTTGGCCTGAGGGCGGCGGTCCGGGCCGCGCCGGAAGGGTGGCCGCGTGGCGGGTGTGGTCCGCCCGCTCAATGACTAGAGTTGCTCTGGGTCCCACACGTCGAATGAGTGGAAAGCGGGTGCAATGCAGCGCGGAACCAACCTGGGCCGCCTGGGCGGCTACAACCAGGCCGTGATCCTTAACGCCATTCGACGTGCCCGCGGGGGAATCGCCCGGGTGGAACTGGTGGAGAGCACCGGGCTGTCTCCGCAGACCATCTCCAACGTGGTGCGCCGGCTGGTGGACGAAGGCCTGGTGCGCGAGGACCGCAAGACCGTCAGCGGGCCCGGCAAGCCGCGCACAGTTCTGCAGCTGGAACTTTCCAGCCGGCTGGCCATCGGCATCCACCTCGACCCCGTGGTCATGACCCTGGTCATGCTGAATCTCGACGGCGAGGTGGTGGCGCGTGCCCGGCACGACGTGCCCGCCGCCGGCCAGCCGGACGGGATGGCCGCCGCCATGGCCGCCGCGGCGGAGGCGCTCATCGCCGCTGCCGGAATCGAACGCCACCGCATCCTGGGCATCGGGCTGGCCGCGCCCGGGCCGATCGACGCGGCCGAAGGGATGGTGGTGGATCCGCCGATGATGCGCGAGTGGACGTCGGTGCCGCTGCGCGAACCCCTGCGCGACCTAACGGGCCTGCCGGTGCTGATGGACAAGGACACGACGGCCGCGGCGGTGGCGGAACTGTGGGCCAGCGGACGGCGGGAGCCGGAGAACTTCGTGTTCGTTTACCTGGGCACGGGCCTGGGCGCCGGCATCGTGCTCGACGGACAGGTGCTGCGCGGCGCCTCCAGCAACATCGGCGAGATCGGTCATTTTCCGGTGGAGGCGGAGGTCCCGCTGTGTGACTGCGGAAAACGCACCTGCGTGGGCATGGCACTGAACTTCGGCACGCTGTTCCGGCAGGCCGTGGAGGCCGGCGTCTTCCCGGCCGACGCCGAGCTGGGGGACCGGCACCAGGCCACGGAAAGGATCGTCACGCTCTGCCGCATGGCCAGCGAGGGGGAGCCGGCGGCCGCGGCGATCATCGGACGGGCCGCCGGGTTGCTGGGCGGATCCGTGGGCCAGGTGGCCAACATTTTGGACGTGGACCGGGTCATCTTCGGCGGCCCGCTGTGGGACGGCCTGGACGAGCTCGCGCTGCCCATCCTGCGGGAGGAGATCAACAAACGGTTCGTCTCGCGGGCGATCCATGAGGTTGATGTGGTTTCGTCCCCGCTGGGCTTCGAGGTGGGGGCCATCGGCGGCGCCTGCTTGGTGTTGGATGATGCTCTCTCGCCCAAGGCCAGCGGGCTGATCCTGGGCGGCTAGCCGGGACGCGGGCAGGGGAGTGCTTCACTACGCGGTCGCCGTCGCGCTTCCCACCCCGACGGGCAGAGCCGTGCTGCACCATCAGACGGACGCCGTACTGCGTCCCACTATGCGGGTGGCGGTCCCGCTTCCCCCAACTGCCGGCGTCATCTAGCCGGGTACGCCGCGCCACAACCGTCTCACGAGTTGCTTTATTAAATCCAATCGATTTAGATATAGGGTGACGGCAGTGCCTGGAGTACTCACGCTTTGGGAAATGAACGGTCCCTTCAGCGGCCTACGTGCTTCAGGGGAACGGCTCGGCCGTCGGCCAACAGGTGGCGGGAAGATGCTGCTGGCTCCGGCGAACGGGAAGACCCGGAACCAGCGGTCCCAGCTGACAGGAATTTCCGGCCGCTCTGGTGGAAGGCACTACAGCCGGCTACCGTCTGTGCTTCCGTGGGGGGTTGCACAGGCGGCGGTCGGCTGCCCCAGTTAACGGGCGCCTGCACGTGTCCGGGCACGCCGCCCGCACGTTTGCCTGGCATTTTGCCGGCAGGCCCGGCAGTGAAGTGCCCCCGGGCAGATTCGAACTGCCGACACCCGCTTTAGGAGAGCGGTGCTCTATCCCCTGAGCTACGGGGGCAACGCCAAAAGCTTAGCTTAAACGGCGCCGCCCGCCGGTGCGGCTGCTGAGCCTTCGGCCGGCCGGGGTTTGCGGGTAAAGACCGCGACGACTGCGGCGACCAGGCTCAGCCCGAACAGGACGGACTTGGCGACGGTGAGAAAGCTCGCGAGTGACGCGTCGCCGACCGGGTCCGTGGCCAGCATGGCGTCGACGGCGAGGTTTTCCCCCAGATCCGCTGCCACGTAAAGCACGACGACGGCCCAGGCGAGCCAGCGCCAGCCGAGGCGGCGGATTTGCTGCCCCAGCAGGATCAGCCAGGTGAAGCCGAACAGCAGCGGGAAGATGGTGTCGGCGGTTTTGTGCCAGTAGTTGTATTGCCCGGCACCGTCTTCGCCGAACGCGGTGCGCACCTGCTGGACGTACTCGGTGGAGTATCCGCCGATGAGCGTGTCCGGCATGGCCAGCCCCCCGGTCAGCTGGGAGAACTGCGGCATCACCAGCAGGAACGAGTAGCCGAACAGAAAGGCCGAGGCAGCGGCCCCGGCGATGATGATCAGGTTCGCGTTGCCGGCAGCGCGCTGGGGAGACCGGGTGCCGCCGGGAACGGCAGGCCTCGCGACGGCACTGCTGCCGGGGGCTGGGGCCGCCGCCGCACCGTGTTTCTTCGCGCGCTGTGCTGGGGTTTTGGACATACAACTATTATGCCGGGGCACTCCTGCGTCGGCCGTTGGCGGAAGTCGCCGCCGGCGTCCCGCAGTGTCGGTGGTGGCTAATAGACTTAGGGCACCATGGATTTCCTCACCGACCCGGCGTTCGACCCGCATGTTGCCTCTCCGCCCGCTCCGCATGTGCCCGGAGCCGAAGAGCTGCTCTCGGGGCTGAACCCGCAGCAGGAAGAGGCGGTCAAGCATGTCGGCTCCCCACTGCTGATCGTCGCCGGTGCCGGATCCGGCAAGACACGGGTGCTCAGCCACCGCATCGCGTACCTGCTGGCGACACGCCGCGCACGGCCGGGAGAAATCCTCGCCATCACCTTCACGAACAAGGCCGCCGCGGAGATGCGGGAGCGGATCGAGTCGCTGGTGGGGGACCCGGCCAAGCGGATGTGGATTTCCACGTTCCACTCATCCTGCGTGAAGATCCTGCGCCGCGAGGCCAAGCACGTGGGACTGAACTCCAACTTCTCCATTTACGATTCCGCCGACACGCTGCGGATGGTCAGCCAGGTGGCCAAGGGGCTGGACCTGGACCCGAAGCGCTTCCCGCCCAAGTCCATCCAGCACAAGATCTCGGCGCTGAAGAATGAACTGATCGACGACGAGTCCTTCGCCTCCAGCGCCAACTATTCGGATCCGTTCGAGCAGGCGGTGGCCTCGGTCTACACCGGGTACACCCAGCGGATGCGCCAGGCCAACGCCATGGACTTCGACGACCTGATCGCGCAGGTGGTGTTCATTTTCCAGGCGTTCCCGGCTATTGCCGACTCGTACCGCCGCCGGTTCCGCCATGTGCTGGTGGACGAATACCAGGACACCAACCATGCCCAGTACCGGCTGGTGCGCGAGCTGACCCGGGAGTCCGAGGACGGGTCGGTGCCGGCCGGCGAGCTGACGGTGGTGGGCGACTCCGACCAGTCGATCTACGCCTTCCGCGGGGCCGACGTGCGCAACATCGTCGATTTCGAGAAGGACTACGCCAGCGCGCGCACCATCCTGCTGGAACAGAACTACCGGTCGACCCAGACCATCCTCACCGCGGCCAACTCGGTGATCTCCCGGAACCCCGACCGCCCGGCCAAGCGGCTCTGGACCGCCGAGGGCGACGGCGAGAAGATCATCGGCTACGTGGGCGAGAACGAGCACGACGAGGCCCGCTTCATCACCGGCGAGATCGACCGGTTGCAGGACTCCGAGGGGATCCGCCCCGGCGACATCGCCATCTTCTACCGGACCAACGCCCAGTCCCGTTCCATCGAGGACCTGCTGGTCCGGGTGGGGCTGCCCTACAAGGTGGTCGGCGGCACCCGCTTCTACGAACGCAAGGAAATCAAGGACGCGCTGGCCTACCTGCGGGTCCTGGCCAACCCGGACGACGTCGTTAACCTGCGCCGCATCCTCAACGAACCGAAGCGCGGGATCGGCGACCGTGCCGAGTACGCCGTCGCGGCGCTGGCGGAACGGGACCGGATCTCATTCATGGAGGCGCTGCGCCGTGCCGAGGAGGCACCCGGCATGGCCACCCGGTCGGTGAACGCGGTCGCCGGCTTCGTGAAGCTCATCGACGACCTGGCCGAGGTGGCCGCTGGATCCGGCGCGGCAGCCGCGCTGGAGGCCGTGCTGGAGCAGACCGGCTACCTGGCGATGCTGCGCCAGAGCAGCGACCCGCAGGATGAATCCCGCGTGGAAAACCTGGCCGAACTCGTGGCCGTGGTGCGCGAGTACGAACGGGACAACCCGGAAGGGTCGCTGTCCGAGTTCCTGGAACAGGTGGCGCTGGTGGCCGACGCGGACCAGGTGCCCGACGCCCCGGACAGCGAGGCGGCTCGGCTGGCCCAGGACCAGGGCGTGGTGACGCTGATGACGCTGCACACCGCCAAGGGCCTGGAGTTTCCGGTGGTCTTCCTCACCGGCATGGAACACGGAATCTTCCCCCACCAGCGCTCCATGACCGACCCGACGGAGCTGGCCGAAGAGCGCCGGTTGGCCTACGTGGGCCTGACCCGCGCCCGCCAGCGGCTGTACCTGACCCGGTCCGAGTCGCGCAGCATGTGGGGCCAGAGCCAGTTCAATCCGGCCAGCCAGTTCATCGAAGAGGTGCCGGCCGAACTCATTGACTGGAAACGCGAAGGCACGGCCCGCCCGACCTTTGCCTCCGCGGGCAGCTTCGGCTCCAGCCGCTACTCGGGATCGCACTGGGGCGCCGGGACGTCGGGCAGCCAGGACATCAGCAACATGAGGGGATCGGCGCCGTCGATCACCAGCGCTAAGACCCGGGCCGGACGGGTGCAGCCGCAGAAGGAAGTCATCGCGCTGTCCATCGGCGACAAGGTCAACCACGCGAGCTTCGGCAACGGGACGGTCCTGGGCCTCGAAGGAGCCGGCGACAAGACGGTGGCCAAGGTGAAATTCGATGCCGGCGAGAAGCGGCTGCTGCTGCGTTATGCGCCGCTGACCAAGATGGGCTGACCCCCGCTGGGAGATGCGCCACGTTTGCGACGGTGCATTTGGCAGCGGCGCGACGGGGCGCTTACCGTTCTTATCCATGGACCACGTGGACATTAGGACTCTGGAACGGCTGGCAACCCCCGATTTTTGGCTTGACAAGCCGCTGCGCGTTTCGCTGATCCTGCTGGGTGGATTCCTGCTGAACATTGTGCTGCGGATGGTGATCAAACGCGTCACCGGAAAGATCGCCGACGGCGAGACCGCCAAGCTGGACAAATTCGACCCTGCGGCGCCCAAGAACACGAAAGACCCGCGCTACTGGCTGATTCAGGACTCGCCGATCGCCGCGGTTCGCCGGGCACAGCGCTCGAAGACGATCGGATCGGTGCTGCGTTCGATCACCACCATCGTGCTGGCCACCCTCACCGTCCTGATGGTGCTCACGGAGCTGGAATTCAACCTTGGCCCGGTACTGGCCAGTGCCGGTATTGCCGGCGTCGCCATCGGCTTCGGCGCACAGACCCTGGTCAAGGACTACCTGTCCGGGCTGTTCATGGTGGCCGAAGACCAGTACGGCATCGGCGACGTGGTCGACTTGGGCGAGGCCTCCGGCACCGTGGAGTCGGTCGGTCTGCGGGTCACCCAGGTGCGCGCCGTGGACGGCACGCTGTGGCACGTTCGCAACGGGGAGATCCTGCGGGTGGGTAACTCCTCCCAGGGCTGGGCGCGGGCCGTGCTGGACATCCCCGTGCCGTACGACTCCGATGTGGAGAAGGTCTCCGAGTTGATCCTCAAGACCGCCATGGAACTGCGCATGGACGAGGACAACCGCAGGCTGATTTTGGACGATCCGGAGGTCTGGGGTGTGGAAGCACTGACCGGCGAATCCGTGGTGATCCGGCTGGCCATCCGCACGAAGCCGTTGGAACAGTGGGCAATCGCGCGCAAGATGCGGGCCCGCCTGAAGGAAGCGTTGGCCGAGGAAGGCCTGCGCATTCCGTTGCTGAACCAGACCGTGATCAGGGGCAGCGCACCGGCAGCAGCCGCAGCGCAGGGCGGGGGAACGACCGCCCAGGACGGGGACACCGCCGCCCAGGGCGGGGAGGCCGCCGTCGTTCCTCGCGAAGGCAGCGGCAAGCGGTGACGGCGCCGATACCTCAAAACCGGGTACTTCTACAAGTCGTAGAAGTGTGCCCTTGGCCACTAAAGCGGTACTCTGGGACCGGCGCCCGAGGCCAAAGGGGCTAGAGTTCCCCATGGAGCACTGCAGGCAACCGCAGCCGTCCGTGGTCACCGCCACGGCCAACCGCGGATGCCGCTCCGAGTCAGAAACGACTTCGACGTAGAAGGACACAACCCGTGGACCTGTATGAATACCAGGCGCGCGATCTCTTCGAGGCACACGGAGTACCCGTGCTGGCTGGAATCGTTGCGTACACCCCAGAAGAAGCCAAGGCAGCTGCTGAGAAAATTGGCGGCGTAGTTGTCGTCAAGGCTCAGGTGAAGGTCGGAGGCCGCGGCAAGGCCGGTGGCGTCAAGGTCGCCAAGACCCCCGACGAGGCATACGAGTACGCCTCCAACATCCTCGGCATGGACATCAAGGGCCACACGGTCAAGAAGGTCATGATCGCGCAGGGCGCCGACATCGCCGAGGAGTACTACTTCTCCGTGCTGCTGGACCGCGCCAACCGCAACTACCTGGCCATGTGCTCGGTGGAGGGCGGCATGGAGATCGAGCAGCTGGCTGTGGAGCGCCCGGACGCCCTGGCCAAGGTTGCCATCGACCCGGCCGTCGGCATCGACCAGGCCAAGGCCGACGAGATCGTTGCCGAGGCCGGCTTCGCCGAAGACCTTCGCCCGAAGGTCGCCGAGGTCATCGTCAAGCTCTGGGACGTGTTCATCAAGGAAGACGCCACCCTGGTGGAGGTCAACCCGCTGGTCAAGACCGGCGCCGGCGACATCGTCGCCCTGGACGGCAAGGTCTCGCTGGACGAGAACGCCTCCTTCCGCCAGCCCGGCCACGAGGAGCTCGAGGACAAGGACGCCGCGGATCCGCTCGAGGCCAAGGCCAAGGAACTGGACCTGAACTACGTCAAGCTCGACGGTCAGGTTGGCATCATCGGCAACGGCGCAGGCCTGGTCATGTCCACCCTGGACGTCGTCGCCTACGCCGGCGAGAAGCACGGCAACGTCAAGCCCGCCAACTTCCTGGACATCGGCGGCGGCGCCTCGGCCGAGGTCATGGCCGCCGGCCTGGACGTCATCCTCAACGACGAGCAGGTCAAGAGCGTGTTCGTGAACGTCTTCGGCGGCATCACCGCCTGCGACGCCGTGGCAAACGGCATCGTCAAGGCCCTGGAAATCCTGGGCGAGAAGGCCAGCAAGCCGCTGGTCGTCCGTCTCGACGGCAACAATGTCGACGAAGGCCGGCAGATCCTGCTCAACGCCAACCACCCGCTGGTCACCCTGGCCCTGACCATGGACCAGGGCGCCGACAAGGCCGCCGAGCTGGCCAACGCCTAAGGACCGAGGAACTAAAACATGTCTATCTTCATCAACAAGGACTCGAAGGTCATCGTCCAGGGCATCACCGGTGGCGAAGGCTCCAAGCACACGGCACGCATGCTGCACGCCGGCACCAACATCGTTGGCGGTGTGAACGCGCGCAAGGCCGGCACCACCGTCACCCACGGCGAGAAGACCCTGCCGGTCTTCGGCACCGTCAAGGAAGCCGTCACCGAGACCGGCGCCGACGTCTCCATCGTCTTCGTCCCGCCGGCCTTCACCAAGGACGCCGTGGTCGAGGCCATCGAGGCCGAAATCGGCCTGGTCGTCGTCATCACCGAGGGCGTGCCGGTGCAGGACTCCGCCGAGTTCTGGGCGCTGGCACAGTCCAAGAAGGACTCCGACGGCAACCAGATCACCCGCATCATCGGCCCGAACTGCCCGGGCATCATCACGCCCGGCGAGTCGCTGGTGGGCATCACCCCGGCGAACATCACCGGCAAGGGCGGCGTGGGCCTGGTCTCCAAGTCCGGCACACTGACCTACCAGATGATGTACGAGCTGCGCGACCTCGGCTTCTCCACCGCCATCGGCATCGGCGGCGACCCGGTCATCGGCACCACCCACATCGACGCCCTGGCCGCGTTCGAGGCCGATCCGGAAACCAAGGCGATCGTGATGATCGGCGAAATCGGCGGCGACGCCGAGGAGCGTGCCGCCGAGTACATCAAGGCCAACGTCACCAAGCCGGTCGTCGGCTACGTGGCCGGCTTCACCGCGCCCGAGGGCAAGACCATGGGCCACGCCGGCGCCATCGTCTCCGGCTCCTCCGGCACGGCCCAGGCCAAGAAGGAGGCCCTCGAGGCCGCGGGCGTGAAGGTCGGCAAGACCCCGTCCGAGACCGCGCACCTGCTGCGCGAGGTCTACCCGGACCACGAGGAACCGTCCAACCTCTAGGCCCTTCGCCTACGGCACCGAAGCCCGCCACCTGCGCAAGGTGGCGGGCTTCGCCCGTTCCCGGCTGCCGCGGCGGCCCGGTTAGGCTGGAAAAGCACCACCACTGCACAGGAGGTTTTATGCGCGCTGCCATCATCCACGGACCGGGCGACATCCGGGTCGAGGAACGCCCCGACCCGGAAATCCTTGCCCCCACCGACGCGATCGTGCGCGTGAGCGCCACCTGCGTCTGCGGCTCCGATCTGTGGCCCTATCGCGGCATCCGCGAGCCGGGCAGGCCGCATCCCATCGGCCACGAACTCATCGGCGTGGTCGAGGCCACCGGCGACGCGGTGCAGGCGCTGTCCGCCGGCGACTTCGTCATCGCCCCGTGGGCCATCAGCTGCGGCGAGTGCCCGCCCTGCCGCAACGGCGTGCAAACCTCGTGCGAACGCCGGGCCAGTTGGGGAGGCCGGGACGAGCACGGCCTGCCGGTTGACGGCGGGCAGGGCGAAGCCGTGCGGGTCCCCCACGCGGACGCCACGTTGGTTGTGGTGCCCGGCGTGACCGAACCGGGGGAGGAGCTGGCGAAGAGCCTGCTCACGCTCTCCGACGTGATGGGGACGGGACACCACGCTGCCATCAGCGCCAAGGTCGGCCCGGGACGCACCGTCGTCGTCGTGGGCGACGGCGCCGTCGGGCTGTGCGGGGTGCTGGCGGCCCGGCGGCTGGGCGCCGAGCGGATCATCGCGATGTCCCGCTACGACGACCGGGCGGCACTGGCCCGCGAATTCGGGGCGACCGACGTGGTGGCGGAACGCGGGAAGGCCGCAGCCGAAAAGGTCAAGGGGCTGCTCGGCGGCGTGCTGGCCGACTCCGTGCTCGAATGCGTGGGCACGGCGGAGTCGATGGACCAGGCGTTGCGCTGCACCAGGCCCGGCGGTTCCGTCGGGTTCGTAGGTGTCCCCGCCGGCGGCGCCGAACTGCCCATCGGCGTGCTGTTCTCGAAGAACATTTCCGTCGCCGGCGGCGCCGCGCCCACCCGCGAATACCTTCCGGAACTCCTCGAGGACGTCTTGTCCGGGAAGATTAACCCCGGCAAGGTCTTCGACGCGGTCATGCCCCTGGCCGACGCCGCGGAAGCCTACCGTGCCATGGACGAACGCCGCGCCATCAAGGTGCTGCTGCGGCCCTAGCCGCGGCGGTCTTCCCGTCGGCGCGGACGGCCGGCCGCGCAGGCGCCCCGTCGGCGCCGACGGTCAGCCGCGCAGGCGTTCCATGCCGGGGTCGACCAGCGGCTCGGCGGCGACGGTGGCCGGGATGCGGCGGCCGAAGTATTCGATCTCGACGCCGTCTCCCTCCGCGATGTCCGCAGGGAGCCACGCGTACGCCACCGGCCGGCCCACCGTGTAGCCGAAGGCCGCGCTGGTGACGTAGCCGGACGGGACGTCGTCCACGTACACCGGCTCCTTGCCCAGCACCACCGACCGGCCGTCGTCGATGGTCAGGCAGCGCAGCCGGCGGGCCGGAGCGCCCGCGGCGGCCAGCGCGGCGGCGCCCACGAACCCGCCCTTGTCGGCCTTGACCGCAAACCCGAGGCCCGCCTCCTCCGGCGTGTGCTCGGTGGTCACGTCGGTGCCCCAGAGCCGGTAGCCCTTTTCCAGCCGCAGGCTGTTGAACGCGGCCCGGCCGGCGGCGATAATCCCGAGCTCCTGCCCGGCGTCGAACAGCGCGTCCCAGAGCCTGAGCCCCTGATCGGCCGTGGTGTACAGCTCCCAGCCCAGCTCGCCCACATAGGAGAGCCGCATCGCGGTGACGGAGAGGCCGGCAATACGGACCTGGGCCGTGCGGAAGTACTTGAGCGAGTCGTTGCTGAAGTCGTCGCTGCTGACCTTGGCCATCACGCCGCGCGCCAGCGGGCCCCAGAGCCCGATGCAGCAGGTGCCGGCGGTAATGTCCCCGACCCGGACCCACTGGGCCGGGTCGGCCTGCGATTGCGCGGCCGCCTCGCCGCGCAGGTACTCGTAGTCGGCGTTGTTGTTGATGCCGGCCTGGAACCGCTCCGGCGCCAGCCGCGCCACCGTGATGTCGCTGCGGATGCCGCCGCCGGAATCCAGCAACAGGCAGTAAGTCACCGCCCCGGGTTTCTTGTTCAGCTGCCCGGTGCCCAGCCGCTGCAGCAGGGCCAGGGCTCCCGGCCCGGTCACCTCCACCCGCTTCAGCGGCGTCATGTCGTACATGGCGACGGCGGTGCGCGTCTTCCACGCTTCGGCGGCGGCGATGGGGGAGTGGTAACGGGCGGCCCAGGCGTCGCGCTCCGGTTCCCGCCAGTCCTGCGGCAGCGCCGCCAGCAGCGCCGCGTTGGCCTCATACCAGTGCGGGCGCTCCCAGCCGCCGGATTCCAGGAAGACCGCGCCAAGCTCTTGCTGGCGGCCGAAGAAGGGGCTGGTGCGCAGGTTCCGCGGGGATTCGCGCGGTTGCAGCGGGTGCAGCACGTCGTAGATCTCCACGAAGTTCTGCTGCGACGTCTCGCTGATGTATTCGGGGGCCAGCTGGACGTCTTCGAACCGGCGCACATCGCATTCGTGCAGGTCCGTCTGCGACCGCCCGTCCACCAGCAGTTCTGCCACTGCCTTGGCCACACCCGCCGAATGGGTGACCCAGACGGCTTCGGCCAGGTAAAAGCCGGCGATGTCCGGGGACTCCCCGATCACAGGGCCGCCGTCGGGGGTGAAGGAAAAGACGCCGTTGAAGCCGTCGGTGATGCCCGCGCCGCGGAGCGCCGGCAGCAGCCGCTCGCTTTCCCGCCAGGACGGTTCGAAGTCCGCCGCCGTGAAATCCAGCCGCGACGGCATGCGGTCGTCGGAGACGTCCGCCGGCGCGACAGCCGGCAGCCAGTCCAGGTCCACCGGCATGGGCCGGTGCGCGTAGGAACCGATGCCCAGCCGGTCGCCGTGCTCGCGGAAGTACAGGTCCTCGTCCTGGTGGCGCAGGATCGGCAGCCGGGCACCGTTGGGCAGTTCGTTCCGGCCTGCCAGCGCCGGCAGCGCCGACGTCTTGACGTACTGGTGCGCCAGCGGAAGCAGCGGCACCGTCATGCCGGCCATGGCGCCGATCTTCGGCCCCCAGAAGCCGGCACAGCAGACCACGACGTCGGCGGGCACCCGCCCGGTGTCGGTCTCCACCGCGGTGACCCGTCCGCCGTCGTGCTCAATGCCCGTCACGGTGGTGGAACCGCGGAACTCGACGCCGGCGGCGGAGGCGCGGGCGATCAGCAGCCGGACGGCGCGGGCCGCGAGGGCCAGCCCGTCGGAGGGAATGTGCAGGCCGCCGAGCACGTTGCCGGCCGGCAGCAGCGGATGGTGCTTTTCGCATTCGTCCGGATCGATCAGCCGGGCCTCCACGCCCCAGGAGGCGGCGAAGCCGGCCCTGCGCTTGAGCTCCTCGAACCGGGCGGGGGTGGTGGCCACCTCCAGCCCTCCCACCGGGTTGAAGCAGGAGGTGCCGTCGGCCGTGAGCGAGCGCATTTTGCCCACGGTGTAACGGGCGAATTCGGTCATGGTCTTGGACGGATTGGTCTGGAAGACCAGTCCGGGTGCGTGCGAACTCGACCCGCCGGCCAGATGCAGCGGGCCCTGCTCCAGGACGGTGACGTTCGTCCGGCCGCGGGCGGCCAGTTCGTCCGCCAGATTGGCGCCGACGATCCCTGCTCCGATGATGACGATGCGCGGGGAAGTGCTCATGCGGTAATGCTCCTTCAGGTAGCAGGGCGGGGCAAGAGATGCGGGGCCATGCGTTTAGATGTGGGGCCATGCGTTGTGGGGGTGGCGTTTGGGGCGGCGGGCGTCCGGTTGCCCGGGCCGCCCGCCGCAGGGCTAGGGCTGCCTAGGCGGGCGGCGGAGCGGCGGCCGGGCACTTCCCTTCGGGACACGTGTCGTCGCATTCGTGCCTGGTGACCAGGTCGAACCTGCTGCCGCCGTGCAGGCCCACCCCGGAACGGATGGCGCGCTCCACCACGGAGTCGGCGAGCCGCCGGCGCAGCGCCAGCGGGTCACGGCGCAGGTCTTTGGCCAGCGCAATGCACATCAGCAGCATCACCAGGACGAACGGCAACGCCACCACGATGGTGATGTTTTTAAGCCCGTTCAGGGCCTCGGCCGGCTGGTCCCCGCCGGCCAGCAGCATCACCGCGGCGACTCCGCCGGTCAGCGCACCCCAGAAGATCACGACGCCGCGGGAGGGCTCTTCGGCCCCGTTGGAACTGAGCGAAGCCATCACCAGCGAGGCCGAATCGGCGCCCGTGACGAAGAAGATCCCCACTAGCACCATCGCCAAGATCGCCACCGCGCCGGCCAGGATGTTCGGCAACGGCAGGTTTTGCAGCAGATCGAAGAGTGCGCCGTCGAAGGAGATGGTCGGTTCGCCGTCGACCATGTCCACCAGCCCGTCGCCGGCATCCGGTGAGGCGTCCGCCGCGGCCTGCACGCCGAAGCTGGCGCCGCCGAAGATCGCGAACCAGGCGACGCTCACAACGCTCGGCACCAGCAGCACGCCGGTGACGAACTGGCGGATGGTGCGGCCGCGGCTGATGCGGGCAATGAACATCCCGACGAACGGTGTCCAGGACACCCACCAGGCCCAGTAGAACACCGTCCAGCCGGACATCCAGCTGCGCAGCGCCTCGTCCCCCACCGCTTCGGTGCGGGAGGCCATCTCGGCCAGGTCGCGGGCGTAATCTCCGACGGCGGCCGGCACGAGGTTCAGGATGAACAGCGTGGGCCCGGCCAGGAACACGATCAGCGCCAGGACCACGGCCAGCACCATGTTGATGTTGGCCAGCCACTGAATGCCGCGGCGGATCCCGGAGACGGCCGAGGCGATGAAGCAGGCCGTGAGCACGGCGATGATGACCACGAGCACGCCGGTGGCCAGCTCTCCCACCCAGCCGTTGAAGGCCAGGCCGCTGCCGATTTGCAGGGCGCCGAGGCCGAGTGACGCGGCGGTGCCGAAGAGGGTGGCGAAGATGGCGAGGATGTTGATGAACTTCCCGGCCGGTCCCTCCACCGTCTTGCTGCCGAACAGGGACGTGAAGATTGCCGAGATCAGCTGCCTGCGGCCCAGCCGGTAGGTGCCGTAGGCCATGGCAATGCCGACGACGGCGTACATCGCCCACGGATGCAGCGTCCAGTGGAACAGCGAGGTGGCCATCGCCGTCTGGATTGCCTCGGGCGTCTGCCCGTCGACGGTGCCGGGCGGCGGGGCGATGTAGTGGTACATCGGTTCTGCCACGCCGTAGAACATCAGGCCGATGCCCATGCCGGCGGCGAACATCATGGAGATCCAGGAGATGGTGCGGAACTCCGGCTTCTCGCCGTCCTTGGACAGCGGGATGTTGCCGAACCGGCCTATCGCCAGCCACAGCACGAAAACCACGAAGAGCGAGGCCAGCAGAATAAAGAGCCAACCGGTATTCTCCATCACCCAGTTCAGTACGGTGACCGAGGTGCTGCCGAGATGCTCGGTGGCGAGGAAACCCCAGGCTACGAAAGCGACGGCGAGGGCGCCGGCCACGGCGAAGACCGTCTTGTCCAAGCCTCCGCTCGTCCGCTGGCGGCCCGCCAGCGCCTGCTCGTTCTCGCTCTCCCGAAGCTCGGCCAGGATCCGGGTGTCCTCCTCGGTGTCCGCTCGATCCGGCGGCGCATTGGCCGGTCTGTCGGAGGGCTCCCGGGCCAGCACCCGCTGCACCTCGTTGTCGGGTGGGCCATCATCAACTGCGAGATCGTTGTTTACTGACATCTGGTTCCTTTGGTGGATGACGAAGGCCCGGCTACACGAACCCGTCGACCTGCAGGCCGGGCGGGAGATTCGGGGCCTCTTCTGATTCCTGGACCATGATGATGCCGTCCACGACGGAGACACCGTGGACGCGGACCGGGAGTTTTGCCGGCGGCGCGTCAACGACGCCGGTGCGCAGATTGAACTTCGACGCGTGCAGCGGGCACTCGACTTCGCAGCCCTCCACCCAGCCGTCCGCAAGCGAGGCGTCCTGGTGGGTGCACGTGTCGTCAATGGCAAAGAGTTCGCCCTCTTCCGTGTGGAAGACGGCGATGGGAGGCGAGGTGTCCAGCCGGATGGCGTCGCCGGGGGTTAGCTGGCTTAAAGGGCAGGCCTGATGCATGGGGCGCCTTCTTTCGCAACGACACAGCGTGCCAAGTTCCGTCATGAACAACGGTGTTCACGATAGGCAACAGTGTGCCCGGTCACATTTCAATGTCAAGGGTTTGGGCAAATTCTTTTTTGCGGGTCCTTACCCCTTGACACACGCGGCATCCGACCTCACGCTGTTTCACATAGCGCGTCGAGTTGCGTCAGGCGCTGCTTGTTTTGGAAAAACGTGGACCCTCCTGCCGTGAAAGGCCCTATCGATGCAGACCCTTGTTGTCATCGGAGCTTCGCTGTCTGGGCTTTCTGCCGCCCGGGCGGCACGCAGCCAAGGTTTTGCCGGCCGACTGATCGTCGTTGGAGACGAAGTGCATCCGCCCTACGACCGTCCGCCGCTGTCCAAGGACTTCCTGGCCGGCCGGATCTCGGAGGCGGACCTGGCGCTGGTCGCCGGGGACGACGATTTGGCCGCCGAATGGATTTTGGGTGTCAAGGCGGTAGGCCTCGACCCGGAGTCGATGACCGTATCGCTGAGCGACGGACGGAGCCTCGCCGCGGACGGAGTGGTCGTGGCCACCGGGTCCTCCGCCCGGGTGCTGCCCGAAGTCCATGGCTGCGCGAACGTTTTCACCCTCCGCACGTTGGACGATGCCCGTGCGCTGCGCGGCCAACTGCTTCCCGGCCGGAAGATGGTTGTGATCGGGGCAGGCTTCATCGGCGCCGAGACCGCTTCCACCGCGCGCGACGCGGGCCTGGACGTCACCGTGGTGGAGCGGTCGGCTGCCCCTCTGTCCGGCGCCCTGGGCGCCGAGATGGGTGCGGCCGTCGCCGGGCTGCACTCGGCCGGCGGGGTGGAGATGCTGTGCGGCACGGCTGTCCGGTCCTTCCAGACCAGCGGCGAAAACGTCAGCCACGTGGTGCTCGACGACGGGCGGGAACTCCCCGCCGACATCGTCTTGGTGGGCATCGGCGGGCAGCCGAACACCGACTGGCTGCTCGGCTCCGGCATCGAGCTGGGCAACGGCGTGCTCTGCGACTCGGTCGGCCGCACCAGTCTCTCCTCCGTGGTGGCCGTGGGCGACTGCGCGGCCTGGTGGAATCCGCGCGCCGGGGCGCACCAGCGGGTTGAGCACTGGACCGGGGCCTTGGAGCAACCGGCCGTCGCAGTGGCAGCGCTGTTGCAGGACACCGCGGCCCTGCCGCCGGTCAACCCGCCCTATTTCTGGTCCGACCAATACGGCGCGCGCATTCAGTTTGCCGGCCACGTGCACGGCCACGATCGGGTTGAGATAGAGCACGGCTGCCTCGAAGACAACAGCTTCCTCGCCGTCTACTACGCCGGGGCCGACCCCGTTGCCGTGCTGGGGGTCAACCAGGTCCGCCAGTTCACCAGGTGGCGCAAATTCCTTAACCGGGAAGCCGAACGGCACCTGGACGTCCCTTCGGGCGAATTCGCCACCGCATCCTGAGCAACGCCCCCATTCTCCCGCCGCGAGTTCTGTACACAAGGAGTACCCATGACCGCTGAGATCGTCTCGGATAGCCTGATCGCCACCCTGCCCGGCCATACCTATGTTGACGACGACGTCTTCCGGGCCGAGCAGGAACGCATTTTCGAGCAGATGTGGTTCTGTGCGGTCAGGTCCGCCGACTTGGACAAGGCCGGTGCCTACCGGACCGTGCAGGTCGGCCGCGAATCGGTCATCGTGACCCGCAACCGCAAGGGCACCGTCCGTGCGTACTACAACATCTGCCGGCACCGCGGCGTCAAACTCTGCATGGAAGAGAGCGGGGAAGCGGGACGCTCGTTCCAATGCCCCTACCACGCCTGGACGTACGACTTCGATGGCAAGCTCATCGCGGCGCCCAACCTCACCAAGATGCCGGACATCGACCGGCAAAAGTACGGGCTGGTGGACGTCCCGGTGCGCGAATACCTGGGCTACGTGTGGTTGTGCCTCGCGGAGGAACCGCCGTCGTTCGACGACGATGTGGTGGGGGCCATCGAGGAGCGACTGGGCGACGCCGGCGCGATCGACGGCTACGACATCGCCAACCTCAGCCTGGGCCGGCGGATCAGGTACGACGTGAAGGCCAACTGGAAGCTCATCATTGAGAACTTCATGGAGTGCTATCACTGCGCGACCATCCATCCGGAGCTGACGGAAGTGCTGCCGGAGTTCGCCGACGGGCTGGCCGCGCAGTACTTCGTGGGCCACGGCGCCGAATTCGGCGACGACGTCAAGGGCTTCACGGTGGACGGCTCGGAGGGCCTGGAACGGATTCCGGGCATCGCGGAGGACCAGGACCGGCGCTATTACGCCGTCACGATCAAACCCACGGTCTTCGTCAACCTGGTGCCGGACCACGTGATCATCCACCGGATGTTCCCGCTGGCCGCGGACCGGACCGTGGTCGAGTGCGACTGGCTGTATATGCCCAGCGTGGTGGAAGCGGGGAAGGATCTGACGGCCTCGGTGGAGCTCTTTCACCGGGTGAACCAGCAGGACTTCGACGCCTGCGAACGCTGCCAGCCGGCGATGGGATCAAAGATTTACGCCAACGGCGGCGTGCTGGTGCCCAGCGAACACCACATCAGCGCGTTCCACGAGTGGGTCACGGCCCGCCTGGCCCGAGAGCCCGCCGCCGTCGCCAAATGACAGCCGGGCGCCGCCGTCGTCATGGGGTAGCCGGCGGCGGTCAGCTGTCCCGGGAGTGGCCCATCCGGGCGCTGATGTCCTGCCCGGCCTGCTTGATGTCCTCGACCAGCCCGTTAATCTGCTCGGGCTTGAACCGGAAGGCCGGGCCGGAAATGCTGACGGACCCGATGACGGTTCCCAGGTGGTCCCATACCGGAACAGCAATGGAATTCAGGCCGATCTCGAATTCTTCCTCGACGACGGCGTAGCCCTGGGCGGAGACCTGGAGCAGCTCCTTTTCCAGTTTCTGCCGGGAGGTGATCGTGTTCGCGGTCTGCGCCGGCAACCGGGTTTGCTTCACGATCTTGAGCCGGTCTTCGGATGTGAGCCCCGCCAGCAGGACCTTACCGCTGGAGGTGGCGTGCAGGGGCGTCAGGCTGCCGATCCAGTCGGACGTCGCCAGAGTGGAGGTACCCCGGGCCTGGTCCACGTTGACGGCATAATTGGAACGCAGGACCGCCAGGTTCACGGTTTCCTTGTACTGTTCCGCCAGTCGCTCCAGCACCGGGCGGGCCTCGCGCACCAGGCTCAGGTTCCCGGGGATCGAGTTCGCGAGCCGCAGGATGCTGAAGCCGAGCTGGTATTTGCCGCGCTCGCTGTTCTGCTGCACCATGCCGCGCTGGTCCAGGGATGCCAGCAGCCGCGAGGCGGTGGACTTGTGCACGCCCATTTCGTCGGCGATGTCGCTGACACCGGCGGCGCCACGACGGGCCAGGATCTCGAGCACGGTGATGGCGCGGTCCACAGACTGCACACCACGGTTCAGGTTCTCCGGCGACGCCTCGTCGTCGAGCTCTTCAGGATCGGCCATAGGACCATAATCTCATTGCCGGCCGGGACGTGGCGCCGCCGGGGCAGGACATGTAGCGTTGTCAGTCCGACGTGGCCCCGGGGGAGCGGGCGGCCCGGGCGGCACGGTGTGAACCGAAGGACGAGTAGTCGGCTGCGCCGGGTTCTCCCCAGACCACGAGCACCCGCAGCGGTCCGCTGCCGGTGTTTGCCAGATCGTGCTCGGAACCCACCGGGGCGAGCACGGCATCACCGGCGTGGAGTTGGTGGACCCGGCCGTCCACGGTCATCCGGGCGGTTCCCTCCATCACCACGTAGAGTTCTTCGAGCGCGCGGCCGCCCGCTGGATGGGAGTGCATCCCTTCCGTCCCGCCCGGCGGCAACTCCCAGGCCTGAACGGCCACGGGCAGGCGTGACTGCTCCTGGAACAGCCACTGCATCTTCACCGGGGCGGTGCCTTCGTGGAGGTTGTAGTCAAAGGCGAAGTCGCCGCGTCGTTCCAGCATGCTGTCTCCCTTCAGCGACGGAACCTGCCGGGCGCTCAAGCAGACGCGCAGGGTAGGCGTGCAGACGCGCACGATGGGCGTGGTCCTACAGTGCCGGGACGGATTCGGGGCTGGCGGCGCCGACGTGCCGGGCGGTGGGAGAGAACTCGCGGGACAGCGCCGCAGCCATGCCGGCCGATGCCCGTTCGAGGAGGATTCTGCCCTTGGCAGCGGTCGCGTCGGCTGCCGAGGACAGGCAGCCGGAGGCCGGTGTCAGGTCGGGGTTGACGGGCAGGACATCGTAGTTCGGCAGGACGGCGGGGGGAGCGTCGACGACCTTGTCCATGCGGACGCGCTCCGGGTAGAGGTGAAGCATGAGCGAGGTTTCCAGCACGCCGCCGTGCTCCAGGTCCCAGCCGGTGAAGCCGTCCGGGTACAGCTCGCTGATGGTCCGCTCGTCAACGAAGTCCCAGTAGGAGAGCAGCACCACCTTGACGTCCTGGACGCCGCTTTGGTGCAGTTCGCGGAGCGCCAGGTCGACGCCTTCGTACAGGAACTGGTAGTTCTCGAAATGGCCGTTAATAAAGGCAATGTTCCGTGCGCCGTGCCGGGCGAATTCCAAGGTCAGCGTCTTGGCGATGGAAATGACCGTCGCCGCGTCGAGGCTGGTGGTGCCGGGGAGGTGGTTGCCGCCGCCGGAGCGTTGCTGGGACTTGTACCCGTAGACGACGGGAGCGGCGACAACACCACCGATGGACGACGCCGTCGCGCCGGCCAATGCCGTAGATAGCAGAACATCGACGTTGAGCGGCATATGCGGTCCGTGCTGCTCAATGGAGCCGACCGGGATCAGCACGGCGGCGTTGTCTTCGGCGATGCGTTCCCGATAGGTAAAGGCGTCGAGTTCTTCCATGTACACGCTGGCAGGCATGCTTGCTCCAAACGATCGTTGTGCGGCTCATGCGCGATGGGCGGTGGATTTAAGGTGGTGCTGCCGGGGGCGGGACCGGACGGCCCCGCCCCCGGCAGGTCTGGTCAGGCCTGGATGATGTTGTGCTCCGGACCGAAACCAAACTTGGTGATGTTTTCCACGCTGTCTTCGCCGATGACGAGGATGTCGTGTTCGCGGTAGCCGCCGGCGCCGGGTTCGCCGTCGGCGACGGTGATCATCGGCTCCATGGAAACGACCATGCCCGGTTCCAGGACGGTGTCGATGTCCTCGCGCAGTTCCAGGCCGGCCTCGCGTCCGTAGTAGTGCGAGAGGACACCGAACGAGTGGCCGTACCCGAAGGTGCGGTTAGCCAGCAGCCCGTGGCCGATGTAGATCTCGTTCAGCTCGGCGGCGATGTCCTTGCAGACGGCGCCGGGCTTGATCAGTTCCAGCCCGCGGCGGTGGACCTCCACGTTGATGTTCCACAGTTCGAGCGAGCGCTCGTCCGGCTCGCCCAGGAACAGGGTCCGCTCCAGCGCCGTGTAATAACCGGAGGTCATCGGGAAGCAGTTCAGGGAGAGGATGTCACCGCGCTGCAGCTTGCGGGTGGTGGCCCAGTTGTGGGCGCCGTCGGTGTTGATGCCGGACTGGAACCAGACCCAGGTGTCGCGGACCTCCCGGTGGGGGAAGGTGCGGGCGATTTCGTGGACCATGGCCTCGGTGCCGATCAGCGCCACCTCGTACTCGCTGATGCCTTCGCGGATGGCGGCCTTGATGGCCTCGCCGCCCAGGTCGCCGATGCGGGCGCCGTGCTTGATGACCTCGATTTCCTCGGCCGACTTGATCATCCGCTGCCGCATCGCGTCCTGGGAGACGTCGAGCAGTTCGGCGCCGTCGAAGGCGGCCTGGATGCGCTGACGGGTCATCAACGGCAGGGCGTCGTCCTCCACGCCGAGGCGGCGGGCGCTGACGCCGCGCTGGCGCAGGGCCTCCTGGAGGCCGAAGTAGAAGTTGTCGCGCTTCCAGTCCGTGTAGACGATGTTCTCGCCGTAGCTGGTACGCCACGGCATGCCGGCGTCGATGTTGGCGGTGACCGTGACCGAGTCGTCCGCGGTGACTACCAGGGCGTAGTTGCGGCCAAACGTCGTGTACAGGAAGTCCGAGTAGTACTTGATGCCGTGGTAGCTGGTCAGGATGACCGCGTCGAGCTCCTTGGCGGCCATGATGGAGCGCAGGCCGGTCAGGCGACGTTCGAACTCCGCATCGGAGAAGGTCAGTTGCTGTTTTTCTCCGTTGTGCAGGACCTTCAGTCGCTCGAGTTCGGAAACGCTGTTGGCTGAGCTGGGGGCGATGGTCATGGATACTCCTTAGTGCGGTCGTACGTGGGACGTTGTGGTGTGGACACGTTGCTGCGGGTCCACGGCGGCGGCTAGGTGGTGGGGGTAGCCGCCCGGTTGTCGGGAGCGGGGGGAGTGTCGGTCTCGACGGTCTCGTCGGAGTCGCTCAAGGCTGTTTCGCAGCTGCCGTGGTTCTTAAGGAACTCCTCGTCGGAGCTGTCCTGCTTGAGGCCGAGGGGAACGCCGGCGGCTATCCGTGAGCGGAACCGGGGGTAGCCGAGGACGAAGTAGACGGTGGCGGCGGTCAGCGTGCCGCCCAGCCAGGAGAAGTCGACGCCGCCGACGGCCCGCGCCAGGGGGCCCTGGAGGATGGGCACCGAGCCGTACATGCACATCCAGGTCATGAAGATGCCGGCGAAGAAGGCAATAAAGGCTGCCGGATTGAAGGCCTTGAGCTGGGTGTCACCGAGTGAGCGGAACAGATAGCTGTAGTTCTTGTGGCGGCGCTCGAAGACGTAGTAGTGCACGGCCATGATCCCGCCCCATGTGGCGACCCACGCTGCGATGGAGATGATCCAGTTGTGCAGGAGGTGGGCAAAGTCCGTCGCGAACATGAAACCGATGACCGCGGCCATGGCCAGGCAACCCACCAGGATCGACAGCTTCTTGCGCGACACCTGGATGTCCAGCGCCTGCGTGGCGACACTGAAGGTGTACATGTTGATGATGTTCGTGGCGATGGGGCCATGGATGACCAGCAGGATGACCGGAATGGCAAAGGCGCCGTAGCTTTCGACGATGAGCTGGCCCGGATCAGCGGTGCCGTTCTTTGTGGCCAGGCTGGCGCCCAGGACGCCGAGCCAGACGACGGGAAGGAACTGGCCCAAAACGCTGGCCATGTACAGCTTGGACGGCTTGATCTTCTTGCTGACGAAGCGGGAATAGTCGGGGGCGTAGGTGAACCAGCCGATGCCCCAGCCGATGCCGATGGCGGTCATGATGGAGGACATCGCCGCGATCCGCGGCATCCCGGTGAGTACCTCGCCGACCGGGCCCTGGTAGGTCCAGTCGATATCGAGCTGCGTCCAGGCCACGATCGACATGGCGATCAGCACCAGCACCGTGGGCGGCATCGTGATGCGCTCGAACCGGGCGATCGCGCGGTAGCCGCGGTAACAAATGGCGACCTGAATCCCCATGATCACGGCCGCCGTGGCGATGCGCCAGCCCATGTTCGTCAGATTGGGGTCGACCCAGCCGATCATGCCGAACAGGGCCATGACCAGATCCAGGATCACCCAGGTGTTGACGGCGGACCAGCCGATGGCGATCACGGCCTGGATCGCCGCGGGCAGATAGGCGCCGCGCCGCCCGAAGGCCCCGCGGGCCAAAAGCATCCCGGTGGCGCCGGTGCGTTGTCCCAGCAGGACGAAGAAGCCAAACCCCAGCATGCCGATGACGTTCCCTGCAATCAGGACCGTCAGCGTATCGGCCAGGCCGAGGCCGAGGTGGATGCCCAGGGCTCCCAGGATCCAGTTGATCGGGGCGACGTTGGCGCCCGCCCAAATCCAGAACTGGCCGGACAGCTTTGTGGTGCGGGCCGATTCGGGAACCGGCTGCAGGATGTCTTCTACGTGTTGGGTGGCCTGTTCGGATTTCGTGGCGGATCTCTGGCTCATGGCGGTCTCCTGACGATTGCAACGCGAGGCGGAGCTGGACTTCACCCAGACTAGGAGGTGATGCAGCTCACAGCGTATATTCGGACCGTAACCACTTGGAGGCACGGCAGGTGACGGACTGTCACCCCGGCGTCGGTCGGGCTGCTCAGAGGCGGGATTATCCATGGTCGTGATGTTGTCGGATGTGCTTGGACTTGAACTGATGCAGCGCGCCAGTCCGCTGGTGCGGGCGGGTAAACGCCAGATTCCCGCCGGCAAGGTCAGGTGGGTCCATTCGAGCGAAGTGCTGGAGATAGCGCCGCTGCTGCGCGGCCAGGAGCTGCTGCTGAGCGGCGGGGACGCGTTGTTGAACCTCCGGCCCGCCGCCCAGCACGAGTACATCCGCAGCCTGGCGGCCCGGCATGTGACCGCCTTGGCGATCCAGACCGCGGGCTCCGGCCGCTCCCTCTCGGCCGAGCTTGTGGAGGCAGCCGAAGAGGCTGGGCTGCCGCTGATCGAGCTGCGGCGGGTGGTCCCGTTCGTGGAGATTGCGGAAGAAGTCAACCGGAAAGTCGTGTCCGAACATGTCACGGCCCTGCAAACCGCCGATTCCATCTCGCAGCGCTTGGCGGAACACCTGGCTTCTTCCGGTCCGGCACTGAGCCCCCTGATCGAGATTGTCTCGCAGGCGCTGCGGATCGAGGCGGCGCTGCTGGACCCCAGCGGGACCGTCTTGGAGTTTGCCGGCGGCTTCCCGCCCGATCCCACCTCCGTGAATGTGGAATCGGACATTTTCGTTGGCAGCCTGGTGTCGGCGCGCCTGCGGCTTCAAAGCCGCCGGGATGTTGCCCCGGAGTTGCTGAAGACGGTGGGGGAGCGGATCGGCGGCATCCTGGCGCTCGCCGTGTCGCAGCAGCACAGGCCGACGGCGCAGCAGATTGCCCACACCGCCCTGATGCGGGCCGTCGTCAGCGGCGCCGGCGCATCCCAAATCCATGAGTTGTGCACCGCCGCGGGCCTGTCGACCGTGCAGCCGGCCTTCGTCATGGTGTTTCGCCGGATAGGGCTGACCAGCGTCCGCGGAGTGGCGGAGAGGATTCTCAAGAACCGGTGTCCGGACGCCCGGACCTATCTGGACGGCGAGAGCCTGTGCGCCTTGGTCCAGCTCAGCATCAGCGGCACGCGCCAGGAGCGGCGGGAAATCCTGGCCGGGTTGCGGGAGGACTTCCGCGGCCTGGCGGTGGCGGGTGCCATCGGGCCGACGGTTGCCACGCCGTTGCACGCCCACTCGTCCCTGGTCGAGGCCAGGCTGACCCAGTCGGTGGGGGCTCCCGACGACTTGGAAAGCAACATCCGAGACTGCGAGGATTTTGTCCTGGAGCGGCTGGCGGCCCGCGAGCTCTCCGGACCGGTCGCCGGACGAATCACCCAGGAACTGCTCGGCGAGCTGATGGACTACGACCGGAGGCGGGGGACGCGGCTGCTGGACACCCTCGACGCCTGGCTCATGAGTGGCTGCAATTCCGCAGAGACTGCGCGGATCCTTTTCGTGGAACGCCAAACGCTGCATAAGCGGCTGCGCAAGATTTTTGATCTCATCGGCGAGGACCCCCGGGGCACGCCCAAGATGTCCGGACTCAACCTGGCGGTCCGCTTGGCCAAGAACCCCTCGCCCGCCGACATCGGCAGCTGAGCGGCTCCGCCAAGGGCGCCGTCCGCGCTACAACACCGCGCGGATGGCCTTTTCGAAGCCGATGATGTGCTCGAGGGCCAGGCCGGCGGCGTGGTCCGCGTCGCCGTCGACAATTGAGTCCAGCAGTTCCACGTGCTCGGTGATGTGGCCCGCGACAGACGGCACCTTATCCAGCACGAGGCACCAGATGCGGGTGGCCAGGTTGTCCAGCCTGATCAGGGTGTCCTCGAGGTAGGGGTTGCCCGCGGCGCGATAGATGGCCCGGTGCACGCTGAGGTCATAACGCATCAGGTCGTGTTTGTCGGGCCGGTCGTCGTCGAGCTTCCCGATGTCCCGCGCCAGCTGCGACAGTTCCGCGCGCATGGCCTCCCCGGCCGACTCCGCGGCCTTGCGGGCCGCCAGGGGTTCCAGCACGCGGCGCAGTTCCGACACGGCGGCCAGCTCGGTGATGTCCACGATGGTCGCGAAGGTCCCGCGGCGCGGATAGGAGACCACCAGGTGGTCGATCTCCAGTTTTTTCAGGGCCTCGCGCACCGGGGTGCGGCCAAAGCCGAGTTCCGCCGCCAGCTGCCCGTCATTGATGGGTGCGCCGGGGCGGATATCCAACATGATCAGCTTGTCCCGCAGCGCCCGGTAGGCCTGCTCGGCCAGCGACAGCGGCTCGGTCCCGGCATCGGTTTCCGCGGTGATGCTCATGATGCTCCTAATGGTCCGCTGATCTGATCGGGGTCCTGCCGGCCGGGAATTCGATGCCGGAAGGACCTCTTGACAGGGTGTGATCTCCACCATACTATGGCAATCAGTTCTGATATATCAGTCAAACATTAGTTGTTTGGTTGACCAGGTTCTTCGAAGGAGAAGTCGGATGGTGAACACCCTGACAACCGGATTGGCTGCGGCCGATCCCGAGGTCGCCGGTGCCATTGCACGGGAGCTGGAACGCCAGCAGTCCACGCTGGAGATGATCGCGTCGGAAAACTTCGCCCCCACCGCGGTGATGGAGGCCCAGGGCTCGGTGCTGACCAACAAGTACGCCGAGGGCTACCCGGGCCGGCGCTACTACGGCGGCTGCGAGCACGTGGACGTGATCGAGCAGCTGGCCATCGACCGGGTGAAGGCACTGTTCGGCGCCGAAGCCGCCAACGTCCAGCCGCACTCGGGTGCCCAGGCCAACGCAGCGGCCATGTTCGCGCTGCTGACCCCGGGCGACACCATCCTGGGCCTGAACCTGGCCCACGGCGGGCATCTGACCCACGGCATGAAGATCAACTTCTCCGGCAAGCTCTACAACGTCGTGCCCTACGGGGTCTCCGAGTCCGACCACAGGATCGACATGGCAGAGCTGGAACGCCTCGCCGTCGAGCACAAGCCCAAACTGATTGTGGCCGGCTGGTCCGCCTACACCCGCCAGCTGGACTTCGCGGAGTTCCGCCGCATCGCTGACAAGGTCGGCGCGTACCTGATGGTGGACATGGCGCACTTCGCCGGCCTGGTGGCCGCCGGGCTGCACCCGAACCCGGTGCCGTACGCCGACGTCGTCACCACCACCACGCACAAGACGCTCGGCGGGCCGCGCGGTGGCGTGATCCTGTCCAAGCAGGAGCTGGCCAAGAAGATCAACTCCGCGGTGTTCCCCGGTCAGCAGGGCGGCCCCTTGGAGCACGTGGTGGCCGCCAAGGCGGTGGCCTTCAAGTTTGCCGCCTCCGACGAGTTCGCGGACCGCCAGCAACGGACCCTCGAGGGCTCGCAGCTTCTGGCCCAGCGGCTGCTGGCCGACGACGTTGCGGCCGCCGGCATCAGCCTGGTCAGCGGCGGCACCGACGTGCACCTGGTCTTGGTGGACCTGCGCAACTCGGACCTGGACGGCCAGCAGGCCGAGGACCGGCTGCACTCCATCGGCATCACAGTCAACCGCAACGCCGTTCCGTTCGATCCTCGCCCGCCGATGGTCTCCTCCGGCCTGCGGATCGGAACCCCTGCCTTGGCCACCCGCGGCTTCGGCGCCGCCGAATTCACCGAGGTGGCAGACATCATTGCCGCCGCACTGACCCGTGCACCAGACGCGGAGCTGCTCACCGAGCTGCGCGGCCGCGTGGCCCTGCTGGCGGAGAAGTTCCCGCTGTACCCCAACCTGAACGCCGAGCCGAACGGAGCCGAATAATGGCCGATCTGCTGCCCGAGCACCCGGACTTCCTCTGGCGGAATCCGGAGCCGAAATCCTCGTACGACGCCGTGATCGTCGGCGGCGGCGGCCACGGCCTGGCCACCGCCTACTATCTGGCCAAGAACCACGGCATGACCAACATCGCGGTGCTGGAGCGCGGCTGGCTGGCCGGCGGCAACATGGCCCGCAACACCACGATCATCCGCTCCAACTACCTGTGGGACGAGAGCGCGGGAATCTACGAGCACTCGCTCAAACTCTGGGAGCAACTGCCGGAGGAACTGGAATACGATTTCCTCTTCTCCCAGCGCGGCGTGATGAACCTGGCGCACACCCTGCAGGACGTGCGCGAGAGCATCCGCCGGGTGAACGCCAACCAGCTCAACGGCGTGGACGCCGAGTGGATCACCCCGGACCAGGTCAAGGAACTGTGCCCCATCATCAACACCGGGGACAACATCCGCTACCCGGTCATGGGGGCGACCTACCAGCCCCGCGCCGGCATCGCCAAGCACGACCACGTGGCCTGGGCCTTCGCCCGCAAGTGCGACGAGATGGGCGTGGACATCATCCAGAACTGCGAGGTCACCGGATTCCTCAAGGACGGCGACCGGGTGGTCGGCGTAGAAACCAGCCGCGGCCGGATCAACGCCGGCAAGGTCGGCCTGGCCGGCGCCGGACACAGCTCGGTGCTCGCCGAACTGGCCGGCTTCGAGCTGCCCATCCAGTCCCACCCGCTGCAGGCGCTCGTCTCCGAACTGCACGAGCCGGTCCACCCCACGGTGGTCATGTCCAACCACGTCCACGTCTACGTCTCCCAGGCACACAAGGGCGAACTGGTCATGGGCGCGGGCATCGACACCTACAACGGCTACGGCCAGCGCGGCGCCTTCCACGTCATCGAGGAACAGATGGCGGCCGCCGTCGAGCTCTTCCCGATCTTCGCCCGCGCCCACGTGCTGCGGACCTGGGGCGGCATCGTCGACACCACGATGGACGCCTCGCCGATCGTGTCCAAGACGCCGATCGACCAGCTCTACGTGAACTGCGGCTGGGGAACCGGCGGCTTCAAGGGAACGCCGGGCGCCGGCTACACCTTCGCCCACACCATCGCCACGGACGAACCGCACCCGCTGAACGCGCCGTTTGCCCTGGACCGGTTCGAGACCGGACACCTCATCGACGAACACGGCGCCGCCGCCGTGGCCCACTAGGAAGGACGACCGAGATGCTTCTGATCGAATGCCCCTGGTGCGGGCCACGCGACGAGACCGAATACCACTACGGCGGCCAGGCCCACGTGGCCTACCCGGCGGACCCGAACCAGCTGAGCGACGCGGAATGGGCGAAGTTCCTCTTCTACCGCGCCAACCCCAAGGGCCTCTTCGCCGAACGCTGGGTGCACAGCACCGGCTGCCGGCGCTGGTTCAACGCGGTGCGAGACACCGTCAGCTACGAATTCAAGGCCGTGTACAAGCCCGGCGAGACACCACCGATCGAACTCGGCAGCCTCGCGGGTGCCAAGGCCCAGCCGGCCGAAGGAGGAGCGAAATGACCGCCACCGGCAACATCGCCAACCAGCCCCGGCGGCTTGCCGCCCCAGCCGGCGCCGCTGCCCGGATCGACCGGAACAAGCCGCTGAACTTCACGCTCGACGGCGACAGCTACACCGGCTACGCCGGGGACACGCTGGCCTCCGCGCTGCTCGCGGCCGGCAAGGTCACCGTGGGCGACTCGCTCTACCTAGGCCGCCCGCGCGGCATCATGTCGGCCGGAGTGGAAGAGCCCAACGCCCTGGTCAAGGTCAGTGCCCGCTACGCCGGGCACGTCGACGAGTCCATGCTGCCGGCTACGGCCCTGGAGCTGACGGACGGGATGGACGCCAGGTTGCTGAGCGGCCTGGGCCAGCTGGACCCCCGGACGGATGAGGCGGTCTACGACCGCAAGTACGTGCACACCGACGTGCTGGTGGTCGGCGCCGGACCGGCCGGCCTCGCCGCGGCCCGCGAGGCAGCCCGGAGCGGTGCGCGCGTGATCCTGATGGACGAGCAGCCGGAGGCCGGCGGCTCGCTGCTGTCGGGCCGCGGCGAGACCATAAACGGCCTGCCCGCGCAGGAGTGGGTGGACCGGACCGTCGCCGAGTTGTCCGCGGCCGAAGAGCTCACCTACCTTGCCCGCACCACGGCGTTCGGCAGTTACGACAGCAACTACGTGGTGGCCGTCCAGCGCCGCACCGACCACCTGGCCGGCGAGCTGGGGGCCGGAGTCTCCCGCGAACGCATCTGGCACGTTCGCGCCAGGCAGGTGGTGCTCGCCACCGGCGCGCACGAACGTCCCATCGTCTTCGCGAACAATGACCGCCCCGGCATCATGCTGGCCTCCGCCGTCCGCAGCTACCTCAACCGGTACGCGGTGGCCGCCGGCAACCAGGTGGTCGTTGCCACCAACAACGACTCGGCGTACCAGCTGGTCGCCGACCTGAGCGCGGCGGGCATCACCGTCGCGGCCGTGGTGGACGCACGTCCCGGGATCGGCGGCGACGCCGCCGAGACGGCCAGCGCGGCGGGCGCCCGCCTGATCACCGGCAGCGCCGTGGTGGACACCGAAGGCCGGAACGACGGCGGGCGGATCAGCGCCGTCGTCGTCAGCGGTTTGGATGCCGAGGGGCAGCTGACCGGGGAACCGGAAACAATCGAGGCGGACCTGTTGGCCGTCTCCGGCGGCTGGAGCCCGGTGGTGCACCTGCACAGCCAGCGCGAGCGCCGGCTGGCCTGGAACGACGGCCTGGCGGCCTTCGTGCCCGGCCACGCGGTCAAGGACCAGCAGACCGCCGGCGCCGGCAACGGCACCCTGGATCTGGCCGGCAGCCTGCGGGAGGGCGCTGCCGCCGGTGCCGCCGCGGCCACCCGCGCCGGCTTCAGCGTGGACCCGGAGGTCCCCGCTGCCGCCGCCGAAACCGTCTCCCCGATTCGGCCGCTGTGGCTGGTTCCCGCCCTCGACGGCGAGGCTGCCGGCTGGAAGAACCACTTCGTGGACTTCCAGCGCGACCAGACGGTCGCCGACGTGCTGCGTTCGACCGGCGCCGGAATGCGCAGCGTGGAGCATGTGAAGCGCTACACGTCGATCAGCACCGCCAACGACCAGGGCAAGACCTCCGGGGTCAACGCCATCGGCGTCATCGCGGCGGCGCTGAACAATCCCGACGTCGGCAGCATCGGCACCACCGCCTACCGCGCCCCCTACACTCCGGTGGCGTTCGCCGCACTGGCCGGCCGGCAGCGAGGGGAGCTGCTCGACCCGGCGCGGCTGACCTCGATCCATCGGTGGCACGTCGCCCACGGTGCGCTGTTCGAGGACGTCGGACAGTGGAAGCGGCCCTGGTACTTCCCGCAGCCGGGGGAGGACATGGACGCCGCGGTGCTGCGCGAATGCGCCGCCGTCCGCGAATCGGTCGGCTTCATGGACGCGACCACCCTGGGCAAGATCGAGATCCGCGGCAAGGATGCCGGCGAATTCCTGAACCGGATGTACACCAACGCGTTTAAGAAGCTGAAGCCCGGCCTGGGCCGCTACGGGCTGATGTGCACCCCGGACGGCATGATCTTCGACGACGGCGTGACGCTGCGCCTGGACGAAGACCGGTACTTCATGACGACCACGACCGGCGGTGCGGCCAAGGTGCTGGACTGGCTGGAGGAGTGGCTGCAGACCGAATGGCCGGAGCTGGACGTCGTGTGCAACTCGGTCACGGAGCAGTACACCACGGTCGCCGTCGTGGGCCCGAAGTCCCGCGCGGTCATCGCCAAGCTGGCGCCCGAGCTGGACCTGGACAACGACGCCTTCCCGTTCATGGCGTTTCGGGAGACCACGCTGGCCTCCGGTATCCCGGCCCGCGTCTGCCGGATCTCGTTCTCCGGCGAGCTGGCATTCGAGATCAATGTGTCCTCCTGGTTCGGCCTGAAGGTTTGGGAAGACGTGGCCGAGGCCGGCGCGGAGTTCAACATCACCCCGTACGGCACCGAGACCATGCACGTGCTGCGCGCCGAGAAGGGCTTCATCATCGTCGGCCAGGACACGGACGGCACGGTCACCCCGCAGGACGCCGGGATGGACTGGGTGGTCTCCAAGGCCAAGGACTTCGTGGGCAAGCGTTCCTACACCCGCGCGGACAACCTGCGCGAGGACCGCAAGCAGCTGGTCGGGGTCCTGCCGGTGGACAAGTCGTTCCGGCTGCCGGAGGGCGCCCAGCTGGTCAACCAGGGCACCCGGATCGCGCCGGCCGAGGCACCGGTGCCGATGGAGGGGCACGTGACCTCCAGCTACCACAGCGCCGCGCTGGGCCGCAGCTTCGGCCTGGCCCTGATCAAGAACGGCCGCAACCGCATCGGCGAGACGCTGCAGGCACCCGTCAACGGGCAGCTGGTGGACGTCGTCATCGCAGAATCCGTACTCTACGACCCCGAAGGGAGCCGTCGTGATGGCTGAACAGGTCTTGACCAACATCGCAGCACTGCGCCGCAGCCCGCTGGCGCATTTGACCGAGGCAATCAGCCAGGGCGCCGTGGCCGGCGAACGCGGCGTCAGCCTGCGGGAAGTCCCGTTCCTGAACATGGTCGGCCTGCGGGCCGAGCCGGGATCGGCCGGCGCCAAGGCGCTTGAGGCCGCCGCCGGGCTGCCGTTGCCGGCCGGACACGGCCAGGTTTCCGGGGACGCGGACACGACCGCCATCCTGTGGCTGGGGCCGGACGAGTTCCTGCTGGTCGGGCCCGAAGGCACGGACGCCACGGCGGAACTGGCCAACGCGCTCGGCGGTGAGCCGGGCGCCGTCGTCGACCTGTCCGCGAACCGCACCACGCTGGAACTTTCCGGACCCTCGGCCCGGCTGGTGCTGGAGAAGGGCTGCCACGCGGACCTGCACCCGCGGGCGTTCCGGCCCGGCACGGCGATCACCACTCAGCTGGGCCCGGTGCCGGTGCTGCTGTGGCAGACCGCGGAGCAGGACGGCGGCCAGGTCTACCGGATCATGCCGCGGGCCTCGTTCGCGGACTACACCGCCCGCTGGCTGCTGGACGCCATGACGGAGTTCGCCTCGCCCGAGGTCGATTGACATGGCACTGAGCGCGCTGGACCTGTTCTCGATCGGCATCGGACCGTCGTCGTCGCACACGGTGGGGCCCATGCGGGCCGCCCGGCAGTTCGCCGAGTCGCTGGCGGCCGACGGGCTGCTGGAGGCGGTGGCCCGGGTGAAGTCGGAGCTGTTCGGCTCGCTCGGTGCCACCGGGGCCGGCCACGGATCGGACAAGGCCGTGATCCTGGGCCTGCAGGGCGAGGACCCGGAAACCGTTGATCCGGATGCCGCGGACGCGCAGGTGGAGGAGGCGGTAGCCGGGCGGAAGCTGCGCTTGGCCGGCACGCACCCGGTGGCGTTCGACCGCGCGACGGACCTGGTGCTGCACCGCCGCCGCTCGCTGCCGGCGCACCCCAACGGGATGACCTTCACCGCATACGACGCCGGTGGCTCACCGCTGCGTGCATCCTCCTATTACTCGGTGGGCGGCGGGTTCGTCGTCACCGCCGAAGAGGCCGAACGCGCGGCGGAAGAGGCCGCGCGCGACGCCGACGCAGGGGAGCACAGCGGCGGCGGTGTCACCGCGCGTGACGCCGGTGCGGCGGGCTCTCCCGCGGACGGCGACTCGCTCCCGTACCCGTTCTCCAGTGCCGCGGAACTGCTTTCCCGCTGCCGCGAGGCCGGAACGTCGATAGCCGGCGTGATGCTGGCCAACGAGCTCACCTGGCGCAGCGAAGCCGAACTGCGGGCGGCCCTCCTGCGGATCTGGGCCGTGATGCAAGAGTGCGTGGAAAACGGCTGTACCCGCACCGAGGAGACCCTGCCCGGTTCACTGCTGGTCCGCCGTCGTGCCCCGGGGCTGCGGCGCAGGCTGCGCGCCGCCGAGGCGGCGCTGGCAGCGGAAGGCACGCCAAACGCCGACCCGCTGTGGGCGATGGAGTGGGTGAACCTGTACGCGTTGGCGGTTAACGAGGAAAACGCCTCCGGCGGGCGGATTGTCACGGCGCCCACCAACGGCGCGGCCGGAATCCTGCCCGCCGTGCTGCACTACTACATGAGGTTCGTGCCCGGCGCGGACGATGATGCGGTGGTGGATTTTCTGCTCACCGCGGCAGCCATCGGCATCTTGTTCAAGACCAACGCCTCGATCTCCGGGGCGGAGGTCGGTTGCCAGGGCGAGGTCGGATCCGCCTGTTCGATGGCGGCCGGTGCATTGTGCGCGGTGCTCGGCGGGACACCGGAGCAGGTGGAAAACGCCGCCGAGGTCGGAATCGAGCACAATTTGGGGCTGACCTGTGATCCGGTGGGCGGGCTGGTGCAGATTCCGTGCATCGAACGCAACGCCATTGCCAGCGTCAAGGCGATCAACGCCGCACGGCTGGCGCTGGCCGGCGACGGCGACCATCGGGTGTCCCTGGATATGGCCATCAAGACCATGCGGGATACCGGTGCGGACATGATGTCCAAGTACAAGGAGACGTCGCGCGGCGGGCTGGCCGTCAACGTCGTCGAATGCTGAACAGCCGCAGCTGAACCGCCTGCGCGGAACCAGCCCGGACGGCAGGTCCGTCAAAACCGCCACACCAAGCCAGACCGAAAACGGGGTAGCAACATGCCGATCCACCACGAGCACATCCTGACCCTCGACTGCCCGGAGCGGCTCGGGATCGTCCACGCGGTCTCGGGTTTCCTGGTCGAGCACCGCCAGAGCATCCAGGAGCTCAAGCAGTTCGACGACCGGCGGGCCGGGCATTTCTTCATGCGCACCGACTTCGCCGGGGAGAACGGCGGAGCCAACTCCACGGAGCGGCTGCGCGAGGCGTTTGCGCCGTTGGCCGAGCAGTACGGCATGGCGTGGCAGCTGGAACCCAAGGGCCGCAGGCGGCGGGTGCTGGTGATGGTGTCAAAGTTCGGGCACTGCCTGAACGACCTGCTCTTCCGCTCCCGGATGGGGGAGCTGCCGGTGGAAATTGTCGCCGTCGTGTCCAACCATCTGGACCACAAGGGGCTGGTGGAATGGCATGAGGTCCCGTATTACCACGTGCCGGTCACGCCGGACACGAAACCGGCCGCCGAGGCCGAGCTGCTGCAACTGATCGATGCCCACAACGTGGAGCTGGTAGTGCTGGCCCGCTACATGCAGGTCCTCAGCGACCACCTGAGCCGCGAGCTGACCGGCCGCACCATCAACATCCACCACTCCTTCCTGCCCAGCTTCAAGGGGGCCAAGCCCTATCACCAGGCCTACGAAAAGGGCGTGAAAACCGTGGGGGCCACCGCGCACTACGTCAACGCCGAACTCGACGAAGGCCCGATCATCGCCCAGCAGACGGTGGAAGTCGACCACACCTTCGGGCCGGAGGACCTGGTCGCCGCCGGCCGCGACACCGAGTGCAAGGCCCTGACCAACGCGGTCAAGTGGCACTGCGAGGGCCGGGTCGTCCTGCACGGAAACCGCACCGTGGTGCTGCGGTAGGAGTGCGCGGGTTGGCTGGTTTCTTACCCGCCGAGCGGCACCGGTCCTCTCTTTCATCCCCCGGTGTGACGTTGCTCAAATTCTTGCAGGAATGAATGTTTGCACTTGTGCAAAGAGCGGGGGTGCTGGCACACTGGTTCGGTGAGTCAACTAAATTCCCTGCGTGAGCGCAAGCGCGCCGAGTGCTGGGCCGCTCTGCATGACGCCGCGGCGGAAGCGGCGCTGGAAGACGGAATTGAGAGCGTCACCGTGGATGCGGTGGCCCTCTCCGCCGGAGTTTCCCAGCGCACCTTCTTCAACTACTTCACGTGCAAGGAAGACGCGGTCTTGGGCCTGCGCGAGCCGGTGCTTGACGATGCCATGCTGGCCGAATTCGACGTCCACGCCAATCTGCTGGACGAAGTCGGCAAGTTGATGCTGGCGGTCACCCGCTCCATCCAAGGCGGAGACGATGCCACCCGCCACCTGATCCTGCGCAAGCACCCGCACCTGCTGCACCGCCGCGTCCAGTACATCGTCAAGGTGGAGCAATTGGTCACCACCGCAGTCGCCGAACTGCTCGCCGGCTCCGACCGGCTCGCGGACGCGGAACGCATCCTGGCCGCCCATCCCGTCGGCGGGCAGTACACCGCCGAAGACGCCGCCCGCATGCTGGTCATGACGGCAGGCGCGGCAATCCGCTTTGCCATGCAAAAAACCATGTCCCAACCCACCCTGGAATCGCAGACCGAGGCCCTGGAACACAGTCTGGCCTTGCTGCGCGCAGTTCTGAAGGAATCCGAATGAAGAACGAGAGCCGACAGGCGCTACAGCGTCCACCGGCATCCGCGACGTCCCGGCCGGGGCAGCATGGCCACAGCCATGGCAACCTGATGCTGGTGTTCGTTGCGCTGATGATGGCCATGTTGCTGGCCGCCCTGAACCAGACCATCCTGGCGACTGCACTGCCCACCATCGTGGGCGAGCTCAACGGCGCCAACCTGATGCTCTGGGTGATCACGGCCTACATCCTGGCCGCCACGGTCATGATGCCCATCTACGGCAAGCTGGGAGACCAGATCGGCCGCAAATACCTGCTGGTCGCCGCGATCATCATGTTTTTGATCGGCTCGGTCATCGGCGCCCTGGCGCCGGACATGGGCTGGCTCATTGCTTCCCGTGTGGTGCAGGGGCTGGGCGGCGGCGGACTGATGATCCTGTCGCAGGCCATCATCGCCGATGTGGTTCCCGCCCGGGAACGCGGCAAGTACATGGGCGCCATGGGCGGAGTCTTTGCGTTCTCCTCGGTGGTCGGACCGCTGCTGGGCGGCTGGTTTACCGAGGGACCGGGCTGGCGCTGGGCCTTCTGGTTCAACATTCCGGTGGGTGTCTTGGCCTTGATTGGCGCGCTGTTCTTCCTGAAGTCCCGGCCGGTCAAGGTGCGGCCAAAGCTCGATCTCTGGGGCATGCTGCTGATGGCGGCCGCGACCACCGGCCTGGTCCTGGTGAGCAGTTGGGGCGGCAGCACCTTCGCATGGTCGGACCCGGTGCTGATCGCCCTCATAGCAGGCACTGTACTGGCCGCCGTCGGGTTCGTGCTGGTGGAGCGCAAGACCGCCGAACCCATCATCCCCATGTCCATGTTCCGCGACCGCAACTTCATCATGACCACCATCGCGGGCCTGCTGATCTCCGTGGCCATGTTCGGCGCCCTCGGCTACATGCCCACCTACTTCCAGATGGCTGCCGGCGTGTCGGCGACGGCGGCCGGGATGCTGATGATTCCCATGATGGCCGCGCTGCTCGCGTCGTCCATGACCTCCGGAATCCTGGTCTCCAGGACCGGCCGTTACAAATGGATGCCGGTCGTCGGATCGGCGGTCATGGCGGTAGCCCTGCTGCTGATGTACTTCGTGCGCGCGGACACGGCCGTCTGGGTGCTCTGCGTTTACCTGGGCCTGCTGGGCCTTGGCCTTGGCCTGAACATGCAGATCCTGGTGCTGATCGTGCAGAACTCCTTCCCGCTGCGGCAGGTGGGCACGGCGACGGCGGCCAACAACTTCTTCCGCCAGATCGGCGCCACGCTCGGCTCGGCCGTGGTGGGGAGCCTGTTCGCCCACCGCCTGGTCGACCTCCTCAACGACCGCCTGCCGGCCGCTGCCGTCGCGGCCACCGGAGGCGGCAATTCGCTGACGCCGGACATGGTCGCAGGCCTGCCCGCACCGGTGCACGACATCATCGTCGAGTCCTACAACGAAGCCCTGATGCCGCTCTTCCTGTTCATGGTGCCGATGGCCGTTGTCGCCACTGTGCTGTGCATGTTCGTGGTGGAAAAGCCGTTGGCCACCTCGCTGGAGCCTGACATCCTGGCCGAGGCAGCCGCGGAGGGCAATATCGCGATCACCTCCGCGAGCGAGGGCAACCAGCCGGCGAAGACGGACCTGCGCCAGGCCGAAGCCAGCAACAGGTAGCGCGCCGGAGCACGGGCACGTAACCGCCGCGGCGGCGGCAGGCCGGAGCGTGTAGCCGGTCCGGTCGCGGCCTCCGACGGCTTCACGTCGACGGTTATGCTGGCTGCATGGGAGCGTCAGCGGCACTGCACAAGGAACCGCGCGTCGTCGAGATTGAGTCGCTCGAGCACTTCGACCGGCTCGTCGCCCAGGCTCCGCGACCCGGGGCTGCGGGCGACGGCGGACGACGGCCCGACAGCCCTGCGAGGCCATCCAGGGAACCGCGGCCAGGCGGGGGGCCCGACGGCCGGCAGCCAGACGGCGAGCCGCAGCGCACCTGGCGATCGCGGCCGGACGGGGGACCGCCGTCGATGAACGGCTGGCACTTCCAATCGGTGGACCTCAGCGGCCGCACAAAGGCCCTGCTCAGCATGGACCCGGCCGGCTCGGTGTTCCTTGGGTGCACGTTCGAGGCGGCCACCGAGGACTGGCTGCACCGCAACGGCGCGCTGATCTTTCCCACGCTGCCCGGCGTCCCGTTCGACCCGTACCGCGGCCAGGTGTACACCGCCGCAGAGCTCTACAGCGGGCTGGACACCGGACCCTACGAAGGGACGCTGGACGCGCAGGTCTACGCCTGGTCGTCGCGGTCCGCGACCCGCCACGACCTGGACTCCACCCTCGCGGCAAGCCTGCACGACCATGCCATCGGCGACGCGATGGAGGCGCTGTTTTCCACCGTGTTCGCCGACCGGAGGATGGTGGGGGTGATGGGCGGGCACGCTGCCGAGCGGGGCAGCACCATTTACGACGGCGCCGCCCGGCTCGGCAGGCTGCTCGCCAGGGAGGGCTATGCCGTGGCGACCGGCGGCGGCCCGGGGGCGATGGAGGCCGCCAACCTGGGCGCGCGACTCTCCGCGTCCGGGGATGATGAGTTTTCCGACGCGCTGGACCGTCTGGCCGGCGTCCCCGGCTTCCGGCCGTCCGTCACCGACTGGGCCCGCGCGGCGGCCGACGTGCTCGCCGGGGCCGGACCCGGCGTCGCGAATCTGGGCATCCCAACCTGGCACTACGGGCACGAGCCGCCGAACCTGTTTGCCACCCACATTGCCAAGTACTTCGGCAACGCCCTGCGCGAGGCCGTGCTGCTGCAGCGCTGCGACGGCGGAATCGTGTTCCTGCCCGGCGCCGGCGGGACGGTGCAGGAAATTTTCCAGGACGCCTGCGAAAACTACTACGCCACCCCGGAAGCGCTCTCGCCGATGGTGCTGGTCGGGCGCAAGTACTGGACCGAGGAACTGCCGGCCTGGCCGCTGCTGCAGGCGCTGGCGCGGGGGCGGCCCATGGAGGGCGCCGTGCACCTGGTGGATACCGTGGAGCAGGCCCTGGACGTTCTATAGCTCGGGCACGCACTCGCCCTGGCCCAGCAACGCCAGGCCGGTGAGGTCGCCGTCGGCAAAGGTGAGGATGTCGTGCGAGGCCTGCGCGTACATCAGCTGGGTGGGGTCGTCAACGTGGTCCAGGCCGATCAGGTGGCCCAGCTCGTGCATGATGATGGCCCGGGCGGCGTCGTCGCCCCCGGGCGCACCAAGCAGCTGGCGGAACTGCGGGGTGTCCAGTTCGATCTGACCCGACACGTAAGCGGAAACCCCGCCCCGCGACGCCCATCCGCTGCCGCCCAGGCCGATGGTCGGACCGGCCAAGGACGGGCTTTGCTTCGGGTCCGACCAGGCGATCAGCACCGGTGCCCACCGCTCGCCGTAGCGTTCGGGCTGGTAGGACCGGCGCCGCTCGGCGGGCCCTTCGGTGGTGGTCCCTTCGTAAATGAATTGCAGGCCAGTGGCCTCCGAGACGTGGTCCACTGCCTGATGGACGAGTTCCGTGCTGCCCGCGGGGGAGTCGGCCGCGCGGACCACATACCGGATCGGGCGGCACGGGTCGTAGGCGAGGTAGTCCTGCTTGGACGGCGAGGGCAGGAATTCGTAGGATTTGTTCTCCTCGTCGATCGGCACGGGCAGCCCCAGCGGTTCGTCCGCGGCGTCGACTCCCGGCGGCGGAAAACCACCGTGGCCCGGACCCTTGACGGTGGAGCCGGCGTCGAGCGGAACGCCATTCAGGGCGGCGGCCGCGCCGGGTTGCACCGCCGGGGCGGGACTTGGCTGTGCCATCCAGATGAAGGCCCACGCCGCCAGCGACGCAGCGGCGGCCAGCAGCATGAATTTGCCGAACGGTGACGGGCCCCGGAGGTCAGGTTCCCGCCGGACGGGCGGGGCATGCGAGACCGTTGGCAGTACGGGCTGCTGCCCGGGAGTGCGCACCTGCCGCGCCGTTGGGTTGATCCAGACCTGCCCCTGGTCGGCGTCGGGCTTCCGGCGCTCAACGGAGCCGGAGGTGACCGGTGCCTGCTCCGTCCCGGCTTCCGGCACAGGCCGGGCCCCACCCGGCGCATGGCCCGGGCCTTCGGTCGGCGGCCAACTCATGGTCCCCCTCGGCATGGCGGACGGCGGTGCATCGTTGCCCCGCTTGCCTCAGGGTAACCAAGCCGTGAGACAAACGGTAGGGTTCTGTCCGGTGGCCGGCGGGTGAACAGGCCGGGCCACCGGCGGAATCAGAGCGCCGTGGTGCCGAACAAGGAACCCAGCAGGTAGGTGGCCAGGGCGGCACCGAAGCCGATCGCCAGCTGCCGCAAGGCACGCTTGAGCGGCGAGGCCCCGGACAGCAGTCCCACGATTCCGCCGGTCACCAGCAGTGCCAGGCCGACCAGCACGAGCGCGACCACCACTGCTGCCGTGCCCTGCATGCCGAAGATGTAGGGCAGGATCGGAATCAGCGCGCCGCTGGAGAAGAACAGGAAACTGGAGAGGGCGGCATTCCAGCCGGTGCCGATCTCCTGGTAGTCGTTGATGTACGTTTCCGGCGGCTGCAGGGAAAGGCTCGGATCGCAGTCGCAGTCCAGGTAGCCCATCCGCTCGGCGGCACGGTGTTCGGCTGCTTCCGGGGTCATACCTCGAGCGCGGTACACGAGCACGAGTTCATTCGCGTTCAGGTCCAGGTCCGGCGCTGCCTGCAAAGTGATCTGGGTGGGGCGGGTGGCAGAGAGCAACTCGCGCTGGGAGCGCACGGACACGTACTCGCCGGCGCCCATGGACAGTGCGCCGGCGAGGAGGCCGGCGAAGCCGCTGAACAGGATGAATCCGCTGGAGACCCCGGTGGCGCCGATACCCATGATCAGTGCCAGGTTCGAGACCAGCCCGTCGTTCGCGCCGAAGACCGCCGCCCGGAAGTTGCCGGAGAGCCGGGCGCGGCCGCGGGTGGCGAGGCCGCGGATGACCTCTTCGTGAATTAGTTCGTCGGCGGCCATCGCCTCGGTCGCCGCAGGCTCACTGCCGTAGGGGGAGCGGCTCTCGGCCCGCTGTGCGAGGGCCAGCACGAACACCGAGCCGAAGCTGCGGGCCAGGAACCGCAGCACGGTCCGGCGCAACGACGGCCGCAGCCTTTGCCCGGCATGCTTGCCCAGCAGGTCGCGCCAGTGTTTTTCGTGCCGCCCCTCCGCGTCGGCCAGGGCCAGCAGGATCTCGCGTTCCTCGCCCTCGCGGCGCCTTGCCAGGTCGCGGTAGATGGCGGCTTCGGCGCGTTCGTCGGCAAGATAGCGGCGCCACAGCCGGATGTCGGATTTCGACGGCGAAGCCTTGCCGTCGGGTTGGGCGTCCATGGGGTCGGGGCCGGCTGGATCGGGGCTCGTTGTCACGCTGCTCCTGAGTCGGACCGGAGACGGTTCGATGATCTCCGGTCAGTTAACTATCAACTGACCGAAGGTCTCGCTCGCCCGGGCGCAGCGGATCAGGCGGTACCTGCCCTGCGCTCAGGTGGACTGCCGGGCCGCTAACGCTGGCCAGTGTGTCGACAGGCCTCCACGCCCAGTGCGCGTGAACCGCGCGGCGGTGGAGCTACTCCCCTTCGCAACCTCCATTGTAGCTGTAAAGCCCAGCCCCTCCCCTCACCTCGCGGAGAGCGCTGAAAATAATTGATGCCCGATATCGAATTCCTGAAATTCATTGTCTCCCCGCGGGGGGAATGACACGATGCTTGGCAGTTAGAAGAAGCTGGACCCGTAGGCAGGCGTTTTGACCTCGGGAGGACTTTCTATGAACTCAAGAGCGGAGAAGAGAATGAAGACTCGTCTGATCGGAGTGGGCAGGGTTGTAGCCGGTGCGGGCTTGGTGGCCATGCTGGCGCTGACAGGATGCGGCCGGTCCGCTTCGCCTGGCGGGGCGGATGAGGCTGGAGCGGTAGGCGAGACTCCTGCTGGTTCAAGTGCTGCCAGCCTGGTTCCGGAGGAGCTCAAAGAGAAGGGCGTGCTCAAGGTTGCCACGGCGGAGGGTTATCCACCGATGGAAATGTACAAGGACGGGACTACTGAGCTGATCGGCGTCGATCCTGAGCTGGCGGAGTTGATAGCTGAACAGCTGGGCCTTGAGTTCGAAATTACCAACGCATCGTTCCCTGGACTCATCCCGGGACTGCAGTCCAAGCAATGGGATCTTGCCATCTCCTCTATGAGCGACACGGAAGAGCGCCGTCAGGCAGTCAACTTCATCGATTACTTCGTCGCTGGCGGGGCGATCATGGTGAAGAAGGGCAACCCCGACGACATCAAGGACATTTCGGACTTGTGCGGTCAGCCGGTTGTTGGCGCCAAGGGTTCGTCCAATCTCGCGATCCTGCAGGACTACTCCTCTTCGGAGTGTGAGACGCCGATGAAAATCTCCGAATCGGAGGACGCACCCACCGGCCTGCTGCAGCTGGACACCGACCGCGCTATTGGAACGATGGTTGACTTGCCGGTAGCGGTGGAGCTGGCTTCCAAGACCGGCAAGTACGAGGTCCTTGAGAAGCAATACGAAGCCGGTCCCTGGGGTATGGCCGTGGACAAGAGCAACATGGAACTGGCCAAGGCAGTCCAAGCGGCGCTTCAAGAACTGATCGACAATGGTGAGTATCAGAAGCTCTTGGAAAAATACAACGTAAAAGCGGCAGCAGTGGAGAGCGCGGAAATCAATGCAGGCAGCTGACGCGGCCGAGTCTGAAGCGCAACCGGAAGTGGCACCTGTCCTGCCCCTCAACTCCAAACGGCCGCCCGCCTGGGGCCGCTGGATCGGTGGAACTGCAGCCGGCCTCTTTGGATTCTGGGTGATTTACGTTCTGGTTGTCACTCCCAACATCCATTGGGATGTGGTGGCCAACTACATTGTGGCGGCGCCCATTCTTGAAGGACTGTGGATCACCATCGCCCTTAGCGTGATCTCCATGGTGATTGGAATCCTCATCGGGTTGGTAGTCGCCGTAATGCAGCTTTCCCGCAACCCCGTGCTCCGCATCGTCGCCGGCGCATTCTCCTGGTTTTTCAGGGGTACTCCGCTGCTGGTCCAGTTGTTGTTTTGGTTCAACCTGGGGGTCATCTTTCCTCGACTGGAGTTCGGTGTCCCCTTTGGAGGGCCCAAGCTCTTCGGCGTGGAAGCCTCAGTGATTACGCCATTCGTGGCCGGGCTGCTTGGACTTGCCATCAACGAGGGCGCGTACATGTCCCAAATCATCCGTGCCGGAATCATCTCAGTGGACCAGGGGCAACGCGAAGCCGCGGAAGCGATGGGCATGTCCAAGCGTGGCGTCATGGGCCGAGTCGTCCTGCCCCAGGCTATGCGCATCATTTTGCCGCCCACAGGCAACCAGTTCATCTCGATGCTGAAGACTTCATCATTGGTCTCGATTATCGCGGGCGCGGACCTACTGACCGTTGTTCAACGCATCTATCTCGGGAATTTCGAGGTGATTTCGATGCTCATCGTTGCCTCTATCTGGTACCTGGTCCTCACCACGGTTGCCACTATCGGGCAGCACTATCTGGAGAAGCGTTATTCAAAGGGGTTTGATGGACGGACCCCGCTGCGCTCGAAGGTAATCACGAATTTGTCCGTCCCACGACCGGGGAAGTTGCAGGAACCATGAGTGAGCCTGTCGTCAACGTGCAATCGGTCCGCAAGACATTCGGCGATACGGAGGTGCTGCGGGGCATCGATCTGAAGGTCGATGCTGGAGAAGTCGTTTGCATCATTGGTCCATCCGGGTCCGGCAAGACCACCTTGCTGCGGTGTCTGAACCAATTGGAGACCATCGACTCCGGCAGGGTGTACATCAACGGCGAGTTGATGGGCTACATCGTGCAACCGGATGGCACTCTGCTGGAGCGCCGCTACAACGATCTACGCCGCCAGCGTCAGCGTATAGGGATGGTTTTTCAGCGCTTTAACCTCTTTCCGCACATGACGGCGTTGGAAAACGTGATCGAGGGACCTTGGCAGGTCAAACGGCAGTCGCGGGCGGCGGCCCAAGCTTTGGCGGAACGATTGCTGACGAGCGTGGGGCTTCAGGACCGGATGCACTACCATCCGGCGCAGTTATCGGGCGGCCAGCAACAGCGGGTAGCCATAGCGCGTGCCCTGGCGATGGAACCGGAACTGATGCTTTTCGATGAACCGACATCTGCATTGGACCCGGAACTTGTCGGGGAAGTCCTGTCAGTCATGCAGGACCTGGCGAAATCCGGAATGACCATGGTCGTGGTGACCCATGAAATGTCTTTCGCACGGAACGTAGCTGACAGGGTCGTATTCATGGAAGACGGGGTCATCGTCGAAGAGGGCACGGGAGATCAAGTGCTCAACTCTCCCGTCCGCAGACGAACCGCCGAATTCCTCGCCAGGGTCCACTGACATGTGCCGGGCTTATCTGCTTCGGGGCGGGTTGCTGGTGGATGGTACCGGAACCGCTGCCCGGCAAACCGATGTCGCCTTCGCAGACGGGAGAGTTGTTGATCCGAGCGGGGTGGACGGGAAAGCATGCACTGTAGTGGATGTCTCCGGCATGGTGGTTAGTCCGGGGTTCATCGACGTCCACACCCACTCCGATGCCGTTGCCCTGGACCCCGAAACGGGGGCCGCGCTTTCCGACTTGGCAACCGCGGCAGTTCGTCAGGGAGTGACAACGGAGATCGCAGGGAATTGCGGCACGTCCATGTTTCCGGCCGCCGCTGATGGGCGGAACGATGCACGTCTGCGCGAATTTTGCTGTGCCCTTTTGGGAAGCGCTGCTGATCCAGCAGTAAATTTTTCCGGTTTCGCTGGACGACATGACGACATTGGCCGGGTCAACAACATTGCGTCGCTGCTAGGGCATTCGACGCTACGGGCAGCGGTCATGGGATTTGACCAGCGTCCGGCGACGGAGCACGAGATAGAGGCGATGTGCTACTCGCTTGCTGCCAACTTGAAAGCAGGTGCAGCGGGATGGTCATCGGGCTTGATTTATCCGCCGGGTACCTACGCAGAGACAGGGGAACTGGTCGCGTTGGGCCAAGTGTCGGCCCGGCTGGGCGTACCCTATGTCACGCATCTACGCGACGAGATGAGCCGGGTCGAACAAGCTCTCGAGGAAGCATTCTCGATTGCGCGGGAGTCAGGAACCGCCCTGCATGTATCCCACCACAAGACTGCCGGAAGTCTCAGTCACGGAAAATCGGTTCGGACCTTGGAAATGATGGATGCCGCCCGTGTGGAGGGGCTGGATGTCACCTGCGATGTCTATCCGTACGTTGCCGGGAGTACATCGCTGCATGCACTGCTGCCGCCTTGGGCATCCGAAGGCGGATTCCACGCCTTGTTGAGTCGATTGGCGATTCCTGAGCAGCGGGCACGGATGCGGGTGTCGATTGAACAGGGGGAACCCGGCTGGGAGAACACTGTGGGCAACGTCGGGTGGGACAAAATCGACGTTGCCGCGGCATCCCGCCATCCCGGTGCGCAAGGCCGATCCATCGCTTGGCTCGCGGCGCAAGCGGGCAAGGATCCCGTCGACTATGCGGCAGATCTCCTGCTCACCGAAGCCGGAGCGGTAACAATCATTTCCCACTCAATGGACGAATCGGACATGCAGCGCGTGCTCGCGCATGCTGGCACCATGATTGGCTCGGACGGCGTTCCCAAGGAGGGAAAGCCGCACCCCCGATGGGCGGGCACATTTCCCCGGGTGCTTGGCCGCTACGTGCGGGAGCTGGGAGTGCTGACATTGGAGGATGCAGTCCATCGGATGACCGCCCTCCCCGCGCGGCGCTTTGGTCTTTCAGGGCGCGGGGTCTTGGCCCCGGGGGCCGTGGCAGATATCGTCGTCTTCGACCCGCAGCGCGTTGCCGACCAAGCAACCTTTGCAGAGCCCCTGCTAAGGCCTGCGGGAATCGAACACGTGTTTGTCGCCGGCCAAGAGGTCTTGCGGGATCAGCAGTTGCTGGAGGCATCTCCTGGCCGCACCGTCCGTCGTCAGACGACGGTCACCGGCGCGGCCTGAATCCCGTTGCCCCAGTTGCACGAGTCCTCGACTGCGACGATGCATCAACGAGGGCCACCAGTCGATTGGCGTCTGCGATACGGTGCCGGGCCGACTCACGCAGATGTTCCAAAAACGCGGGCACGAGGGGGTTCGGGTTATCGCTCCGGGTGGCTACGAGCACTCGCCGTGATGTCGGATGCTGCGTAGCGACACGGCGAAGCGGCACCCCGCGCCGGTCAGCGGTATCGCCCGGACCCAGGCTTAAAGCAGGCAGGAGCGCGAATCCTATTCCGGCTGATACCAGTCCCAGGGCGATGTCGTAGTAGTCGGTGCGGCACCGAACTTGTGGGGAAAAGCCGGCCGCTGCGCAGAGGCGGTCGACCAGCGGCACCTCATGATGGGAGCCTTGTGTGGCTATCCATTGCTCGCCGGAGAGTTCGTTCATGCCGATCGGGCCGGCTGAGTTCGATCTGTAAGTAGGTGGGACAGCCAGAAAATGCGGATCGATGAGCAGCGGTTCGTACTCAAGCTTAGGCATTCCGGCAAAGGCGTCCTGGGAATCGGGTGACGCCGAATAGTCGAAGACCACGGCAACGTCCAACTCAGCGTTCAGCAACCGGGGCAGCAGTTCTGGGGGCTGGCCAGGTATGAGATTCAGGTTCACGGTTGGGCGGGTCTCCATAAAGGCGGACAAGGCAGCCGGGACCAGGTGGGCACCCGCGGAGGCAAAGAAGCCCAGGTTCAGGTAGCCCCGTTCCCCGGCCCCAAGGCCACGAGTCTCCAATTCAGCACGTTCCATGAGGTCCGCAATCGACTCGCAGTATTCGGCAAGTCTGGTCCCCGCAGCCGTGAGCCATACGCCGCGGGCACCGCGTTCAATCAGCTTGGTGTCCAATTGCTTTTCCAAGGTTGAAATCTGGTGTGAGACGGCCGACGCCGTCACCTTCAGTGTCTTAGCAGCCGCGGAAATACTGCCTGTTTGCGACACTGCGAGTATGGCCAGAAGGCGGCTTGAGGACAGCATGTGGCAATTATCTCCCCGCACATTGTCGTACGTGAGAATATGAGGCTATGCCGGTGATTTCTCCCTATAGCGATGGTGCTCCGCGGATTTCCTACCTTGCGGTGGCAGCGGATGGATCGGTGTTGTCCAGCAGGAGGCCCAATGAGGTTTTCTATGCAGCGAGCACTATCAAACTGCCCGTTCTCTTGGCCGCCATGCGGGCAGTAGAAGATGGAGTTATTGGCTTGGACCAACGAATGCCGGTTAAGGACTCTTTTCCGAGCGCAGTGAGTGGCGAATTCACCTTCGAAGAAGAAGAGAAAGACCAGGGTATGCCATCCGCGGGCAGCGAGGTGACGCTTGCCGAAGCATTAGGTCGGATGATTTATGCCTCGTCCAACCCCGCTACGAATATGGTGCTGGAAGTTCTGGGGATGGAAGCGGTGACAGAAACCTTGGACCTCTGTTCTGCACGGTCTTCGAAGCTTGAGCGGATGATCAGCGATCATGCAGCCCGGGACGTGGGTTACACGCATGAAACAACCGCGCATGATATGGCGCGCATCATGCAGACCATCGTGTCGGGTGCGGCCGTCAGTAACTCCGGCACACAGTTTATGTTGGGATTGCTGCGGCGCCAGGAACACCCGGTCATCGCACGCTCCTTGCCGCCGGGTACGCCGTGGGGAAGCAAATCCGGCTGGGTAGAAGGGATCCACCACGACGTCGCTTTCGTCGGAGAACCAGGCCGTCCGGGATCGTACATCCTGGCCGTCTGCACCAGCGGCTTCGAGGAAGCCCAGGCTCTGGAAGCCGTGGGCGCAGTCGCCTCCGCAATCCACGCCCAAGCGGGGCGGTCCCTTGAGGACCGCCCCGCCGTCGTCGTCTCCTAACCGGACCAGCGCCAGCGTCAGCGCGTGGCGACCTCGTCGGGGCCCTCGACCGGGACTTCCTCCGTTGCCTGCCCCGCCACCCGGCGGTCCCACGCCTGGCGCACGGCGGCATCGGTGGGCTTCGTGAGCAGCGACACCACCACGTAGACCAGCGCGGAGGCGATCAGGCCGTAGTAGATCGGCTCGTTGGCGTAAATGCCGGCATACTGCTCCTCGGCGTTGATCTCCAGCACGATCATGGTGGTCAGCGTGACGATGGTGCCGGCCGCCATCGACCACGCGGCGCCCAGGCCGGTGCCGCGCTTCCAGACCAGGCCGCCCAGGATTGCGACCAGCAGGCCGCCCACCAGGATGTCGTAGGCAATGGTCAGTGCAGCGACCACGTCCTGCACCACGATGGCCAGCAGGATTGAGACCGCACCCAGTCCGAAGACCCACCACCGGTTGCCGGCCACATCGTGTTCGGTGTTCTCGTGGTCGTAGTGGACGTGCTTGCCGAACCAGGAGGCCACGAATGGCACCACGTCGGCGCGCGCCACCGTTGCCGCGGCGATCAGGCAGCCGGACGCCGTCGACATCATCGCGGCCACGGCCGCGGCCAGCACTATGCCGCCGATGCCGATGGGCAGCAGGTTCATGGCAACGTCTGCGTAGACGTCGTCCTCGACTTCGATGGCGGGCAGCGCCACGGAGGCGGCCATGCCGATCAGGGCGCCGGCGGCTCCGTAGAGGATGCAGTAGACGCCGGCCGTTGCGCCGCCCCAGCGGGCGACCCGGGGGTTACGGGCGGTGAAGACGCGCTGCCAGATGTCCTGGCCGATCAGCAGGCCCAGCGTGTAGACCACGAAGTAGGTGATGATGGTCTGGACGCCGATGCCGGTCAGCGAGAAGAACTCCGCATCGACGCGCGAGCGGATGCCGTCCAGGCCGCCGGCGGCTGACCAGGTGAACGGCAGCATCAGCAGGAAGACGCCGACGGTTTTGATAATGAACTGTGCCATGTCGGCCAGCGTGATGGACCACATGCCGCCGACCGTGGAGTAAATCAGCACAATGGCGCCGCCGACGGCGATGGACAGCCAGCGCTCCCAGCCGAAGAGCACCACCATGATGGTGGCGTAGGCCCCGGTGGACGTGGCGCAGAGCATGAGCGTGTACGCCAGCATGACGATGCCCGACACCTTGGTGGCATGCACGCCGTACCGCAGCGTGAGCATCTGCGCCACGGTGTAGATTTTCAGCTTCTGCAGGGTCGGGGCGAAGAGCAGGCTCAGCAGCAGCACGCCGGAGCCGATCGCGACCACCAGCCACATCCCGGAGATGCCCCACTTGTAGCCCAGGCCGACGCCGCCGACGGTGGAGGCTCCGCCCAGGACGACGGCGGCCATCGTGCCGGTGTAGAGGACGGGGCCGAGGCGGCGGCCGGCCACCAGATAGTCGCTGGTGTTCTTGGTGCGGGATTTGCCCCACCACCCGAAGAGCAGCATGGCGGCCAGATAGGCCACCACAATGACGACGTTGACGATTTGACTGTCCATGGGGGACTCCAAGGGGAATGAAGATAGTGCGGGCGACATGCGGAAAATTGCCTGTGAGGCAACAAGTGTTGAGTGTTAAGCTAAATGTGGCACGGGGCACAGGTCAACTCGGCAGGCTGCCCCGGTTTCGGCCGGGGCTATTTCCCTGCCACTGCACGCCGCTTCCCTTAACTCTGCACCGAGAAGGATGATCAGTGAAGGCACTGCCAGTCGAACCCAGCAATGACCCGGTGGCCATCGGATCGCGGATCCGCGCCGCACGCCAAGGCCAGCGCATGACCATCGAACAGGTGGCGGATTCGACGGGGCTCACCAAGGGATTCCTCAGCCGGGTGGAGCGCGACCTGACCTCGCCGTCGGTGGCATCGCTGGTCACCCTGTGCCAGGTGCTGTCCATCTCCATCGGGGACCTTTTCTCGATGCCGGAAACGCATGTCTCGCGCGCGGGAGAGGGGCCGCGGATCAACCTGGGCGGCGAAGGCATCAAGGAGGAGTTGCTGACCGCCCGGCACGAGCGCCGGCTGCAGATCATCCGCGCCGTGATCGAGCCGCGGGGCCGCGGGGAAGCCGATCTCTACTCCGTGGACTGCGACGTGGATGTCCTTCATGTGATCGCGGGGAGCATTACCTTGATCTTTACCTCAGAACGCTACAAACTCGACGCCGGCGACACCATTTCCTTCTCCGGGCGGGAGCCGCACACCTGGATTAACGAGACCGACGAAGAGGCCATCGTCACCTGGACGCTGGTCCCGGCGGCCGCACGCTAGTTCCCGTTGCCCCTGCCGCGAGGTGGTTTCCCCTGCCGCGGTCGCGTCCGTGCCGCGCGCTAGTTCCCGGGCCGCCCGGCCTGCGGTCTTGACTGTTACCCCCACCACAAATAACATCACAGGCAACAGATGTTGCACATAAGGCAACCACGCGAGCGATCGCACCCCGCATGCGTCGCGCCGCTTGGGATCCGCAACTTACCTGCCGCCCGCGCCCCTTAGAGGAGAACCATGGAAGAGCTTCGTGTGGAAGCCAACGGCCATCTCGGCCCGATCGATTCGTCCCGCATCCCGCGGTACGCCGGAGCCGCCACCTTCGCCCGGCTGCCCCGCCTGGACCAGGTGCAGCAGGCGGACATCGCCGTCGTCGGGGTTCCGTTCGATTCAGGCGTGTCCTACCGTCCCGGCGCCCGGTTCGGCGCCAACCACGTCCGCGAGGCGTCGCGGCTGCTGCGGCCGTACAACCCCGCGTGGGACCTCAGCCCGTTCGAAGAGGTCCAGGTGGCCGACGCCGGCGACATGGCGGTGAACCCGTTCAACATCAACGAGGCCATCGAGACCATTCAGCAGAACGCCCTCGACCTGACCGCCTCCGGCACCAAGCTGGTCACCCTCGGCGGTGACCACACCATCGCGCTGCCGCTGCTCCGCGCGGCAGCCGAGCGTGCCGGCGGCCCGGTCGCCATGCTGCATTTCGACGCGCACCTCGATACGTGGGACACCTACTTCGGGGCCGAGTACACGCACGGCACCCCGTTCCGCCGCGCGGTGGAGGAAGGCATCCTGGACACCGAGGCGATTTGCCACGTGGGCACTCGCGGCCCGCTCTACGGCAAGAAGGACCTCGACGACGACCATCGTTTCGGCTTCGGCATTGTCACCAGCTCGGACGTCTACTACGAGGGTGTCCGCGACGTGGTGGCCAAGCTGCGCGACCGGATCGGCGACACCCCGCTCTATATTTCGGTCGACATCGACGTGCTGGATCCGGCCCACGCACCCGGCACCGGAACCCCGGAGGCCGGCGGCATCACCAGCCGCGAGCTGCTGGAAATCATCCGCGGCTTCCGCGGCATGAACCTCGTCGGCGCCGACGTCGTGGAAGTGGCCCCCGCCTACGACCACGCGGAAATGACAGGGGTCGCCGGCAGCCACGTGGCCTACGAACTAGTCTCGCTGATGGCCGACACCGCGGCAGGCGGGTCCGGCAATGGCTACAGCGCCCAGGCGCTGAAGCGCGCGGGCGCCACCGTCGGCAGCGGCGACGGATCGGATCAGGAGTCCTTCGAATGACAGCAGCAGGGAAAGCCCCCTCCACCGCAGCGGCACCGGCGGAACCGGCCGTCCGCAACGGCGGGGACCTCGTCGTCGAAACCCTCAGCGCCCTGGGCGCGACGACGGTGTTCGGGATTCCGGGGCAGCATGCCTTGGGATTGTTCGACGCCTTGTCCCGTTCTTCGTTGCGCTTCGTCTCCTCCCGGGTGGAGAACAACTCCGCGTTCGCGGCGGACGGGTTCTCGCGTGCCACCGGCGAGGTCGGCGTGCTGTTCCTCTCCACCGGCCCCGGCGCCCTGACCTCGTTGGCCGGGCTGCAGGAGGCCTACGCCACCGGCGTGCCGATGGTGGTCATTGCCAGCCAGATTCCGCTTGAAGGTTTGGGCGCACGCCGCAAGGGCATGCTGCACCAGCTCGACGACCAGAAGGCCTCGGCCGCCAACGTCACCAAGAGCCAGCGGTTGATCCAGCACGCGTCCGGCATCCCGTCGGCCATCCAGGACGCATGGACCGAAGCCATTTCGTCGCCGCAGGGGCCGGTCTGGGTGGAGGTTCCGCAGAACGTGCTGCTGGACCCGATCATGGTGCCGCCGGTCGAGGACGCGCTGGCCGAGGCATTCGACAACCCGCCGCGGACCGAGCTGGTCAAGGAAGCCGTGCACTGGCTCTCCGAGGCCAAGCGGCCGGCCATCATCGCCGGCGGCGGCGCCCGGCGGGGCAAGGCCGAACCGTGGCTGCGTTCCATCGCGGAAAAGCTGCGTGCCCCGGTCGTCTGTTCGCCGGGCGGCAACGGCGCGTTCCCGTGGAACCACGAGCTCTCGCTGCAGTCCTGGGTCGAGGACCGGTACGTCACCGACCTCCTCGAAGATGCGGACGTCCTGTTGGTCGTGGGCTCGTCGCTGGGGGAAGTGACGAGCAACTATTTCACCATGGAACCGCGGGGCCGAATCATCCAGATCGACGCCGAACCCCGCGTCCTGGAATCCAACGGTCCGGCGCTGGGAATCCGCGCTGACGCCGGCCAGGCACTGCAGGCTCTGGACGCAGCCCTCTCCGGCAATCCGGGTAACGGACCCGACTGGCATGGCCAGACGCCCGAGCAGCTGGTCAAGGACACGCTGGCCAAGGTCCAGGCCCGCCTGGACGGCCAGGACCTGGCCAAGGAGCGGACCTTCATGGCGGACATCCGCGAGGCCGTGCCGGACGACATGCAAACCTTCTGGGACATGACCATCTCCGCGTACTGGGCCTGGAGCTGCTGGGACTCGCGCGACGGCGAGTTCCACTCGGCCCAGGGCGCCGGCGGCCTGGGCTACGGTTTTCCCGGCGCCATCGGCGGCAGCGTCGGCCTGGCCAGCCAAGGAAAGCCAGCCCGCGTGCTGGCCGTCTCCGGCGACGGCTCGGCGATGTATTCGATCAGCGAGCTGGCCACCGTCCGGCAGCATGACCTGCCGGTCACCTGGCTGATTGTGGACGACGGCGGCTACGGCATCCTGCGCGAGTATATGGAAGGCACGTTCGGCCGGGCGACGGCAACGGAACTGGCGCGGCCGGATTTCGTGGCCCTGGCACAGGCCTTTGGCGTGCCGGCACGCAGGGTGGCGCCGGAGGATGTCGGCCCCGCACTCCGGGAAAGCTTCGCCGCCGAGGGACCGAACGTCGTCGTCGTCGAGACACTGCTGAAGATGTTTGCCCCCACTCACGTCTGACCCAACCCCGACGGCGGCCCCATGGCCGCGTCCCCTTGGCCAAGAGCCCCTTCACCCCGGATTCTGCCCGCGGGCGGAGGGGCTCTCGGCTCGGCGGTCCGGCTCAGGCGAGGAAAGCGACCAGCTTGTCCTCAAGCGCGGCCAGATCGCCGGCCTTCTTGAACTCGCACTCCCAGACGGTGAGGACCTGCCAGCCGGCCGCCTGCAGCGCCGACCGTTGGGCTTCGTCGCGGGCAGCCGTACGCGTCCGTTTGGCCTCCCAGAAGCCGGCGTTGGACTTCGGCGCATGCCGGCCGACCCTGCAGTCATGGGCATGCCAGAAGCAGCCGTTGACGAAGATCACTTTCCGCCGTCCGGCGAAGACCAGATCCGGTTTGCCCGGCAGTTTCCCGCCGCCTGCGCTGCCATGCAGGCGGTAGCGGTATCCCTTGGCATGCAGCAGTTTCCGGACCAACAGCTCGGGTTTGGTGTTTTTGCCGCGGATTTTGGCCATGTTGGCGCTGCGCTGCTGCGGGGTCAGCGAGTCGGCCATGCGTAAAGTCTAGGGGAGCGAGGTACGGCCCGGCGGGGCTCCCGGCCAGCCAGGCTGCGCCGTTCCCGCGTCCGGGGAACGCGTCCGCCGCTGCTAGGTTAAACGTAAGCGGCATGCGAAGGCCGCCCCTGACCTTCGAAAGGACCTTCGATGCGCTTGATCGGCACTTCGGACATCAAGATCTACCCGCTCGCTCTGGGCGGCAACACCTTCGGCTGGACCTCGGACGAGTCCGGTTCACAGCAGGTGCTGGATGCCTTCACCGAGGCCGGCGGCAACTTCATCGACACGGCGGACAGCTACTCCGCGTGGGTTCCGGGAAACCGCGGGGGCGAATCGGAGGAGATCATCGGCCGCTGGATGGCGGACCGGAATAACCGCGAATCGGTCGTCATCGCCACGAAGGTCGGGGGTCATCCGGAGCTCCAGGGGCTGTCTGCGGTGAACGTGGCTGCTGCCGCCGAGGCTTCGCTGCAGCGGCTGGGCACCGAATACATCGACCTGTACTACGCCCATTACGACGACGAGGGCACCCCGTTGATTGAGGCAGCCGCCGCCTTCGACGCCCTGGTGAGAGAAGGCAAGGTCCGCCAGATCGGCTTGTCCAACCTGTCCCCGGAGCGGATCGCCGAGTGGATGAACATCGCGCAGCAGAACGGGTTTGCGCTGCCGGTCGCGCTGCAGCCGCACTACAACCTGGTGGCCCGCAAAGACTACGAACAGGGCTACGCTCCGTTGGCCCGGGAACACAACCTCTCGGTTTTCCCGTACTTCTCGCTCGCTTCCGGTTTCCTGTCCGGCAAGTACCACTCGACGGATGACGCCGACAGCAGCCCGCGCGGCGGCATGCTCCGTGATTACCTCACGACCGAGGGCTTCGCCGTGGTGGACGCCTTGGAGACCGTCGCCCAGTCGCGCGGCATCTCTCTCACGACGACCGCGCTCGCCTGGCTGCTGACTAAGCCCGGCATTACCGCTCCGCTGGCCAGCGCCCGCACGCCCGAACAGCTGCCGGACCTGATGGCCGCCACACATGTCGAGCTGACCGCCGACGAAGTTGCCGCCCTGGACAGGGTGTCGCAGCCCTTCGCCTGACCGGCCCTTAACGACGACGGCGATGCCGCGTGGCATCGCCGTTGTCGGTGGCGGAAGCTCCGCCGTCGTCAAAAGTGGGTTAGAGCCAGCCGGCCGGATCCACGAGCTGACCGTCCTTGACGACCTCGAAGTGCAGGTGGCAGCCGGTGGAGTTGCCGGTGGTGCCCAGCTGGCCGATGGCCTGGCCCTTGGCGACCTTCTGGCCCAGCGAAACGCCGATCGACTGCAGGTGGTTGTAGGTGGTCTTCAGGCCGCTGCCGTGCTGAACCACGATGCGGTTGCCGCCGCCGCCAACCTGCCAGCCAGCCTCGACGACCTTGCCGCCGTCGGCCGCATGGACAGGGGTGCCACAGGCCATGGCGTAGTCAATGCCGGTGTGCAGCTCGCCGGCAGCCCCGGTGATCGGGTTCTGGCGGTAGCCGAAGCCGGAGGTCTGGTTCATGTTCGGGATCGGAGCGGCCAGTTTGCCGGTCGCAAAGCCGGCGGTCTTCGCCTTTGCTTCGGCGGCCTTCTTGGCTGCGGCCGCAGCCTTCGCCTTCTTCTCCGCGGCAGCCTTCTTGGCGGCAGCTTCCTTCTTGGCCGTAGCTTCGGCCTTCGCCTTCTTCTCGGCCTCGGCCTTCTTGGCGGCCGCTGCCTTTTCGTCGGCCTTCTTCTTGTCGGCGGCCGCGGCGGCAACCTGGGCTTCCTCCGGCGTAGCCTTGCTGGCTACCTTGGCCCGGTCAAACCCGAGTTCGGCCTCCTTGGCCGCCTGAATCTGCACGGGGCTTTGCTCGGAGGCGCGGTCGGAACCAACACCGGTAGTGCCGCCGGCTTGGGCCACCGGGACCACTGCCGCGGCCAAGATGCCGGCGGCAACGGCAGCCAGGCCGGTCTTGCGGGCGAGGGAGTAGGCCGCCGGGGATGCTTCCTTTTCGCGGCGGGCAGGGGAGCCCTCGCTGGAACGGGTGATCTTCGCCAGAGCGGAACGCGAGATCTTGGACAGGGACTTCGTGGGGGTGTCGGAACGGCGACGACCGCGCACAGGGTTGTTCACAGGGTTTCCTCTCTTGCGCCTGCGAAGTTAGCTGTCGGATTCGAGCGAGAGTTCACTCGGTCCTGCCGGCAGTCGGATTCCAGAGTTGGACTTGTACCGGTGAGGACTTCACCCCGAGGTGCCCCCAAGCACCGTAAGTGGTTCCTCCGCCCCTGCCTTCGATGTAAAGCTCGATTCTTCCGGTCCGCTGGCAGGGTTAGACGGGCGGACCGGATGCCTACCTAGATAGATAGGAACAAATTCAAAATTACCGGAGCGACACGCGGCGTTACAAATTCGTTATCCGTGTTCCTTGTCACCAGAAGTGCGGTCTGGCGGCGATTTCCGCCCGTCCTGCCGGTGTTTGTGGGAGGCTCGGAGCCCAATTGCGCTCCCGGCGGTGACCGATACCACGGCGCGCCGGAACTCCCTGTGGGCGTCCAAGCCGCTACCTCGCGCTCGCCTGGAAAATCTGCGCAGGCGGATCGTGGCGCAGATGGCGGCAGCCGCGGATGCGCGCAGTGATGACCGCAACAAGCAGTAGGAGGGGCGGCCGGGCCGATCCGGCCCAGGCCGAAAGTCCGGCGTCGACGCCGGAGACGATGCCCGCGCAGCCGGTCGGCCGGTCCGGCAGGCGGCGACGCCGGGAATCGGGCGCGCCCGCTGAAAAGCCCCGGGCTAGAGTGCCGCCGCTCCGGCCTCCGCCACAGACTGGTCCTGCTCCCCGGAGCCGCCGCTGACGCCGATGGAACCGACCACCTGGCCGTCGCGGGAGAGCGGGATGCCGCCAGCGAAGATCATGATCCGGCCGTGGTTGCTGGCATGGATGCCGTAGAACTGGTTGCCCGGCTGCGAGTTGTCGCCCAGGTCCTTGGTCTGGATGTCGAACGCCCGCGAGGTGAAGGCCTTGTTGATCGAAATGTCGATGCTGCCCAGCCACGCCCCGTCCATCCGCACATGCGAGACCAGGTTCCCGCCGGCATCGGCCACGGCGATGTTCATCGGCTGGCCGATGTCGGCGGCTTTGGCCTCGGCGGCGGCAATGACCCGGCGGGCGTCTTCCAGGGTGACGGTGTCCATGTTTGCTCCTAAATCCGAGGCCCGTCGCGGGGCCCTAGTTGATGTAACCGTTGGGGTTGAGCACGTATTTGGTGGCGGCACCGGCGTCGAACTCCGCATAGCCCTTCGGCGCGTCCTCCAAGGGGATTGCCGTGGCATTCACGGCCTTCGCGATCTGCACCCGGTCATGCAGGATGGCCATCATCAGGCCGCGGTGGTACTTCATCACCGGGCACTGTCCCGTGGTGAAAGACAGCGACTTGGCCCAGCCCGTGCCCAGCGAGAGCGAGAGTGAGCCTTTCTGCGCGGCCTCGTCGATCCCGCCCGGATCGCCGGTGACGTACAGCCCCGGGATGCCCAGCGCCCCGCCGGCCGCAGTGATCTCCATCAGCGAGTTCAGCACGGTGGCCGGCGCCTCTTGGGCGTCCTTGCCGTGCCCGCGGGCCTCGAAACCCACCGCGTCCACGCCGCAATCCACCTCCGGGACGCCCAAAAGCTGCTCAATCTGGTCCCTGGGATGGCCTTGGGAGACGTCCACGGTTTCGCAGCCGAAGCTGCGCGCCTGGGCAAGGCGGCCCTCGTTCATGTCCCCGACAATCACGACGGCGGCGCCCAGCAACTGGGCACTGGCGGCGGCGGCCAACCCCACGGGCCCCGCTCCGGCAATGTACACGGTGGAGCCAACCCCCACCCCGGCGGTGACGGCGCCGTGGAAGCCGGTGGGGAAGATATCGGAGAGCATGGTCAGGTCCATGATCTTCTCGAGCGCCTGGTCCTTGTCCGGGAACTTCAGCAGGTTCCAGTCGGCGTAGGGGACCAGCACGTACTCGGCCTGGCCGCCCACCCAGCCGCCCATGTCCACGTAGCCGTAGGCGCTGCCCGGGCGCTCGGGATTCACGTTCAGGCAGATGCCGGTCTTCCGCTCCTTGCAGTTCCGGCAGCGTCCGCACGCGATGTTGAAGGGGACGGAGACGATGTCGCCGACCTTGATGAACTCCACGTCGGAGCCGACGTCGACGACTTCGCCGGTGATTTCATGGCCCAAGACCAGGTTCTTCGGGGCAGTAGTACGGCCCCGGACCATGTGCTGGTCGGAGCCGCAGATGTTGGTGGCAACGGTGCGCAGGATGACTCCGTGCGATACCTGCCGGCCCACGTTGTCCGGGTGGACCCCCGGACCATCCTTGAGCGTGAAACTTGGATAGTCGATGTCGATCACTTCGACCTTGCCGGGTTCCTTGTAAGCCACTGCTCGATTGCTGCTCATGGGGATTCCTCTGATCCGAAAGTCACGGGTGGTGGGTGCCACGGTAGCCCTCTTGGACGGGGGCTGGCTAGGGTTGAGGCGGCCTTGCCCCTGCAGTCCCGGGTCCCGGAATAATCTTCGCGGTGCCTTGGTTGACCCATCTAGATGCGATTGCATGAACAAACCAGGAGGGTCTCAGTGTCAGAGCGCAAGATCGTTGTTATATCCGCCGGACTCGGCGTTCCGTCCTCGAGCCGTATGCTGGCTGACCAGTTGGCGGCCTCTGCCGTGGACCAGTTCCGCCTGAAGGGCGTCGAGGCCGAGGTTCGACTGGTGGAGCTGCGCGATTACGCCGTCGATATCGCCAACAACATGGTGACCGGCTACGCCGCGCCGAAGCTGGACGAAGTGCTCAAGGCAACCGTGGCAGCCGATGCGCTGATCGTGGTGACCCCGGTCTTCAGCGCCTCCTACAGCGGGCTGTTCAAGTCCTTCTTCGATGTGGTCGAGCCGCGCGCGCTTGCCGGCAAGCCGGTGCTGATGGGCGCCACCGGTGGCAGCGCCCGCCACTCGCTGGCCCTGGACTACGCCGTCCGTCCGCTGTTCAGCTACCTCCGTGCCCGCACGGTACAAACCACGGTCTTTGCCGCACCGGAGGACTGGGGTGCCGGTGAGGCGGGAACCGGCGGACTGTCCGAGCGCTCGGACCGGGCGGCCGCCGAACTGGTTGACCTGGTGGAGGGCGCGCCGGTGACCGAGCGCGGCCGCGGCGGCGTCGAATCCAAAAGCTTCGAGGAGATCCTTGCCAGCGTCGGCCACTGAATGAGCAACTACCGCTGAGCAAGACGAAGGCCCGGTCGGGAGTGGTTTAGCGATGCGCACCCGCGCAGCGCGACCACCCGGACCGGGCCTTTGCCGTGGCTAAAAACGTTCGGGTTGTTGACCCAGTTTGAAGTGGCGTCCGCCGATGCTGGCCGGCTTCACTTCCACATAGAAATCCTTAAGGGTCGGGATCCAGGTCTCGACCGGCAGTGCTTCCGCGGCCGCGATGTCCTCCTGGTCCTGCAGTACGCGGGCCGTGCCTTTGACGACGACGCTCCATGCTTCTTCGCTGCTGATGCCGTCGGCCTCGAACAAGACCTGGTCGTTGATCGTCAATTCGGCCAGCTTGGTGCCCGGCGCCGTGCGCAGGACGAGCCTGCCATCGCGCGCAACATAGTTGATGGGGAAAATGTCGGTCTCCCCGGCGGCCGTGAGGACGAGGCGGCCATGCTTCGTCCTCTCCAGCAGCATCCACGATTGCTCGTCGCTGAGCTCAAGGACCGCGTCGTCGTGTTCGAACATCATGCCTTCATCCTTCTGCATCGGTTCGGTGAAAGGAAGTCCTTGATACAAACGGACCTCTCAACGACGAGGCACCGCCGCTGGGCCGGTTGTCCGGCCCAGCGGCGGTGCCTGAGTTATCTCCCGTGCCCGAGCACGGCCGGCAGTGTTACTTGGCCGGGGTGATCAGCGCGGAAGCGCCGGCGCGGGCGGCGTCGAAGCGGGCTGCGACGTCGGCCCAGTTGACGATGTTCCAGAACGCCTTGACGTAGTCGGCCTTGACGTTGACATAGTCGAGGTAGAAGGCGTGCTCCCACATGTCCAGCATCAGCAGCGGAATGGTGCCCACCGGGATGTTGCCCTGCTGGTCGTAGAGCTGCTCGATGACCAGGTTGCCGCCCAGGGGTTCGTAGGCCAGCACGGCCCAGCCCGAGCCCTGCAGGCTCAGCGCGGCGGCGCCGAAGTGGCCGCGGAACGCGTCGAAGGAGCCGAAGTACTCATCGATGGCGGAGGCCAGCTCTCCGGTGGGCTTGTCGCCGCCTTCCGGGGAGAGGTTCTTCCAGAAGATCGAGTGGTTGGTGTGGCCGCCCAAGTGGAACGCCAGGTCCTTCGACAGCTTGGGCACGTTGCCGAATTCGCCCTTGGAACGGGCCTCGGCCAGCTGCTCCAGCGCGGTGTTCGCGCCGGCCACGTAGGTGGCGTGGTGCTTGGAGTGGTGCAGCTCCATGATCCTCGCCGAGATATGCGGCTCGAGGGCCGCGTAATCGTAGTCGAGCTGGGGCAGTTCGTACTTGCTCATGTTCTTCCTCTCGTCGGAATTACTGTGCGGAAAACTACTCAGTGCACACTTCCAGCCGGCACGGACAACGGGTGGTTGGCCCGCCAAGCTGCCAATCCTCATTCAAACATGACCGAGGCTGGCACCGTAGCGAATTTCGCCACTGACGTAGCCCCGCATCCGCAGCCCGACGGGCGGTTTGCCCCCTGAGACGACATTTTCACCTCCAGAGAGCGGGCGCGGTGGGGGTCAATCCGCGCAGTCGCAGAGCCCCGCGAAGGCACCCAGCTCCTCCAGGCCGGCGGGCCGGGCGGGCAAGTAGTCGGTCAGGGCGCGCGAGCGCACGATGACCGCCCGCCACTGTCCGCGCGAGACGGCGACGTTGTTGCGGTTCCGGTTCAGCACGAATTCCATGCCGCGCGGCGCCTCGGCCGCGGCTGACACGGCGGTGGAAACGATCACGACCGGCGCTTCCTGGCCCTGGAACTTGTCCACCGTGCCTACCCGGACCTCTGCCAGTCCTGCGCCGTCCAGCACGGAGCGGATCAGCTGGACCTGGGCGTTGTAGGGTGCCACCACGAGGATGTCCGTTCCGGCCAGGGGGCGCGGCCGGGCCGTGCCGTCCGCGCGCCAGGGCAGGCCCAGATGCCGGCGGACCTGGGCCAGTACCTCGGCGGCCTCTTCGGGCGACGACGTCGCGTTCCCGTGGTGGTTCACGTACACGCATTCCACCCCGGGCGGAGCTCCTTCCAGCTGCCGCAGCGCGGCGGCCGGCGCCGACTTGAGCCGCCCCTCGTAGGCCAGGACGGAGACGGCACGGCACAGGTCCGGGTGCATGCGCCAGCTCAGGGCGAGGAAATAGCCCAGCTCCGGCGGCAGCGTGGCATGGCCGTCGGAGAGCCACCCGAGCGCCGACTCGTCGACCGGTTCCGGATGCGTTCCCTGGGTGACCTGGGGCAGCTGCTGCGGATCACCCAGCAGCAGCAGGCGCCTGGCGGCCCGGGAGACGGCCAGCGTGTTGGCCAGCGAGAACTGGCCGGCTTCATCGATGACCAGCAGATCCAACGACTTCGGCGGGACAGCAGACCCCGTCATGGTCCATGCCGTGCCTCCAATCAACGCGCCCCCCGGGGAAGCGAGCAACCGGGCCACGTCGTCCGTACTCCGGTTGGGCCACGGCAGGTCATGGTCGCCGTTGGGTTTCTTGGCAACGACTTCCGGCGGCACGCCGGCCTTCTCGATGGCCGCGCGCAGCATGTTGTCCACCACAGCATGCGACTGGCCGACGACACCGACCTTCCAGCCCCGGGCCACCAACCGGGCGACGGCGTGCGAACCGACGTAGGTCTTGCCGGTACCCGGCGGTCCCTGGACCGCCAGGTAGGAATCGTCCAGATCTGCGACGGCGGCGGTGATGGCGTCCACATAGCCGTCCGGGTGGTCCTGGACCTCGGGCAGCCGCGCCAGCGTTGCCAGTCGCGGCGGGCGCCGGCGCAGCAGGTCCAGCGCCGGGTCGGCCGGGAAGCCCGGCAGTGTGCCGGCAACCGCAGCGGCCAGGTCTGCGAGGGCCTGCCGGATGGAGCTGGTGGGCAGCGGTTGGTCGGGGGTGAGCGCCACCGGCGGCTCGTTGTACTCGTCGGCACCGCGGGGCAGCCGCTCCTTCACCAGAAGCGTGTCCTTCTCCCCGTCGGCACCCAGTTCCAGCACCTCCGCGCCGAAACAGAACGCGCGGTGCTTGACGCCGTCGTTCTGGTCGCAGAGAAACGCCGGGAAGGGCTGGTCGTAGAGCCGGCAGAGCAGGCTGCCTTCCTTGATGGTGGATCCGGGCGCCAGCCTCCCGGTAAGCCGCAGCACGCGGACCGGGTTGCTGCGCGGCGTCGGCTTCTCCCACCCGGAAACGACGCGCGCGGAATACACGGTGAAGACGTCGCGGGTATCCGCCCAGTCCTCCATCGGGGCGTCGAGCCGGTCGAAATGCGCCCACCAGTACTGCTTCGCTTCCCGCCGGTGGTAGCCGACCGAGGCCGCGACCATGGCGACGGCCTGTTCATCGTCGGACAGCGTCTCGTTGCGGCGGGCGGCCCTGTCGGCGGCAGCCTCGACGTAGTCCTGCAGCCGCCGCTCCTCCGGCGGCAACGGCTCGTCGTCGGCGGCCAACGTCCCACTGCCGGCGGAGGCAGCGGCCGCCGCGGGGGCGGCCGCGTGCCCCGGCACGACTCCGCGCCCGGCCGCCAACCGCAGGAGCCAATTGCGCAGTTCCAGCGTCGAGAGGCAGTCGTACTCGTTGTAGTCCGCAATGCTTTTCAGGACCGTGTCTGCCTCGGCCTCGTTGCCGGCGTCCCGGGCCGCACAGTAGCGGGCGTACGCGACCACGGAGGCTCCGGCGTCCTTGACGTCGCCGGACCGCAGGTTGTCTCCCATGTACAAGGGCTCGAGCTTCTTGATGCTGTAGGAGTTTTCCGAGATCCGCAGGCTGTGCCGGACCGTGTCGTAGAGGTCCACCAGGATGCCCTCGCGCAGCAGATCATCCACGGCTTCCTCACCCACCAGATGCTGCAGCGACAGCCGGCGCAATGCAGCCTTCTCGTAGTTGGCGTAGTGGTAAATGTGCATCCCCGGATACCGGCGCCGCCGATCGGCGATATACTCCAGGAAGTCCGCCAGCGCCTGCCGTTCGCCGGCGCGGCTGTGCGCCCAGAAGGGCTTGAACGGCGGGGCCGTGCCGGCAGCCGGCGGGTTTTCCACCACGCCGAAAAGGTACTCCAGGCCCCACACGCCGTCCTCGTCCTGCCACAGCGGGTCGCCCTCGAAATCGAAGTAGATGTCGCCGGGGTCGGGCGCAGGCAGGCGGGACAGCGTGTGCTGCTCCAGCACGCGGTACGAAACCTCGTGTTCCGCGCCGTCCTTCCGGTAGGTCACGCGGCCGTCCGGCTTGGCGGATCCGGTCTGCATCCTTGCCTGGTCGCGGAGCCGGGCCAGCGCGCCGTCGGGTGAGTCACCGGGTGGAAGTTCCAGGGCGGCCAATTGGTCGATGGTGAAGATTCCGGCCGCGCGGAGCTTGCGCCGGCGCAGCGTGCTCATGTTCGCGACCAGCAGCAGGTCCCGGTGCAGCTCAACCTGTTCGGCGCAGTAGTTGCAGCGCCCGCAGGCGGTGACCCTTTCATTCCCCCAACGGACCGGGTCCGGCTGTTCGCGGTGTGCGGTGACGAGGTTCAGGAACCTGGTGCGGCGTTCGCGGAAGACCGGCAGCAGGTCGGTGAGGCTGTGGTTGCTGTGCCGCCGGTCGCCCAACACCAGCGTCACCCTGGGATCCGCGGCGATGCCGGCTGCCAGGAGTTGGTCTCCGTACGCGGCCAGCTGCAGCAGCGCAGTGACCTTGGCGTGGCGGGCAAGCTTGGTGTCATAGACCGCGTAGGCGGCAGCCCCGCCGTCGTCGTGGGTTTTGACCAGGAAATCGGACCGTCCATGGAACCGGCCGTCGAAGAAGGACGCCTGGAACACCACGTCCGCGCCGGAGCGCAGCGCCGCGATCGACTCGTCGTGCTTGGCCTGCAAATCCTGCCGGGTGTAACTGCGGGTCTCGGCAATCTCCACCACGCCGGCGCCGAAGGTGTCGCGGAAGTGCTGCAAGACCCGGTGTTCGTGCAGATCGCCCAATTCCGCCGTGCGCTCGAGCATCTCGTCGCGGCCAAAATCCGCCACGGGGGAGCGCCCCAGCTTCTCGTCCAGCTTGCGCAGCAGCTGGTACTCGCACTGGGCGGCAACGACGAGGTCGCTGGCTGTGTAGACCAGGTCGCGGTCAGCCCCGTCGACTTCGGAGTCGAGCAGAAACACGGTGCCTCCTTCAAACAGGTGCGCAGGTGCCAACCCGGCCGGCGGCGGGTCCCCCCAACGATATCCCGCCGCCAGCCGGTGCCTGCCGGCAGTTATAGGTCTACCGTCCGGCACCGACATTTTCGCGAAAAGGGGCAGCCGCTCGACGCCGGGGTTCCCTGTTACGCGATGTGACCGCGGTCTCCGATGGTCAGGCGGCCGGTCTGGCTATACTGCCAACAGCTTCAAGAACTGTGGCCGCCAAGCTCCGACTTGGCCACATACCAACCCCACGCTCGTTGGGTGGTTCGGATGACGAAGCGGCCTGCATCAGCCCTTGGCTACCGATGCGGGCAAGAGCACGCGAAAGGACGCGGCGCCCGGCGCCGGCTGCCATGGACATCCCTCCCTCCCCGCAACTCCAGGTCTTGAGCCTGGCCGACTACGAACAGGTTTCGGCAGCGCGCGAGGCCTTCGTGGACTTCCTGCTGGATGCCGCACGGCAGGCCCGCGGGCAGCAGCACGACATCGCCGCGGCACAATGACCACGCGGACCGTGCCGACAGTGAAAGCCCCCGCAGCCGCGCAGGCGCCGGCCGCGCCGACACCTCGGACTCCCGCAGCCGCGCAGGCGCCGGCAGCAGCTTCCGGACCGCGGCGGGCCCGCGGGCTGCTGCTGGACACCGACGTCGTGGTCGAGCTCAGGCGCGAAAGCCCGGCCCCCGCCGTCGTCGACTTCCTGCGGCGGCGGCGCCGCTCCCGGGTTTACATCTCCGCCCTGACCCTGGGGGAGCTGCGCGCGCTGAGCACCCAGGACGCCGCGCTGACCGGGCAGGCCGACGCGTGGCTGATCGAGCTGACCGCGCGCTTTTCGGCCTTTATCCTGCCGGTGGACCAGCGGGTGGCCGAGGCCTGGGCGCCGCTGGCCATCCAGGACGTGCCGGCCGTCGAGTCGCTGATCGCCGCGACCGCCTCCAGGCACTGCCTGACCGTGGTGTCCGGCAACGCCGAGGGCTATCGGCGGCTTGCGGTGGAAGCCTGCGACCCTTGGGTGCCGGCCCGCCCGTAGGCCTGCAGCGTCTGCTTCCCGAGCCCGCCGCAATCCCAGCACCGAGCACCCAGCACCGACCCCCGAGCCACGCCCCCGTCCGTGCGCCCCGCGACCCCGTAACCCACCGCAGCGCCTATGCGAACGGCCACAATCGCACGTGACTTTCCCGCCGAAGGGTGCCTGGGCTGCGCCGAACGGTTCCGCGAGTGGCCCCCTCGGCTATTTACCGACCGGGCGTTCAGAACGCGTGAGAAACTAGACGGGGTCCGGTGACGGGCGGCACTCTTGCCCCCTCTTTTCTGCGGACAAGCTCCATCACGGTAAGGAATACATGGCTCATGGCCACTGAGAACAATGCCCCGGGCACGCTCGATGCCGCTGCACGGGTGGATAACGACGGCGGTGCTCCCGCCAAGTGGAAGATCGTCGGTCCCGGTCTCGTTGTCGCCGCCACGGGCGTCGGCGCCGCGGACATGGTGGCCACGCTGGTGGCGGGGTCCCGCTACGGCTACGGGCTCTTCTGGGCGGTGATCGTCGGCGTCATCCTGAAAATCATCCTGGTTGAAGGTGCCGGACGCTTTACCCTGGCCACGGGCAAGACCATCTTCGAGGGCTGGCGCTCGCTGGGCCGCTGGACCACGTGGTACTTCGGTCCGTACATCATGATCTGGGGCTTCGTCTACGGTGCCACGGCAATGTCATCGGCAGCGCTGCCGTTGGCCGCAATGTTCCCGGTGCTGCCGCTGTGGGCCTGGGCGATCATGATGGGCCTGGCCGGATTCGTCATGGTCTGGTTCGGCAAATACGCCACCTTCGAGAAGATCACCGCCTTCTTCGTCGGGCTGATGTTCGTCACCGTCGTCGGGCTGGCCGTCATCGCCGTGCCCAACATCCCGGAGATGATCGGCGGCCTCGTGCCGATGATCCCGCAGGAAGAGGGCGCGGTGTTCTACACCCTTGCGCTTGCGGGCGGCGTGGGCGGCACCATCACGCTGGCGGCCTACGGCTACTGGCTGCGCGAAAAGGGCTGGCACACGCCCAAGTGGATGCGCGTCATGCGCATCGACAACTCCGTGGCCTACGTCATGACCGGCATCTTCGTCATCGCCATGCTGATCGTCGGCGCCGAGGTGGTCCGCACCGCGGGTGTTTCGCTGAGCGCCGGCGACGAAGGACTGCTGGACCTGTACGGGGTGCTCAAGGATGAGTACGGAGACGTGGTCGGCACCGGGTTCCTCGTCGGTTTCTGGGCCGCCTCCTTCTCCTCCATCATCGGCGTCTGGAACGGCGTGTCCCTGATGTTCGCCGACTTCTGGGGCAACATGCGCAAGAAGGAGTCCGGCCACCCGGACACGCGCGTGGGCGGCAAGTACTTCAAGTTCTACGTCCTCTGGCTGACGTTCCCGCCCATGCTGCTGTTCATGCTGGGCAAGCCGATCGCGCTGATCCTGCTCTACGGCGCACTGGGGTCGTTGTTCATGCCGTTCCTGGCGCTGACGCTGCTGGGCCTGCTCAACGGCAAGCGGATCCCGAAGGAATGGGCCAACCGCCTGCACACGAACATCGCGCTGGGCATCTGTGCCCTGCTGTTCGTGGTCCTCGGTGTCTACCAGTTGTGGAACTCCGTCTCGCCGCTCTTCGGCGGCTAATTTCCCGCAGGCTCCGCTGCCCCGTACCGTTTCGGTGCGGGGCAGCGCTTGTTTAAGCAACGACGACGGCGGGGGCCCGGTATTGAGCGCTGGGCGGCGGCGGCGCGGTTTTGTGCGCTCGACGGCGCCGGCGCGGTTTTAGCGCGTCGACTGCCTGCGCGGTCGGGTGCCGCGCGGCATCGAGCTCGCCTACTCCCGGCCGGTCCGGCGTTTGCGGTCGTCGGCCGAATCGTCGTCGCCAATGATCGAGGCCAGGAGTTCGTCCGCCTCGCCCAGCCCACGGACTGCCTGCACAAGGATCGCCCGGGCCTCAGCTTCGGGTGAGCGATGGTGCGTATCGGCGAGGATCCGGAGTCCTTCCATGGTCCGCGCGTCCAGCTCGGGCACCGTGAGCGATTCCATGACAGCCACCTTCCCGTGGAGCATTGCGCCCCAAGTGCCGCCCATACTAGTCCCGCCCCGACGAGCTGTCAGCGGGCCGTTAGCGGGCCGTCAGCGCAGCGGATCGAACGGCCGGATCTCGTCGGGCACCCGGCCGGTGACAATCTGTTCGGCCAGCAGCTTGCCGGTCGCCGGACCCAGCACGATGCCCCACATCCCGTGCCCGCCGGCAACGTAGACGCCGGGGGAGCGGGTGGCGCCGATGAGGGGCAGCCCGTCGGGCGTGACCGGTCGCGGGCCAACCCAGATATCCTCGAGGTGCTCCAGGTCCATGTTGGTGAACAGCGGCCGCACGGCGGCCAGGATCGCGTCGATCCGCCCGGTCTGCAGCGGTTCGTCCGGGCCGCGGAACTCCATGGTTCCGGCGATGCGCAGCCGTCCCTCGTAGGGGGTGCAGGCCACGCGGCGCGCCGGGAAGTAGATGGGGAACTCGGCCGGCTGGTCGGTGGCCACGCTGAATGAGTAACCGCGCCCGGCCTGCACCATGGTGCGAACGCCCAGCGGCTTGGCGAGATCGGGCAGCCAGGCGCCGGTGGCCAGCACCACGACGTCGGCGTGGAACGGCTCATGCGCGTAGGTCTCCACCGAAATCCCGGTGTGGCCGTGGCGCAGGGAGCGGACCTCGGCGCCGGAAATGATCTTCCCGCCGCGTGCCACTACGGATGCAGCAAGGGCCTCGACGAACGGGCCGGGCTCAAGGAACCGCTGGCCTTCCAGTTCGAACACCGTCGAGACGCCGGCGGACAGCTGCGGCACCTTGACCTGGGGGTTGTCCAGGCGGCTCAGCGGGACGGACTGGCCGGCCTTCTCCACGCTGGCCAGCTCGTGCACAAAGTGGCGGCTTTCCTTCTCCTCCTCGAAACCGACGATGAAGGGTCCCTTGCGCGTCCACGATTCGACGCCGTTATCGGTCAACTCATCGAAGCTCTCCAGCGCCATCTTGTCGATCGGCGTCAGCGCGGCCATGGTCCGGTCCCAGGCCTTCTGCGTGCCGTGCAGCGCGAAGCGGGCCAGGAACTTCCACAACTGCGGGTCCAGGCGGGCAGGAATGTGCAGCGGCGCCGTCGGGTCAACCAGCGCCTTGGGCCCGTAGGTCCAGACGGTCGGGTCCGACAACGGCATGGCCATGCCAGGGGTGAGCCAGCCGGCATTGCCCCACGAGGCGCCGGCGGCGACGCCGGATCGGTCCAGAACGGTGACTTCCACGCCGCGTTCCTGCAGATGCCAGGCGGTGGCCAAGCCAACCATGCCTGCACCCACGACGACAGCGGTGCTCGGGGCGTGTGCGCGAGAGTACATCGTGTGCTCCTCGGGTCGACTCTTCTCTCGGACCCATCCTGAAGAATGTTTACCCGTTTCTCAAGCGGTTAGGAGAAGATTCTGTAAGAGTGAGGCATGCAGGCAGTAAGTTCAGAAAGTGGTGGCGATCACATGGCCGAATCGAACGATCTTCGACGCCCGTTCGGGGCTCCCGCGGGGTCGGGGCTGGACCGCATCGACCGGTTGATCGTCGAGATGCTCCAAGCCGACGCCCGCACCCCCAACAACGCCATCGCGGCGGCCGCCGGCATCGCCCCCTCGACGTGCCTGAGCCGGATCCGCTCCCTGCGCGAACGCGGCGTGATCCGCGGCTTCCATGCCGACGTGGACCCTGCGGCCGTGGGGCGCGGCCTGCAGGCGCTGATCTCCATCCGCTTGCAGGCGCACGCGCGGTCGAACCTGACCCAGTTCAAGGACTTCCTGTCAGGCCTGCCCGCGGTAGAGGGGATCTTCTTCGTGACCGGCGACCGCGACTTCCTGATCCATGTAGCCGTGGCGGACTCCAACGCACTGCGCGACCTGGTCGCGAACAACCTCAGCGTCCGCCCCGAGGTTGCCGGCACGAATACCACGGTCATCTTCGAACACGTCCGCCCGCCCGGCAGTTCGCTCGCTCCCTGATTCGCGGGGCCGGTTTTCCAGAGCACGCCCGTATCCTGCCTAGCCGGAGTGCAGCCGCGGCACCAGTTCGCGCAACTCCCCGGCTTTCCGGAGCACGCCCGCACCTTGACTGCGGAACCCCCGGAAGAGGCCCGCCTCTGCACCGCGCGCTGGCCCGGATTCAGGGCGGATTCCAGCCGCTCACCCATCCCTCGGAGCGGGCTGTGTGCACCTTTGTTGACATGTCATTCTTCGGCCGGATAGGATAGTTGAAAGCTCAAGCAATCAATCGAAGGCTGCAATGTCCTGGTTTAAGAATCTTTTCAGCAAGTCCAGCGCCCGCCGGTCTGCCGCCAACCCCGCGGCCTCCGCTGCGGAGCCCCGCACGGATGCACCCGTCGCCCAGCCGGTCGAGGCCGCTAGCAGCGAAGCCGTCGCCGGCCTCCCCAAGATCGCCATCATCACCGGCAGCACGCGCCCGGGCCGGGTCAATGACTCCGTCGCCAACTGGGTCGCCGCCGAACTGGCCTCCCGGACGGACGCCACCTTTGAGGTCGTCGACATCGCCGACTTCAACCTGCCGCTGCTGGACGAGGCCTACCCGGCCGCGTACCAGAACTACCAGGCCGACCACACCAAGGCCTGGTCGGCCAAGATCAGCGAGTTTGACGGCTACGTCTTCGTGGCCAACGAATACAACCACACCGTCTCGTCCGCCCTGGCCAACGCGTTGTCCTACCTGAACGTCGAGTTCAACAACAAGGCTGCCGGCATCGTTTCCTACGGCTCGATGGGCGGCGTCCGCGCTGCCGAACACCTGCGCAATATGCTGGCCGAGCTGCAGGTGGCCGTGGTCCGCAACCAGGTGATGTTCTCGCTGTTCACCGACTTCGAGAACTTCTCCGAGTTCAAGCCGACCGAGCAGAATGCCGGCACGCTCGCTCCGATGATCGACCAGCTTGTGCTGTGGGCACAAGGCTTCGCCACCATCCGCACTCCGCAGGACGCCGCCGTTTAGTACCCCAAGCCCGGCCCGCCCGCCGTCTCCGTTCGGCGGGCTGTCCTGCCGCCGGCCTCCGGGCCGCCAACACCGCCCCCGCCGGTTCCCCATCCGGCGGGGGCGGTGCTGTTCTCTGGGGCCGGCACCGTTTCGTCGGCTGAACCCGCCGAAGCAGTCGGTGGACTACCCCCGCTCGGCCGCAAGGATGGTGGCCATGGAGATGACGAAACCGGGTGTGCAGGCCGCGGCCAACACCACCAAAGCGATGCGTCCGCCCAGCAGGACCCTCCGCTGCAGCAGCTCTTCCCGCCGTCCCGAGCCCGCATGCCGCCCCGGAAACCGGTCCGAGAAGAACTTCAACCTGAGGGCTGCAAGTGCCCAGCCCATGGCGATGGCGGCGACGATCCAGGCCGCGACCACCACGCTGGCGCCGCCCAGCGGGACCAGTAGGAGCAGCAGCGGAAGATACCACTGCAGGTCCTTGGCCGTCCGAAGCAGCGGGACGCGACGGGACAGCCAAGCCGTGGCCACCGCGACGAGCATGCCGTGGGCAATGGCCAGCGCGGAGAAGGCCGCGATCGAGAGCCAGCCAGGGCCCACCACCTCAAAGTCCCGGCTGTCCGGCTGCAACGGCCCAAGCACTGTGCCGAGTACTAATAACAACAACAGCCCGAAGGCAGCTCCACCGGCCGGGCCGGCCGGCAACCACCGCCGCACCAGGCCGTAAAGGAGTGCCGTTCCGCAACCGATGGCCACGCCGAACAGGACGAAGCCCCCGGTCCCCTCCAGGCTGATCTCCCCGATGGTCTGGTTGTTATCGGTCAGCCTTCCGTCGTCTTCCGGCGACGTCACCGCCAACAGGCGCATGATCAACCGGCCGCCGGCGCCCGCCATGCACAGCCCGGCCACCCCGCCTGCAACCAGCAGCACTGTCGCCCACCACAGCACCTTGCGCGCAACGTGCGCCAGGAGTGCACCGCCGCCGCTGGGCAGGGCACGGCCGCGGCGCAGAAGTGCTACGTCGCCGTTCCCGGGGGTGCCGCCGTCGAGGACGAGCGCACGGTCGCGGTCTCCGTGGGTGTTGCCGTCGAGTACGAGCGCACCGTCGTCGTTCCCGTGGGTGTCGCCGTCCAGTACGAGCACACCGTCGTCGTCCACGACTGCGCCGCCGTAGTGCACGAGGGCTCCCTCGTCGTTCCCGTGACCGCCGCCGTCTAGGACGAAGGCTCCGTCGTCGTTCCCGTGGGTGCCGGCGTCGAACACGAGGGCGCCGTCGTCGTTCGTGTCAGTGCCACGGTCGAGGACAGGGGCGCCGTCGGCCCGACGCAGGTCCTCGTCACGGCCCGGCGGAGGCTGGAACCGCTCCCCGCCCCGGAAGGCCACCGCGGCCAGCCCGGCGGTCACCAGCACGCCGCACAGGATCATGAGTATCACGGAGCCAGTATCCGATGGCCCCGGAAGTCAGCGAACCCCAGTCATGTCGACTGGGGTCCGCAGCGAACCGTCCGCCGAAAACCCGGCGGGGCGGTTTCGGTTAGCGTGCCTCGCGCGCCTCGTCCCGGTGGCGCACCATGTAGGCGATGGCCAGGGCCAGCATCACGGCGCCCAGGACGAAGTTGAGCCAGATGGTGGCTGCATTGGTGGACAGGAAGTTGGCCGCTGATTCGCCGGGGCCGACGATCAGGCCGTACAGCCACATCGCCAGGTACAGGATGCCCGCTCCCATGAGGAAGTCCCGGGCACCACTGGTGGTGCGGCTCATGATGTAGCCCACCACGCCTACCACCAGGTAGACGATGTTGAGCAGCATGGACACTTGGAACGCGTTGATCAGCATGGCGCCGGAGCCGCTGGCGAAAGCCATTTCTCCGTACTCCATGGTGATGCCGGGAATGAAGCCCAGCACACCGATCACAAAGAGAACAATTCCCGAAGTCATCGCGGCATTACGCACATTTCCGCGCGAGACGTGTGCGTGATGGGCATGCGGTGATGCGGTAGTCATTTCTCCTCCCAGACAATGAGTTTGAAACTTCGTCGAGTAACAACCCGGCTGTTGGTAGGGGCGCATCTGACGTCAGAACCAGCGCTTTCAGTTTACGTCCGTTGGCCCGCTGTGGCGGGAAAAAATGACGACGGCGGTGGGCCCGCCAGTCTTGTCGTCGCGGCTTCTCGGGTGGTCCGGAACCGGGGCCGGTTTAGGCCTCGAGCAGCCTCTTGAGCGTGTGCAGGTCCCGGTCCACGGCCGCGGCATCGGCTTCGAACGCCGCCTCGTCCATGCCGTCACGGCGGTACAGGGTGAACACGACCTCCGCGCCGTCGCCGTTGCCGAGCACGCGCAGCGGGTTGTAAACAGATTCGCCCGACGGCAACGTCACGTAGTGGTCCAGCACGCCGAACTCATTGCGTTCGGTAAACGTGACCCGCACCGGCCCATCGTCGGTCTCGGCGACCCAGGCGTCGTCGACCACACCGATGGAGGAGCTGAGCCCGGCGGCCCACTGCGGCATGTTCTCGGGTTTGGCGGCGAACTCGTAGACCTCTCCAGCGGGGCGGTTGATGGCGATGCTGATGTGCCGCGATGCAAACGTCATGTGGCCAGTCTTCAGGTTCGCTTCGACGCGGGCAAGACCCGGGGAGGCGGCGGCACCGCCGGGAGGAACCGCGGGCTGGTGTCGCCGTCGGGCGTGCCCCGTGGTTGGCGCGGTGGGGGGCGCGCTGCCGCGGGTTCGAGCCGGAAAGCGTGTGCATGACAGACTTGGACCATGGCATCCCTTACCGGCAACGGCGACGATCTCCAGGAGAAGGCAGCCCACATCGGCATGCGCCTCGAAGACCGCTGGCAGGCGGTCCGGGAACGGCGGGCACGGCAGCGCGGCGACGTGGCCACCGTCATGCCGTTCACCGGCTACGGTACCGACGGCTGGGTCCGCGTGCTGGCCCGGGTCGTGATGGCGCGGCCCGGGGCCTTCGACAACGGCCGCATGCCCTCGAAGCTGGTGGCCGACGGCATCCGCGGCTGGCGCAATTTCATCAGCCCGCCCGTGGCCAACGCCCGGGTGGCGATCCACGCCGACGGCATCGAGCACCAGGTGGTCGCCGACCGGGGCGGCGTGGTGGACGCCAAGGTTTCGGTGAGCCTGGCTCCGGGCTGGCACACCGTCACGCTGCGCTGCGAGGACTCGGAACCGGTGGAAGCCGCGGTCTACGTGGTGCCGCCGGACGCCCGCTTCGGCGTGGTGTCCGACGTCGATGACACCGTCATGGTCACGGCGCTGCCCCGCCCGATGCTCGCGGCCTGGAACACGTTCGTGCTGGATGAACATGCGCGCAACGCGACGCCGGGCATGGCCGTGATGCTGGAGCGGGTCACGCGCGAGCATCCGGGGAGCCCGGTCTTGTATCTTTCCACCGGTGCCTGGAACGTTGCCCAGACGTTGACGCGGTTCCTGTCCCGGAACATGTATCCGGACGGTGCGCTGCTGCTCACCGACTGGGGGCCGACGAAGGACCGCTGGTTCCGCAGCGGTCAGATGCACAAGGTGGACCAGCTGCGGCGGCTGGCCGAAGAATTCCCGAAGATCAAGTGGCTGCTGATCGGCGACGACGGCCAGCACGACGAAGCCATCTACGCCGGCTTTGCGCTGCGCTATCCCGAGCACGTGGCGGCCATCGCCATCCGCCAGCTGTCGGTCAGCGAAGCCGTACTGGCCGGCGGCCGTTCACAGGACGGCCCGGTCGGACCCGCGCGCAGCATCCCGTGGATCTACGCCTCCGACGGGAAAGGCCTGGCGAACCAGCTTCAGCAGCTGGGAATCCTCTAACGACGGCGCCGCCCCACGGCTGGGAATCCTCTAACGACGACGGCGCCCCACAGCTGGGAATCCTTTAGCGCCGACGGCGCCCCGCGGCTGGGAAACCTTTAACGACGGCGGCGCCCCGCTCGTGGAGGAGCGGGGCGCCGTCAAGCGGCAGTGCCCGGACGTCATTCCTGCGGGCGCGGCCTGTTAAACGGTGGCCTCCACCGGGCCGAAAACGGCTTCGATCATGGCCCGCGCCGTGTCGTTGTCAGTCTTTTCGGCCAGCGCAAGCTCCGAGGACAGGATCCGCATGGCCTGTTCGAGCTGGTGCTTTTCACCGGCCGATGAGCCGCGTTCGATGGCCCGCAGCGAGAGGTCGCGGACCACTTCGCTGACCCGGTAGATGTCGCCGCTGTTGATCTTCTCCTGGTTGGCCTTGAACCGGCGCGACCAGTTTTCCTGATCCTCCGGCACCTTCGCCTTCAGGATCGCAAAGACTTCCTTGACGCCCTTTTTGCTGATGGCCTTGCGTACGCCGACCGTTTCCGCGTTGCCCAGCGGCAGTTCGATCAGCAGGCCGTCGTGATGCGCGCGGAACTGAACGAACTTGGTCTGGCAGTCCTTGAACGGACGGGTCCGGAGATCGGTAACGGTAACAGCGCCGTGTGGGGGATAGACGAGGGTGTCGCCAACTTTAATGTTCATTGATGCCCTTTCATGCCATTATGGCAGATACTGCCACATTGGCAGCGAATACTCAAATATGGGGTATCTTGGAAGCTGCTATGCCACAGAAAACGCCGACCAGCGGCGCTTCCAGAACCGATGTGCCCGGCCCGACCACGGCTGAGCTCCCTGTCGCTGCACCCGGATTAAGGGAGCGGCGCCGGCGCCAGACCCGGACGGAAATCAGCGAGGCCGCGCTGCATCTGTTCCGGGAACACGGCGTGGATGCCACCACGGTGGACGGCATCGCCCACGCTGCCGGGATTTCCCAGCGCACGTTCTTCCGGTACTTCACCAGCAAGGAAGAAGCCGCGCTGCCGGCGCATCAGGATTTCGACGCCGCGCTCGAGGCCGGGCTGCTCACAATCGATCCGGCCGGCAACCCGCGCGAAGAGCTTGAGCGCGTCTACCAAGAGGTCATGCAGGGGTATGCGGACAACGACGCCCCGGCAGCCCGCCGCATGTTGCTCGTCAACCAGCTCATCCGCAAGGAGCCCCTGCTTAAAGCGGCCATGCTTAAGCACAATGCCACCCGGACCACCGGGCTGGTGGAGGCCCTGATGGACCGGTTTGGCCGCGACGGGGTGAGCGACCTGCAGATCAGGCTGGCGTTCGAGACCTGTGCGGCAGTGGTCCGGGTCGCCTTCGAGGTTTGGGTGGCCCGGCGCGAGGCCGGCCGGAATGACAACCTGCCCGACATTTACGCGGCTGCCCTGCAGCTGTCCCACTGACCATGCGAAACACGCGAACCCCGGTCCTTACGACGACGACGCCGTGTCCGTGCCGGAGCGGCCGGCCGTACGGCGAGTGCTGTGGGCCGTTCCACCGCGGCGAGGCGGAGGCGCCGACGGCGGAGGCGCTGATGCGGTCGCGCTACACGGCGTTCGTCGCCGGGGATGCCGCCTATCTGCTGCGCACGTGGCATTCGGAAACGCGGCCCGCGCAGCTTGAGCTGGACCCCGCGCTGCACTGGACCGGACTGGAAATCCTCAAGACCGTCCGCGGCGGCGAATCCGACCGCGCGGGCACCGTGGAATTCCGCGCCGGCTACCGCGAGGGCGGCCGGGACCGCACGCAGCAGGAGAAGAGCACATTCGTTCGCGAGGACGGCCGCTGGGTCTACCGCGACGCCATAGCCTGACTCCGGCGCAGCCCGGCCGAGACGAGCCGCTGATACCACCCGGGCCGTCCGTCAGTCGCCCGCGCGCCCGGCATCACGCCGCGCGAGCGACGTCGGGCTCACCACCGCCGCCACTGCCGCGGCGACCTCCGCGCCGCGCAAGCGCGATCAGGCGGCCGCCGTCGTCGTTCAGTCCAAGGCCAGGAACAGGACGGCATAGATGCCGAGCGCGCCGAGCACCACCACGCTGCCGGCAACCCAGGCGGCAGCCGCGGCGTCGGCGTGGATCCTCTCGTCGGCCACGCCGGAGACCGCCCGGCGGTACCGGAGCTTTTGCGTGATGTAGATGCCGAACGCCGTGCACAACGCCACACCGACCAGGGTCCCGGTGAACCAGCCGTATTCCGGCATCCAGCGCAGGAACATGGCTGTCGCCACGATCATGGCCAGGGTGGTCCGGCTCCAGGCCAGGGACGTGCGTTCGGGCTGCAGACCGGCGTCGTGGTGTTCCGGCTCCGGCACGGCACGGGCGCGTCGCATCAGGACGGCCGCAGGACGACGAAGACCACCAGCAGCGCCGCCACCACACCGCCGCCTACCGCCAGGATCGGTGCAATCAGCGGCAGCGGCAGGGGAGTCTTGTGGCGCATGGCCCGCTCGACGTTGAGCCAGCGGAAGAACGAGCCGCCGCCGATCGCCATGGCCAGGATCAGGAGGATGATGGCGATGGTCTTGCGGATTTCCGGGACGAAGACGCCGCCGGTGAAGACCTCCACCGCGATGCCGCCGGCCAGGAGCGCCAACGAGGTGCGGATCCACGCCAGGAAGGTACGCTCGTTGGCCAGCGTGAACCTCGGGTCGGGCTCGGTGCCGCCGCGGAGCAGTTTGCCGGCGAGTTTGCCGCGTTCCGGGCTGGGCGGGGGCGAAGAAGTAGGCACGGCTTCATGGTAACCGTGTCCGCAGCAGGCGCAGCGACGGCAGCGTCACATATCAGACGGCCGCCGGCCGGTCCCGGTCGTCGTCGTTGTCCTGGTCCATGCGGGCCACGGTGAAGAAGCGGTTGCCCGCCCCCTTGCGCGAACTCGGCACCAGGAGTTTGGAGTATTTTTCGCACCACTGGGCGGCGCCGCCGGAATCCGCGGCAGCCGCAGCGATGGCGTCAATATGGTCGGACCACCCCAGAACGCGTTCCCCCTCGAGGCAGAACTGGATGAGTCCCAACTCGGTATCTATGTGCAGTTCGACGTCCACCCAAACGTCGAATCCCACGGTGTTGCTGGCTGTATCTTCTGTTTTGTATGTGTTCATCACGAGACCTGTGTTGCGCGTCACACCCTGTGGCGCCCTCCCACTATAGGGTTCACCATGCGGAATGCCAAACGGTTTCCCCTGCGTAAACGGCCGGTAAAGTAAATCGAGCGATGACTCAGACACCTTCCGCCCAGCGCCTCACCTGCAACGTGCCGATGCGTTGGGGAGACATGGATGCCTACGGGCACATCAACAACGTGGAAATCCTGCGCATCCTGGAGGAAGCACGCATCCACGCGTTCGGGCCTCCGGCCGGCACCGGCGGTCCCGGGCTCGAGGTGGACCTGCCGGTCTTCTCCGACCTGCCCGAGTCCACCCAGGCTTTGGTGGCGGAGCACCGGGTGAAGTACGTCCGGCCGCTCAGTTACCGCAACATCCCGGCACACGTGGAGGTCTGGGTCAGCGCGATCAAGGGCGCCAGCCTGACCATCGCCTACCGGATCATGGACCCGGTAACCGCCGAGCAGTGCGTGCTGGCCGAAACCACGCTCGCGTTCTTCCACACGGACACAGGCCGGCTCCTGCGCCTGAATGAGCGCCAGCGATCGATCCTGGAACCCTACCTGGGGGAGTCCAACTTCCGCTGAGACGACGACGGCGATGGGCCGCCGTCGTGCCTAGCCCTCCCAGCCGAGGTTGCGGGCGATCCGCTCCAGCACGTCGAGGGTGGCTGTGTACTCTTCCTCGCTGATGCCGTCCGCCATGCGGGCGCGCGCGCGGTCGACCACCTCGCCGAGTGAGGCAAGGCTGGCCCGCCCGGTGTCGGTCAGCGCATAGTGACCGTTCTCGGCGCTGACCCAGCCGCTTTCCACAAGTTCTTCGACCGGTTCCTGGGGCCCTTCGCCCTCTTCCTCCGGGATGAAAGGTCCCAGGGCTTCCGCGAGTTCGCCGGCGGTGGATGGCTTGTCCGCGAGCAGGTTCATCATCTGCCACTGCCGGCGGGTGATGCCGTGTTCCTCCATGGTCTCGATGAACTGCTCGTCGAGCAGCCGGTCAACAAGCTTCAGCCAATAACCGATAGGTCGTAGAGGTGCCATGCCGCCACCCTACAAGGGTCCGCGCGGCCGATCGACTGAAATTGCCGGACACGCCGCCGCTCCGAAGGCAAAAGCACCCCGGGGCTGACATCAACCGTGTTCTGACGGGCACGCCGTTAAGCCCGGCGGGCTGCATTCTGGGGCGCGCGGTGGGGCTAAGACGGAGCCGCTTTCTGCCCAGAGCAGACCCTGCTGACGCCGACGGCGCCGCTTCCTACGATGGAAGCAGCCAGAAGGGAGCTCCGGCGTGCTCGAACTTCAGAAGCTTCACCGAGGTCCAGGTTCAGGGCCTCCGCCTTTGCTCCGCGACGTCTATGGGGCGGTGCTGCGCAGGGAGCGCCGGCGCCAGCGGCGGACCCTCGACGACGTGGCCAGCCGGGCCGGCGTGTCCCTTCAGTACCTCTCGGAGATTGAACGCGGCCGTAAGGAGGCCTCCTCGGAGATCCTGGCGGCAGTCTGCGCGTCGCTGGGATCGGGGCTGGCCGCCTTCCTGGCAGCAGTGCACCGTGAATTGGCGGCGGCCGAAGGAAAGGCCGTGCTGCATCTTCAGTCCACGCCATGGGCCGCGCAACCCGCTGGCCCTGCGCGGCAGGAACTGACCGGCGGGGAGACGTCGCCGGCCGATCCGGACTCTTCCGGCCTTGGCGGCAGTGCGCCCGTGCCGCCGCCCCTGGCACAGTGTGTGGCCTCAGGGAACCTGGCCGACAGGGGGCGGCAGGATGCAGATTCGGCCGGCCGGCGTTCTGTCGGCCTGACCGATGGGTGCCTGCAGTATATTGACGCCGATGACCTGCTTGCTGCAGTCCTCGCCGACCGCGACCTGGCGCCGCACGCCCCGGCGGATGCGGGCGGGGGCCTGGAGAAGGGCGCTCAAGGTGGGCCGCCGGCCATGCTGAGGGCCGCCTGACGATACCCGCGGCATGGACGTGCTGAAGGCATTCAGTCGCCGTGCGCATGCGCCACGCGGCTGGACGTGTTCCGGCAACGACCCCGCCGCCGCTGCTCGCCTCCGTACACTGCGCCGGCGTCTGCGGCGCGTGCGCGAACGGCTGCGGCCGGGGACAGCAAAACGGGCAGGTGCAGCCTTTCGGATGCGCCTGCCCGTTTCGGTGTCCGCCCGTTGTTCGGGCGCCCGCTCGATCCGGAGTTGCCCGTTCGGGCGGTTGCCCGTTGCGGTTACCTCCTGTTCCGGGGGCTGCCCGGCGGGGTCCGGCCGGGCCGCCTCAGAACTTAGGCCAGGGGGGCCAGCTTGGTCTTGCCGAAGACGGCGCGGTCCACGGAGATCCGGCCGGGGCCAACCAGTGCCAGCGCCAGCGCTGCGGCGCCGAGCAGCAGCACCAGTTCGTAGCCGCCGCCGTCCACGAAGACGCCGGCGGGAGCGTGGACGAGCACCAGGGCGCCGAGCATGTCCAGCGTCAACAGGGCCGCCACCAGCCGCGTCAGCAGGCCGAGGATCAGGGCGATGCCGCCGGCGAGCTCCAGGCCGGCCACGATCGGTGCGGCGACATTGGCGGCCGGGATGCCCATCTGGCCGAAGGCGGCCTGGGTGCCGGCGATGGTCCATTCGTTGAACTTCTGCCAGCCGTGGGCGACGAAGAGGAAGCCTAGGACGACGCGAAGAACTGTGCGTGCAGTGGTGGTCAAAGCGGAATTAGTCATGATGTTTTCACCGTTTCAATGGTCAGAGGATCGGCCGTCTGGAACGAGCGATAAGCATCAATAACTTGACGCTTCAATCAAATATTGACAGCAAATAGGTTGAAGTGTCAACTTTCGGGTCTTGGCTGACCGTCCGAGGCGGGCAGGACCCCATAACCCGGCTGGCCCGCACGGGCTGGCCGTCCCGAACCCAGGACGCCAGAGAGCCTGCCCCCTTAAGCTCAGGCGCGGCGGACCGGTTGGCGCAGGATTGTCTTGAGCTTGGCCGGTTCGGTCTTGCGCGGGTCGCCGAGATAGATCTCGTGGTGGTGCCCGTTCGGTTCCAACTCGTTGGCCGGTAGGAATTCATCCCTCAGGCGGGCCAGGACCGGCCCTTCGTCGTCGTATGCACCCACGTGCATGACCTGGACGCTTAGCCCCTCGTCCAGCGAACCGTGCCGGAGCGATCCCACCGCGGGAAGATCCTTTGTGGTTGCCGCGTGCCGCATCGCGTCTTCGATGTGTTCCGGCTCCAGCCAGTCAGGCTGGCGGATCATCATCGTCCACGACCACTCGTCCTTGGCCCGCCGGGTGAAGGCGGTCATGTCCTCCGCCCACCAGAGGCCTTCCAGCGGACCGACGACATAGTCGCGCCCGAGTTGCTTCTTGCTGGCGAACTTCAGCGTGTAGGACACTGCGTACAAGGCCTCGACCGCCTGCCCGTACGCGGCTGCCGTGTTCGGATCGCCGTGCCCGTCCGCCTGCAGGAACTGCATGGGCGGTACGGTAACCAGCTGGAAATCCTTGCCCGGGGCGTACAGCTCCTTTTGGTCCTTCTTGAAATCCAGCTTGTCCATGGGGCTTTCCGGTGGTGGGCAGTGGGCAGTGTGGTCTAGTTATATCGCCTAGTCACGGATGAAACGAGGAACATGCTGCAGCAATTCGCCGCCGAATGGTGGGCCAGGATCGCCGCCGGCTTCATGCGCGGTGAACCACTCCAAGCCGGAGTGCCGGAACTGGCGGCCATCTTGGCCGCGGCGCTGCTCTTGTCGGTGCCCCGAGCAAGTTGGCGGTATTTCGGGTTGTTCGTCACAGCGGTCCATGAGCTTGGACACGCGTTCGCGGCGCTGGCCACGGGGCGGCTGGTGCGCGGAATCCATTTGCGGTTCGACCAATCCGGCGCCATGATCAGTCGCGGGGCGGGCCGGGCAGCAGCGGCCTGGACCGGTTTCTGGGGATACCCGGTGCCCGCGCTGGTCGGGGCAGCGCTGGTGTGGGCCGCCTTCGGCGGCTGGTCCGGTGCCGCCCTGTCCGTCAGCGCGCTGCTGCTGCTGGCCACGCTCCTGTTCATCCGGAACCTCGAGGGCGTCGTCATCGCCGTGGGGTTGGCGGTAGGCGCTCAGCTGCTGGTGTGGTTCGCGCCGGTGGAGTGGCTCGGGCACCTGACGCTCGCCATCGGCGTTGGGCTTCTGGTGGGGGCCGTGCGGGACTGGCTGAATCTGGTGAGCGTGCACACCCGGCGCCGGCACCAGCTGGCCAATTCCGACGCCTTCATCATGGCGCGCCGGACCGGTGTCCCGGCCGCGCTCTGGCTGGCCGGGTTCGCGGTGGTCATCCTGCTTTGCTGGGCGGCTGCCGTGGCGACCGCCGCCGCTGTCGTCCCGCTGGCGGTTCTGTAACGGATTCCCGGTCCCCTCGGCCTTCCGGAGTGGCCCTGCTCACAGCAATGTCATTCGCCGTGGGGCCCGCAGGGACCGCGTCGTTGCACGGGAATTATCGCCGTGTGTGAGACGTTGTTGACCGATGTTGAAATCTGTGGAACAGCAGCTATGATGGGCGCTCGCAGATAGGTCAAAACAACGAGAACTTCAGGAGTTTTAAACCCGCATGGCAACCGATTACGACGCACCGCGCAACAAGGACGACGACAACAATAATGAGTCGCTCGAAGCCCTTCAGGCTCAGCGCTCCGGTGGTGCGAAGACCGCGCTGATCGACGTCGAAGACTCGGACACCGCCGAGGGCATCGATCTGCCCGGTGCCGACCTCTCCGGTGAAGAACTGGTGGTTCAGGTTGTTCCTCCCCGTGAGGACGAATTCACCTGTGGCTCCTGCTTCCTCGTCCGTCACCGCAGCCAAGTAGCCCGCGAAAAGAACGGCGAGAAGTACTGCCGCGACTGCGAAGGCTAAATCCCCAACTTCCGAACCCCGCGCTGGGACCAGCGCGGGGTTCTGTGGTTAAATCACACGCTTCGGACGGCCTCGCGGATCGGCGTGCCGCCGTTGATGAACTCGATCACCTTGCCTGCCGTGGCAGGAACGGCCAGCACTTCGGCCGCCACCATTGCAACGTCTTCGCGGCTCACTTCACCGCCGGGAGTACCCGGTCCGGCTTGGATCTTCCCGGTCGCGGGCTGCAGCGTCAACGAGCTTGGCCCCAGGATTGTCCAGTCCAGTGATGTGGACTTCAAGTAGTCGTCCGCGGCGGCCTTGGCATCGGCGTAGGGGAAGAACGCGTTGTCCTCCGGCACGCCGTGGTTCTTGCCGGCGCCCAGATAAGACACCATGATGTAGCGCTGCACCCCGGCCGCCACGGCTGCGTCCATCGACCGGATGGCCGCGTCCCGGTCCACCGCATAGGTCCGGGCGGGATTGCCTCCGCCAGCGCCGGCCGACCAGACGACGGCGTCGTGGCCGCGCAGCTGGTCTGCCAGGTCGTCGGTGGTCGTCTTCTCGACGTCGGCGATCACCGGCACCGCACCGGTTTCCCGGACATCGGCGACGTGGTCCGGATTGCGGATGATGGAGCTGACTTCGTGGCCCTGAGCGGTGAGGATGCGGGACAAGTGCAGCGCGACCTTGCCGTGGCCTCCGAAAATGGCAATGCGTGACATGGGGTTCCTTTCGGTGTGGTCCATCCCAATCTAGGCACGGAGTCGAGCGGCGGCCAATGGCCGGCATCACAGGCGGCGCTGGCGGCCCGGCCGTAACCCGGCCCCAACTGTGCCTTGTTCGGTCACTGCTTGTCGCTGTGCTGGCTGCGCGGCGCCCGCCTGGCGGCTGGTGCGGCTCATCTGGTTTTCGCGGGTTTTGCCTGGGTCCGCTGCGGGCCCGGCCCTCCGATTTCGCCGTCTTAGCCGTCGCTGCCGGTGAGATGGATCCCGGCTTCCGGCGTGGCCACCCGGAAACTGAAGGACTGCTCGATGTACAGGTACACGAACTCTTCGTCGTGCCGGTCATACCCCACCGAGAGGTCCTGGCCGGATTCGAACAGGAAATCCCCGCCGCGCAGGCTCATGACGATCGCCCCGCGGACTCCCGGCGCCCAGACAATCGGACCGCCCAGCAACTTGCGCAGATGCTCGGACAGCAGGTAGCCGCCGCGCTCGGTCGCCTCCACCACGGCCGTGTAGTGTCCGGGCCCGAGCGCCAGGCCGAACGGACCTCCGATGCCGGCCTGGAGCAGCGCCGATACGGCCTTGGCAATACGCTTGGGGTAGTCATTGAAGTCATTCACGCGGGGAACCGGCGAATGCGGGGTGGCGCTCGTGACCCCCTCAATGCCCACCTGTCTCCAGCCATGGAATACGGCCGCGTTCTCCGCAATGGCAATCTGCATCGCCGCCTCGGCCAAGTCCGTGAGGTCCACATCGGCCGCACCCCGGTCGTGGTCAAGCAGTTCCAGCCGGGAAACCTTGAACGGTGCGCGCATCTCCACCAGGGGCAGCACCCCGCGCCGTCGCGTCGCCACGCCGTCGGCCAGGGCCGGACCCGTGATGCTTTCGGTGCGGCCGAGATTTGTCGCCGAATACTCCCAGCCGAACGGACCAGCGAAATCCACCATTTTGCGGGCCCCGAGCGCGACGGTGAGCCGCTCCTTGGCCTCCCGGTCCAATAGCTCCCACCCACCGTCGGAGATGGGGGCGTGCTCGCGCAGCAGGTGATCCATGGTCATGAGAAGTCCTCCTTGAGGCTGCCGATTCCCAGGGACGAATCAGAACCGGGTCGCCTCCGGCGAGGGTACGTACGAGTTACCGCACCCGACGGAGGCTGGCCGACCGGCCCGGGCGCGGGGACTACAGTTTCGTCCGTGCCGGCAGCCGTTGCTGCCTCGGCCGCCCCGCCGTTGGCCACAATGTCGCCGTCCTGAAAGAGCGTGCCCCGGGCGATCTGGCGCCATTTAGGCTTCCTGCGCAGGAGAAACTCGAGGTCCATGCTGAAATGTTTGAACTCCTCCGCCAGGGAATCCTCCATGATGGCGACCGATTCCGGGTCCTTCTCCAGGGACATCCGTTGTTCGTACCAGCCGATCGCCTCGGCCTCCTCTGTCAGGTTGGCGCACATTCGCGCAAAGGTCCGCGTCTCGGCGGAGAGCTCTGCGGCGGGTTCGTGGTACTGGTCAAAGCCCATCTGGATTCCTCCGTGAGGTTGTGCCTCTCTGCCAGCGTAGCCACGGCCCCGCCGGCTGACTACCTTTGACGGCCCGATGGCCCGGGAGTGCGGCCTGGCTACCGTGTGCCCCTGAGGCGTAGCCACAGATCGGCCGAGCTGCTGCGTTTTTGTCGATCTCTCGCCGGCCGAGATCGGCCATTTTCGGGCGCTAGGATTGCCCCATCGAATGAGGGCTTCTGCCGGTGAAATCCGCCCTTTTTCATTCCCCGTGACACGTCGGCGTAACACTTCGCAACCGACTGTTCGGCGGTCTTTGATTTTCATAGTGCTAAAAGGCCCTACGCAGTACCCACCGGAAAAATCCCATGAAGAACCACACGCAGGTGCACGCGTCCATCACAGAACGGGCCGGCACCAACGATGCAACTTTCTGACGCAGAACGACGCGAATTCGCACAAATTAAACGGCATCTCGCCGCCGAAGATCCGGCGTTAGCCCGGGCGCTGTCGATGCCCGCCGGAACGCTGAACTTTCAGCAGGGAGCCGACGCGGCTGCGCAGGGCGACACCGGCGCGGTGATCACGCTTTCGCTGCCTATCGTCGGCCAGCAAAGTCCTCCGCCGGCACAGGTTCAGAAGCGGCGCCGCCAGGGCCGCTGGCTCATGGCGGCGGGGGTGGCAACGGTGGCTGCAAGTACGGTGACCGGCGCCGTGGCCGCCGCAGCCGGAGGTCTCCTGCTCATCGCCGCGGGCAAGTTCACGGCGGACCGCTAGGGAACGGCCCGGCGCGGCCGACGAGTCCACGGCGGACCGCTAGGGAACGGCCCGGCGACGCGGACGCGTTATCGGGAACGCTACCGCGGCATAGTAAAGTTGCAGGGTGATTCGCCGAAACTCCGCCTTGCTCATGCTGCCGCTCGTCGCCCTGCTTGCCACCGGCTGTGCGCAGGTCGAGCAGGCCGCCTCCGACGCCGTCGACCAGGCCGCTAATTCTGCTTCCGAGGCTGTGAACCAAGCCGCGTCCAACTTGGCCAACGCAGCGGTCGGGGAAGCAGTCAAGCAGGTGTGTGCCCCGATTCAGGACGGCAGCATCGGTCCAAAGGAAAAGGAGATGCTCGGGGGTCTGGTTTCTGCCGCCGACGCAGCCGGCGTTCCCGCCGAGATCACAGGGCCGATGTCGCAGATCGCCGAGTCCGGCGACCAGATTCCGGCCGACGCCCTGGCCTCCATGCAGCAAGCCTGCGACAACAACGGTGCTGGGTAGTCAGGCAACCAACTGACCACTCCCAAACGCTCTTGCGCGGAATGGGAGAGCTTATGGGTCACCGAGGGAGTTGCGCCCGGCGGCAACGCCCGTTATCAGAACGGGGGCATGTCAGGCTGGGCTGGCCAACCGTCAAATGGACTGGAACTTTTGCTGTGCGCGGTGGCTCCCGCGGCTCTGTCCACCCCGATATCGAGTTCCGACTGCATCGGGACCTGCGACGGATTGGAGTGGCGCACGGCCGCCCTGCGGACCGCCGCGTCAGAGTCTAATGGGCCGCCTCCACCCGGTGAAGGGCCGCCGGGCGGACCGGAGCCTGAGCCCGCCTCGGCCGGCTCCGGCTGGCGTTCGGGCAGCCGCGCGGCTTTCAACCACACGTGGTTGCGAAGAGGCTTTTGAGCCGGGTCGACGCTGAGCGGCGGTAAGAACCAAGGCACGCCCTTGCTCACCTCGACCCGCCAATCGCCCTGATGCAGCAGATGGTGGTGGTGCCCGCAGAGCAAGACGCCATTGTCGACAGAGGTCAAACCACCCTTTTCAAACCACTGGATGTGATGCACTTCGGTCCAGGGAGCGGGCGCAGTACAGCCGGGGAAGGCGCAACCTCCGTCCCTGGCAATGATCGCCAGCCGCATGTACTTCGGAAATAACCGCTGGGACTGGCCGACATCCAGAATCGCACCCGTACCGGAGAGGATCACCGGGATGATGTCGGCATCGCAAGCTATCCGCCGGATTGTCTTGGCGGTCAGCGGCCCGGAGAAGATGCTGGTTCCCGGACGTCCGACTTCGGAGGCCAAGTCCTGGTAGTCGATGGTGACCAGCAGTTGCGGGCGGCGTCCGCCAGCGGCTGGCAGAAGATCGGTGGTGAGAGCGATTTTGCAGGCACCAATGAGTCCGTCGAGCTGCTTCTGCTGGCGGGTACGCCCGTCCTCTACCGTCGCATCAACTAAAACGTCCGCTCCGCTGTCCTCAGCATCCGCGTCTGTGTCGGCGTCGTTCTCGGAAGCGCCGTTCATTTGGGAGTCGGTGTCAGGTGCGTCGACCGTGTTGAATCCTACTGCCCCGGCCGTGGCCGTTCCTTCCCTCAACCGAGGGTTGGTGGCGGTGTTGTAGACGGTTGCAAGAACCTCGTTCTGCTCGTCGGTGGCGTTGATTTCGTAGCAGTGCAGGCCATTGCGCCGCCCGCGATAGAACAGGCCCTGACGTGCTTTGAGCTCGGCTGGCCCCAGGTCGGCGCCGGTTGGGTTGAGGCCGCCTTCCCAATGCCGGATCAGCAGCCTGAGCGAGTCGGTGTCGTAATCGGAGGCATGCTGAACCAGTGCCTCTTCCATCTTGCGGAGCTGCTCCGGGCAGGCGGTGCGACGCAGCCCGTCGACAGCCTTCCGGATAAGAGTTGCGGCTTGGCCGGAGACCATTCCTTCGTCCATTGCACGGGCGAGCACCGGCAGCCTGGGCGGCACAACAGGCTTACCCTGGGGCGCCGGGCGGACTTCGGTGGCTTCGGCGAGCTGGAAGCGTCGTGCAGCCTCCTGCCGGGGAATGCCCAGCTTCGCCCGCAGATAGTCTTCGTTCGTTTTGTAGGCGCCGCGCAGACGTTGATTTGGTTCCTCGGGGTCATGCGGCTTGTCCGTTTCTCCAACGGCGGCGATGTTTTGCGCTTTGATGATGCCAGCCAGAATCAGCTGGGTTTGACCAACAATGTTGGCCAGCTCTTCAACCTGTGCCGCCGTCCGGGCCACCGACTTGGTACTGCGGGTCAGCCCGTCGCGCCGAAGGCGATGATTCAGTTCACTGACCTCGGCGCGGATCCGGGCCAGCAGGACGGAATCATCCTGCCCTGCTCCCGGAGCCTCATCCAGCACCTCAATCGCCATAAATACAGCCTATGAAGCCCTCGAACAGGGTAGGAGAACCAAGGGTCGGTATGTGGATGAGCACGCGCACGGGGCTGGCTGTGGAGAAGAAGTGAATGAGTGCTCAAGCACGGGAATCGAGCGTCAAGCGTTCTCGATGTGTGCAGTCCGACGTTGACCGGCTCAAGCGACCGGACCTCGACCGACTGGGGCGTGAAGGAGCTCGGCCGGATAAGTGCAGCTGGGCTCCAGAAGCACCGTCAGCGGGCGACCGGCGCGCCGTCCACTGAAGCCGGCTCGTCGGCAGGCTCCTCCACCGGTTTCCGGATGAAGAACGCCGCCGCCACGGCCACGATGGAGATGAGGGCGCCGGTCAGGAAAGCCATCCGCACACCGCCTGCCACCGCCGTCGTCGTTGCCGCACCTCCGGCGGAAAGGGCGGCCGCCTGCATGGACATGACGGTGACGAACATGGCGGTGCCCGCGGCGCCGGCCACTTGCTGCACCGTGCCGATGACGGCGCTCCCGTGCGAGTACAGCTGCCTCCGCACCGACCCGAGACCAGCGGAGAACAACGGCGTGAACAGCAGCGCCAGGCCCACACTGAGCACGATGTGCGCCGCCAGCAGCGTCAGCGGGGCGGTGTCCTCGCCGACCGTGGAGAAAAACCAGAGCACGGCGCTGACTACCGTCGTCCCCGGCACCAGCAGCACCATCGGGCCGAACTTGTCATAGAGCCGTCCGACGGCCGGGGCCAGCAGGCCCATCAACAGCCCGCCCGGCAGCAGCATCAACCCGACCTGCAGCGGCTCGAGCCCCAAAACCTGCTGCATATATATAGGGAGCAGAATGATGGTGCCGAACAGCGCGGCCATGCTGACAGCCATCAGCCCGACGGACACGGAGAAGTTGCCGGAGCGGAAGGTCCGCAGGTCCAGCAACGCCCTGTCGGAGCGCTGCAGCCTGACCTGACGCAGCAGGAATACCAGCAGCCCCACGCCGCCGGCCGCAAACGCAACCCACATGGCGGCACCCGTGCCCGGACCCGCCGTCGTTGTTCCGTGCCCGGCGCCGACCTGGCTGAGGCCGTAGATCAGGCCGCCGAAGCCGATGGCGGAGAGCGCCACGGACGGCAGGTCCAGCGGCACCGGCCGGGGCTCGGTCACGTTCTGGATCCGCCGGTTGCCGACCGCCAGCATGGCCAGCGCGATCGGCAGCACCAGCCAGAACATCCAGCGCCAGGACAAGGTGTTGAGGATGATGCCGGAGATGGTCGGGCCGATGGCCGGCGCCACCGATATGACAATCGAGACGTTGCCCATCGTCTTGCCGCGGTCCTCGGCCGGCACCAGGTTCATCAGCGTGGTCATCAGCAGCGGCATCATGATCGCGGTGCCCGACGCCTGGACCACGCGGGCCACCAGCAGCACTTCGAACCCGGGAGCCAGCGCGGCCAGCAGCGTTCCCGCGGAGAACAGCGCCATCGACGCGGTGAAGACCTGACGGGTGGTGAAACGCTGCAGAAGGAACCCGGTCACCGGGATGACCACCGCCATCGTCAGCATGAACGCCGTGGTCAGCCACTGCGCCGCGCGGGCGCTGATGTCCAGGTCGCCCATCAGTTCGGTCAGCGCGACGGACATGATGGTCTCGTTCAGGATCACCACGAACGCTGAGACCAACAGGATGCCAATCACGCGGCGGTTCCGGCCACGACTCATCAGACGTCAGCCCGCTGCGGGCAGGTCCGGGCCGTGCCGAGGCTCTGTTCGTCGACATATCTTTATTCACGGGAAGATCCTCGAGTGGAAATCGTGCTGTTGCGGGCGGCCGGAAACAGCCCAAAAACGCCGGGCGCAGGCGGAGTAGTAGCTTAACCTGCCCCCTTTGACTCCTATTCCCGGCCGTCAACCTCGAATAAACAACGACGCCGGTGCTCGCCGCCGGGCGCGAACCGCCACCTGCGGGGGAGGGTACGCGCGCGAATGGTTCCCGCCCCGGTCCCCGTCAAGAGGAGCACTCCCGCCCATAGTAGAAGTGGAGTGAGAATCCCCGCACGCGTTAAAAGAGGAGAAGCCCCGCCGGCGCAAGGCCGACGAGGCTTCCCTGTGATCCTGGACCGGCCGTTGGGGGAATAGCCGGTCCAGGAGTCTTTGGGGTGGTTACATCGTGTAGTAACCGGTAACGGGCATGGCGTTCACGTCGTGCACCAAGGTGCCCTGGCTCGGGTTCAGGGCGCTGATCATCTTGCCGCCGCCCAAGTAGATGCCCACGTGGCCGCCGCCGTTCTGCACCACCAGGTCGCCCGGCTGCGGGTTGCTGGTCGGGGTCAGGGCGCTGCCCTGGTGCTGGCTGAGGCGGGGCAGGTCGACACCAGCCTGTGCGTAGACCCACTGGGTGAAGCCGGAGCAGTCCCAGCCGGCCGTGGAGGTGCCGCCCCAGACGTAGGGCGTTCCCTGTGCCGACATGGCGATGTCCACGATGCTCTGGTTGCCGCCGGTTGAGGCGGGCTTGATGTCGGCGCTGGCCAGCGAGACAGTCGCGGCGTCGGTCGACGCAGCCAGGGTCGTAGCGGCTCCGCCGCCACCCTGCGCTGCCTGGCCGCCACCGGACTGGGTGCCCTGCGCGGATCCGGTCAGCACGATCTGGTCGCCCGGGTAAATGATCGAGTACGCGCCCAGGCCGTTGATGGCCAACACGTCCTGCACATTTTTGCCGTACTGGGCGGCGATCGTGCCCACGGTGTCGCCCGCGACCACGGTGTGCGTGGTGGCACCGGCGTCGACAGCCGAGCTGGTAACGGAAGCGCGCTCCACCTCGAAGCCGGCGTTGGCCGGAGCGGCAACGGTGTCCGTCGCGTTGGCAGCGCCGTAGGTCGGGACCGTGACATCGGCGGCGGCATTGGCCGGCAGGCCGGCACCCAGCATCAGGCCACCGGCGGCGGTGACGACGGCGGCGCCGCGGCCGACGGTTCCGGCGCGGGACGAGACAGCCTGGGACAGACCGGCCACGGTGGCGTTGCGGACCGGGGTGGCACGGTGGCGTGCGCGATTGTTTTTGAGCAGCAAGAAGATACCTCTCCCAATGCCTGCGAGGTAAGCTGTCGGGTTCGGGTGGGAGTCACCCGGCCGTGCGGCAGCGCGGTATGCACTCCGTACGACTTAACCCCAAGAGCCCCAAGAGGGGCCCGGAAAGTGGGTCCCCCGCCTCTGCCAGATGTCTAGCGAACGAACTCGGAAAGGCTGGCAGAGCTAGGCAATACCCTCCGAGGACATCGGCGCATGATCGCCGACGTGATGAAAACATTACATAACGGTTCGGTAACTGTCCAAGCCCTGAAATTTACCTGTGCATAACCTGAAAGCCATCCATCGTTGGGGAGCACGCAAGCTCTCCGCGGCCGCTGGAAAGCGCCCGACACGGTACATCGGGCGCAACAATCTGCTGGTTACGCAGCCGGTGCGGGCCAACTTGTACGCTGGCAGAGTGGTGGACTTCACGATTAAACAGCTGCAGTACTTTGTCGCAGTGGCCGATCATGGCTCAATCTCGGCCGCCGCGGCCGCCAGCCACATCTCGCAGGCGGCCATGTCCCAAGCGCTGACAGAGCTGGAGCGGATCGTCGGCGCGCAGCTGATGGTCCGGCACCGGTCCCGCGGAATCGCCCTGACCGGCGTCGGGCAGCAGTTCCTGCGCGACGTCCGGAGCCTGGTCCGGCATGCCGACGACGTGCAGAACAGCATCATCGAGCGCCAGCAGGGGTTGGTCGGCCCGCTGGCCATCGGCTGTTACAGCACCCTGTCCGCCTTCTGGGTTCCGGTGATCAGCGAACGGTTCATCAAGCCGCATCCGCGCCTCACCGTGACCATGGAGGAAGGCGAAGCCGCCGAGCTGCAGCACCGGATGCAAGAGGGCTACCTGGATGCGGTGCTGACGCACACTCGGCACCTGTTGCCCGGCGTGCAGGCCCGCACCGTCAAGGAAGGCCGGCCCTACGTCCTGCTGGCCGCGGACCACCCGCTGGCTTCCCGGAAAAGCGTCCGGCTGGCCGAGCTGGCCGAAGAGGACTTTGTCTCGCTGGACATCCCCACCGTGCGCGACAACCAGCTGGTCAATCTGCGGCTGTCCGGGCTGGATCCGAAGATCGCCTGGCGTTCGTCAAGTTTTGAGGCGGTGCGGGGCATGGTGGCGCGCGGCCTCGGCTACACCGTGCTGGTGCAGCGCCCGCCGGGCAATTACAGCTACGACGGGCTTCCCCTGGCCACGGTGGAAATCGACGGACCGGTCGGGCACAGCGACGTCTGTGTGGCCTACGCCAGCGTCACCCGGCCCAGCCTCAGGCTGCGGACATTCCTGGACTTCTGCGCCGAGGTCGGCGGCGCGGCGGCGAGCGGATGGGACGAGCACACGACGGCGTGACCCAGCCCTGTCAGTTTCGGCGAGCAAGGTGACGGGCGGGCACACGACGGCGTGACCCGCCTCGGCGACGCGGCCAGCAAAGTGCCGGGGCGGGCACACGACGGCGTGACAATGCTTAACCGCGACGGCGGCCGCTGCCCCGGGCAACGGCCGCCGTCGCGGTTAAACGCATGGCTGGAGGAACTACATGTTCTCCGCGGTAAGGTCCTGGTCCTTTCCTTCCTTGATCGCCAGGATGCACAGCCCCGCGAGGACGAACGCGCCGGCCCAGACTGTCGCCACCAGCCACAGCGCGCCGCCGGCCGCCAGCACCAGGCCGCTGGCGATCATTGGCGTGAAACCTGCGCCCAGAGTCGAGGAGAGCTGGTAGACCAGCGAGGCGCCGGTGTAGCGCATCCGGGTTGGGAACAGCTCTGCGGTAAACGCCCCGAACGGGCCGAAGATCGTGCCCTGGATGACGCCGTTGGCCAGGAACAGCCCGATCGCGAACAGCCACAGGGTCCCGAGCTCCAGCATCCACATGATGGGGAAGGCCAGTACCGCGCCGGCGGTGATGCCGATCAGCATGACGGGCCGGCGGCCGAGCTTGTCGCTGTGCCGGGCCGCAAACCAGATGGCGACGACGGTCAGCGCCGCGCCCAACGCTTTGACGTTCAGGACGCTGGTGCGGTCCAGGCCGACCTCGTCCACCACGTAGGAGATGGCCCAGACGGTCATCAGGCCCTGGACGGTGTAGGAGCTCATCCCCACCAGCGTGCCCATGATCACGTTCTTCGGGTACTTCGTCAGCACCTCGAGAATCGGGATCTTTTTCTCCTCGGCCTTGTCCTCCAGCGCCAGGAACAGCGGGGACTCGGCAACCTTGAGGCGGACGATCAGGCCGATGCCCACCAGGACGATGCTGATCAGGAACGGCAGCCGCCAGCCCCAGGTCAGGAACTGCTCGTCCGGCAGTACGGACACGGCCGAAACCGCGAGGGTGGCCAACACCGCGCCGGCGGGACCTCCCATGTTGGCGAAGCTGGCCGCGAACCCGCGGCGTTCCTTTGGAGCGTGTTCCAGGCCCATCAGCATGGCACCGCCCCACTCGCCCCCGACGGCCAAGCCCTGGACGATGCGCAGGACGATCAGCGCCAGCGGAGCGGCCATGCCTATCTGCGCCGTGGTCGGCAGCAGGCCGATCAGGGTGGTGGCGACGCCCATGAGCACCATGGAGGTGATCAGCACGCCCTTGCGCCCCAGCCGGTCACCGAAGTGGCCGAAGATGATCCCGCCGAGCGGCCGTGCGATGTAGCCGACCGCCAGTGTGGCGAACGAGGCGAAGATCCCCACTGCGGGGTCCAGGTTCACGAAGAACACCGTGTTGAAAACCAGCGCCGCCGCGGTGGCGTAGAGGATGAAATCGTAGAATTCGATGGCGCTGCCCAGGAAGCTTGACGCCAGGATGCGCCGCATTTCCGGGGTGTTGAGGCTGGGGACCTTCAGGTCCCCGGGTTGCCTGTCGTTCGTGGCAGGGGCCGACGCCGTCGTCGTGTCATTGCTCATGGTGCAACCGCCATTTCGTCATGATCGGCGACTCCGGTGAATTCCGGGTCGCTGGAAGAGAAGGAGATAACGTCCAGATCGTCGGGGATCAGGAACGTGCCGTTGAAGTCTTTGCCGTGTGCCTGCCAGACGGCGTCCGGCGTGGTTCCCGGCACCAGGTGGTGCAGCGCCAGGGTGCGGGCGCAGGCCTGCCGCGCAATCGCGATGGCGTCCTGCGGCGAGGTGTGGGACCTGCGGTGGTGGTCGATGGAGGCCCGGGCTTCGTCGGTATCGATGCTGCCGTACGCCCGCTGCACCCAGTCGAAGTCGATGGCCTCGTGCAGGAGCAGGTCCGTGCCGCGGGCCAGTCGCACCAGGTTTTGGCAAGGGGCGGTGTCGCCGGAGATCGTGACCGAGCCTTCGGCCGTGTCGAACCGGAAGGCGAAGGCGGGTGCCACGGGCGGATGCTCCACCAGGGTCGCTGTCACGGTGACCAGTTCGTCGCGGTAGATTTCGAACGGCTCCATCCCGGCCGGCGTCGGGTTCTGGTTCGGGTGGTAGCCGATGGCCTCGGGGACGACGATGTCTTCGGCCACGAAATAGTCCAGCGGCGAGGGGCGCAGGGCGTCGATGACCCGGTCGTTGAGATCGGTGGCGTACGCCTGCATCAGGTGGTGGAACATGTCCCGGGTGCCCGGCGTCGGCAACTGCGGGAAAACGGGCGACGGCGGGACCGTGGCGCGGGGGGAGGGCGGCGGCAATTCACCGCGGTCGCCCGGTCCCAGGATGCGGATGCTCCGCTGTCCCGGGGTGAGGGTGAATAGGCCGAAAATCGCCAGCCCGGCCAAGTCGATCGTGTGGTCTGAGTGCAGGTGGGTCAGGAAAATCCCGCGCAGGGACGAAACCTGCAGGCCAGCTTTCATCAGCTGGCGTCCGACGCCGTTGCCGGCATCGACTAGATAGACGGCATCGCCGACGACGACGGCGGTGGCGATGCCGGTGCGGCGGCCGGCGTTCTCACCGGTCCACCAGCGGGGACCGCCCGCCGTGCCCAGCGTGACGACGTGCGGCTTGAGGGAAAGGGTCATGGGTCGAGCTCCTCGAAATTCTTTCCGCCTGTGGTACCGGCGGAACCTGAATTCCATGATGCGGCTCACACACAGTTTCGTAAAACGGTAATAACCGGCCAACTTAAACGCTTTTACTTATGACGCAGGCAAGCAAGCGGCCGGCAGCCTGCCCTCATCCGCGTCCTTGCCATTGTCCGGGCCCGACGGCGGGAGTAGGCTCCGCCTTATCCGGGCTGCGGGGACGGCCGGCGCTTCGGCTGTGGCCGGCGGCGCGGCCCAGCCACTTCGGAAAGGAATGAGCGCCATGCCCATCACGCGTGAGTTGATCATCAACGGCGAGCACGTCCCGGCAGCCTCCGGCAAGACCACCGAGGACATCGGCCCTTACACGGGCGAACCCTTCGCCACCGTCGCTGCCGCCGGGCCGGAAGACGTCACGCGAGCGGTTGACGCGGCCTCGGCGGCCTTCGACGCGTGGGCCGCAACGCCTCCCACCCAGCGGGCCAAGATTTTCCTGAAAGCGGCGGACCTGTTCGAGGAACGGATGCAGCAGGGCATCGAGTTGATGGCCGGAGAAGTGGGCGGCGTGGCGGTCTGGGCCGGGTTTAATGTCCAGCTCGCCGCCAACATCCTGCGCTCGGCAGCCGCAGCCACCACCGCACCGCGCGGCGACGTGCTGGCCACCGACCTGCCCGGCAAGTTCTCGTTCTCCGTCCGGCAGCCCTACGGGGTGGTGGCGGCGCTGTCTCCGTGGAACGCGCCCTTCATCCTGGGCATGCGGGCCATGGCCATCCCGATGGCCGTGGGAAACACCGTGGTGCTCAAGCCCAGCGAGGACGCGCCGCTTTCCTGCGGCCTGTTCCTGGCGGACGCTTTGCTGGATGCGGGCCTGCCCCCGGGAGTACTGAACGTCATCACGAACGACCGGGCGGACGCGAACGAGGTGGTGAGCACCCTGGTCTCCGACCCCCGGGTGCGGAACGTGAACTTCACCGGTTCCACCAAGGTGGGACGCATCATCGGCACGCTGGCGGCGCAAAACCTGAAGCCCGCGGTGCTTGAGCTCGGCGGCAAGAACTCCCTGGTGGTGCTCAAGGACGCCGACGTCGACTACGCCGTGCAAGCGGCGACCTTCGGCTCGTTCATGAACGCCGGGCAGATCTGCATGTCGGTGGATCGCGTGATCGTGGACCGCAGCATTTCCGAGGAGTTCTCGAGCCGGTTTGCGGAGAAGGTCGCCAAGCTGCCCACCGGGGACCCGATGAAGCAGGACACGGTGATCGGGCCGCAGGTCACGCAGGCCTCGGCGGACCGGCAGTATGCATTGATCGACGACGCCGTGTCCAAGGGCGCGACGGTGCTGGCCGGCGGCGGGAAGGCGGCCCAGGCCGTGGTGCCCGCGACCGTGCTCTCCGGGATCACCGAAGAGATGCGGATCTACGACGAGGAGATCTTCGGTTCGGCGACGACGGTGATGGAGGTGGACGGACCGGAACAGGCGGTGAAGCTGGCGAACGACACTAACTACGGCCTGACCTCGGGCGTCATCACGGAGAACCTGGCCGAGGGCATCGAGGTGGCACAGCGGCTCAAGACCGGCATTGGCCACGTCAACGACCAGCCGGTGCTGGATGAGCCGATGGCCCCGTTCGGCGGCATCCAGGCGTCGGGCTACGGCAAGTTCGGCGGGCAGGCCGGCATCAATTCGTTCACCGAGGAGCGCTGGATCACCATCCAGCAGAACGGGCACGCGCAGTACCCGTTCTGAGCTGTCAGTCGCGGATGCGCACGGCCGTTTCGCGCATGTACCGGTCCACGTGCGCGTACGCGTCGCGGGTCAGGGCTTTCCAGAGTTCGACGGCGAGGCGCGGGTTTTCGCTCTCCAGCCGGCTCATGGTTTCGGCCGGGAGGAGCCTGACCCGAACCGGGCCAACGGCGCGCACGGTGGTTTCCTGCCGGTCCGCGCTGCCGAGCGCCATTTCACCGAACGTCATGCCGGCGCTGAGGGTGGTGAGTTTGACCCTGGTGTTCTCCGGCCCGGTGGAGGTGGTGGTGACGCGGCCGGACAGGATGAAATAGACACCGGCGAAGCGCTGGCCGACCCGGCGGATGAGCTCGCCTTCGTCATACTCGCGCTCTTCCATCAGCTCCGCGAGCGCGGCGGAGTCCTCCGGGCCGAGCGGGCTGAGCGCGGGCGAATCGGGCACCTCCACCGTGGCGGGCCTGCAGAGCTCGTCGCCATAGCCGGCGATCAGCCGGTTCTCGGCGAATTCGACGGCGGTGCTGCGGGTGGCGAACGACGGCACCGGCCGCCCGGATTCCTCGAACCGCTGCGCGAGGGCGCCCTCGCCGTCGATCATCACCAGTTCGCGCCCGGCATCCGCGAGCGAGGCGCGAAGCTGCTCCAGCATGTCCAGGGCGACCGGGGCGGTTTCGTCCACCCGGCGCATGTCCAGGATGACGAGTTCCACCGACTCGTCCAGGTCGCTGACCTCGCGCACCATGGATTCCGTGCCGGCAAACAGCAGGTCTCCGTTCAGCTCGATCACGCGGGCGCGGTGCCCGTTGGCGCGCAGCACCTCGGCGGCCTCGTCGTTGCGGCGGATCCCGGAGGGGGCGTCGGTGATGTCGTAGCTGGCGCGGATGGCGTTGCGGCCGGTGCGCGCGGCCCGGACGAAGTGCAGCCCCATGTCGTGCGAGATCCGCCGGCTGGCCGCCACGCCGCGCACGCTGCTGCCGTGGTCGTCCAGCGGCGGCGAATAAACGGCCAGGCCCAACTGGCCCGGCAGCACCGCGAGCAGGCCGCCGCCGACCCCGGACTTTGCCGGCATGCCCACGTCCGAGAGCCACGCACCGGCGTCGTCGTACATGCCGCAGGTAGCCATCACGGAGAGGACCCGTTCCTCCACCTCCAGGTCCAGCACCTGCTTTCCGGTGAGCGGGTTCGTGCCGCCGTTGGCCAGGGTGGCCGCCATGACCGAGAGGTCGCGGCAAGTGACGAGCACCGAGCATTGCCGGAAGTAGTCCTCGGCCACCGGATCCGGATCCTGCTCGATGATCTCGAAGGAGCGCAGCAGGTGGGCCAGCGCCCGGTTGCGGTAGCCGTGCCGCGCCTCCGACTGGAACGTGCGCTCGCTGACCGACAGGTCGCGGCCGGCGAAGGCGGAATAGTGCTCAAGGATGCGCCGGAAACCCGTCTTGCCGCCGCTGCCCTTGATCAGGGAGGTGGCGGTTAGCGCCCCGGCATTGATCATCGCGTTGGCCGGTCGGCCGGTGCCCGGAGCCAGCGAGATCTCGTTAAAGGCGTTGCCCGACGGCTCCACGTCCACCTTGCGGTCCACGGCGTCCAGACCCAGGTCGGAGAGCGCCAGCCCGTACGTGAAGGGCTTGGAAATGGACTGGATGGTGAACTCTTCGTTCGAATCGCCGACCTCGTACACGTAGCCGTCCACGGTGGCCAAGCAGATGGCGAACTTGTTCGGGTCCGCGCCGGCCATCGCGGGAATCCCGCCGTACGGCTTGCCGTCCTTGAGGCCGGCGAGCTCGGCGTGCAGGGTGCGGAGATAGCTCTGGATAGGGGAGTCCATGATGCCAGCCTATGGGGTGGCTGGAACGTACAACCACCGGGACCGGGCTAGGCCAAGCCCGGAACCCGGCAGGTTAGATTGGCGGTATGACCGATCCCGGGCCGGTGCCGGCCGCCGACAATCCGCTGTTCGACTTGCTGAGCGCCGGTGATCGCGCCGGGGTCCTTGGCTACGCGGCAGCCATGCCGGACAGCGAAAAGCGGCGCCAGAAGTCGATGGTCCGGAGGCTCCGGATGGTGGTCTCGGCAGAGCCGACCGGCGAGCGCTCGCCGGACGGGTGGTGGCGGGGCCCGTTGCAGCCCGATCATTGGGCCGCCGCGGACATCGCCCACATGGCCTGCATCGGCGCGGAACGGTCCGCCGGCCTGTCCTACACCGATTTCAAAGTTGCGCGCGACGTGCCGCCGGTGTTGTTTCCGGGCCACCTGGACCTGTTCGTCGAGGCATGGGCGGCCCGCTACCTGCGCAATCCCAAAGGCTGGGACCGCAACCGCGGTATCGACGCGATGTTTGACTGGGTCCGCGACGGCCTCGTGCCCGCCCCGGCGCATCGAGGCGCGATGCTCCTGCTGTTGAGCCAGACGCAGGTTAAAGCCATCGACTTTCTAAAGTTCCTGCGGGCGCGGCCGGGCCTAATCGACGTGACGCTCAAGGAACTGTTCCACGTACCCGGAATCAAGGGTGCCAGCGCTATGCAGTTCGATGAGGGCAATCCCTGGGAGAACCGCAAGCTGGCGGTTCTGCTGCCCCAACTGGTCAAGCTGGGCTACTGGGACGCCGAGTGGGTCCGGCAGGGGATTGAACGCGTCCTGGTGAGCGACGAATGGCCGGACTACCAGAAGCGCTTTTTCAAGCTGTTGCGCAGCAACCTCGCGGACTAGCAAGGGCCGGCAGCGGACCTCGAAGGCTCGGCCATGCGGCAGGCCGTCCCGTTCATGGCTGGAAGCTGCCAGGCGGCCACATCGAAGTGCATCACGTCGCGGTGCACGACGTGTTCACGGTCTGACGCCGGTGTCGCTGCGCTGATGCATCGTCTACGCTGAGGGAAAAGGCGCCGCGGCGAAAGGCAGGACAGCAATGACTTCCAATCCGCAGGGCACGGGACGGGACGGAGCCGAGGCCGGGGGCACCAACACCGGCCGATCGGGAGCCGGGCCGTCCGGTGGCTCCGGGCAGGGCACGCCCGACGGCCTTGGGCCCAAAACCGGCGGGACAGGCAAGGATGGGCGCGAGGCGAGGCAACAAGGCACGCGGCTGGGGATGATCTGGACGTCGGTGGTCGTTGCCCTGCTCCTGCTGGTGCTGCTGATTGTGTTCATCGCGCAGAACCAGGACCAGGTCCTGCTGCGCTATTTCGGTTTCGAGGGGCAGGTCGCACTGGGGCTGGCGCTGTTCGTGGCGTCGGTCGCCGGGGGAATCTTCGTCGCCGCCGCCGGGGCTGCCCGCATCATCCAGCTGCGCTACCGCACCCGCGTAAGCCGCAAGAACGGTTCGGTCCCGCGTTAACCCGGGGTCGCAGATGCCACAAGACGTACACCGCCGGCTGTACACGGTCGGTCACGGCACCAGCACGCCCGAAGAGCTGGCCGAACTGCTCCACGGTGCCGGCGTGCAAAAGGTCCTCGATGTCCGACGCTTCCCGGGCAGCCGCAAGCATCCGGACATGGGCCGCGACGCGCTCACCGAATGGCTTCCGACGGCGGGCCTCGGCTACCGCTGGGAAGAAGAGTTGGGCGGACGACGGCGGATTCCCGCCGGCGAGCCGGAGCCGGACAGCTGGTGGCAAGTCGCTGCGTTCCGGGCCTATGCCGCCTACACCCGCACCCCGGAATTTGCCAACGGACTGGGACGCCTGCTGACCGACGCCGAGGCCGCCGACGTGGCGATCATGTGCAGCGAGAGCGTGTGGTGGCGCTGCCACCGCCGGATCATCTCGGACGTCTTGGTACTGCTGCACGCCTTTGAGGTGGTGCACCTGCTGCCCGGCGGCAAGAAATCCTTGCACGAGCCGTCGGCGGGTGCGCGAACCGATGCCGGCCGGTTGTACTGGGACCTGCCGGCGGCCTGACGCCCGCGCGCTGGGGGGCGGTCAGCGCTTGCGGCCGAAGACCAGCGAAGCCAGTGCTGTCGCAGCCGTCACCGTATAAACCGCCGGCCAGGCGCCGATCTTCTTGGCCAGCGGGTGGGACACGCCGAAGGCCGTCAGATAGCCACCGGTCAGTGCCGCCGCCCGGCCGGTGCCGGCGTTGCGCTGCCACATCGCGAAGGCTCCGGCTCCCGCAGCGGCCAGCACGGCGCCGGCCAGCGGGCGGTTCTTGGTCGCCTGGCCGGTCTTGAAACCGCCGAGCAGGCCGGTGCTGGTGAGCAGGGTGGGGAGGACGGAACTCATGGGCATCTCCTTGTACGTCGGGACTTCCAGACTATCCCCGCCCACTCGCCAGCGGGGTGCTCGGCAACCTTGGCCGGCGTCCTGGTCGAACCCGCCTGAAGGCATCTGCCCGAGGTGCCGCTAGGGTGCCGCGGGCGGGGATCTCCTTCTGGTTGACTCCCGGCCGGCCCCGCGGTGCCAGACGGTGAGGTACAGGCGGTGGGCGGTGATGACCAGCGCCAGCCACGCTACGCCGAGGGTCCAGGCGACCAGGACATCGGTGAACCAGTGATGGCCCAGAAAGACCCTGCTCAATCCCATGGCCACCGCGAACAGGGCCGCGGCGCCGACCGTGAGGATCTTCGACCGCCGCCTGGCCTGGCGCAGGATGAGCAGGTAGGCCACCACGCCGGCGATGACGACCGCGTTGAGGGAGTGCCCGCTGGGAAAGGACGCCGAATATTCGAAGGGCGGCACCGCCTCCCGCAGCGCCGGGCGGGCGCGTCCTATGAACTGCTTGGCGGCAACCGTCATCAACAGCGACCCGGCGGCGGCGGTGGTGATGAGGATGGCCGGCGTCCAGGACCGCCGGCGGAAGGTCAGGATAGCCATGACCAGCAACGCGAGGATCGGCATCCCGATGGGCCCGCCGATGTTCGTGAACGCGGTAACCGCCGTATTGAGCCAGGGCGACCGGACGCTTTGTGCCGCGTCCAGGACCGGCTGATCGAATTCGGCAACGCCGTCTTCGTCGGTCACCGCCTCGTAGATCTCCGCCGACGCGACGGTGAGCAGCACGGCGACCAGCGCTCCTGCGGCCAGCGTGAGGATCAACGCGGCGTGTGGACCCAGGATGCTGCTGAGGCGGTGCATTCCCCGCGCCAGGAACCTGCCCGGCGGCGTGCTCCACCTGGTCAGGTCCCGCCCGCCCAGAAAGCGCTCTTCACGCAGCCCGTCGACTGGCCGGGACGGTGCCCCGGCGTCGTCGTTCACTTCGTCAGGCACGGCGCACCCTCAGCAGCGTCGCGTGGCGCTCCTGCAGCGTCGCGCGGGCGAGCTACGACGCCGCACAACCGCGCTACTGCGCCGACTTCCACCGGGCTACTGGGCCGCACGACCGCGCTACTGCGCGGCCTTCCGCCTCGCCGCGAGCAGCTTGTGCGTTCCGTCGCAGTACGGTTTGATGCCCGACGCGCCGCAGCGGCACAGGGCAACCGTCTCCCGCGTGCGGGGCACCGCCGCCCCGTCGCCGTCCACGAGGGCAAAGTCACCGCGCACCAGCAGCGGCCCGTCGGGGCAGACGACGATTTCCGTCGGTTCCTGGCTCATCATTGTTTTCTCCTATCGAGGCGTTGAGGTGGCTGAACCGCCGCCGCAGTGAGGCCGGGCTGCTGGCCGCGCTCCGCAGCCGACGGCCGGCATACGGCACGCCGCCCGCACAGCGCCAGCCCACGGCAAGCCATGAGGCCACGGCCCGCTCCAGCACCCACAGCGGTGCCCACAGCGCGGCGCGCGCGCCGAACACGCGGGCACCGCCGGCACGCCGCCGCCCCGCTTCCGCAAGGACGACGGCGGCGGCGGCCCACACCCCGTAGCCCGCCGGCCGGCGGGCCTGCAGCAGCAGGAGCGGGGCCAGCAGCAGTTCGACGGCCAGGCGCGCGGGCTGGGTCTGTGAATCGTAGGCCTGCCGGACCCGCTGGCCCACGAAGTGCCGGAAGGTCGGCGGCAGCCGCCGGACATAGATGCCGTCGGCCCACACCTGGCGTCCACCCGCCGCCTGGACCGTGCGGATCAGTTCCAGGTTCTCGAACAACACGTCGCCGCGGTAGCCGCCGGTCCTCAGCAGCAGCGAGCGGCGGACGCCGAGCGTGCCGGGGTAGTCGGACGCGATCGCCCGGTTCAGGAGGGACCGCGCGGTGTCCCAGCGGGCATGCCACGGCAGCGGGGCAAAGTAGTTCTGCGGGCGCACCAGCTCGGCCTGCCCCAGTAATTCCGCGACGGCGGCAAGGTTCTCCGGGGTGTAACGGACGTCGTCGTCGGCAATGATGACCCGGTCATGCCGCGCGTGCCGCAATCCGGTCAGCACCCCCTGCACCTTCCCGTTGGGCGTGGGCGGCCCGTCCGGGCGGAGATGCTGCACGCGCCGCCGCCAGAGTCGGTGATGCCCGGCGAAAACCGGCTCCGCCGAGCCGTCCACCACCGTCACGTCCACCCACTCCGGCAGGGACAGCAGATACCGGGTCAGTTCGGCGTCGCCGCCACCGTCCTGCCACTTCAGCGGCAGGACGTACTCGATCCTCACACCGAGGCGCCGGCGGCGACCGGTGCCTGCTGGCCCGCATCCAGGGGCTGGCGCAGCGCCGAACGGCCGGAGCTCCAGGCATCCAGCTGCCAGCCGCCGGCCAGCCCGTCCAGGTAGAGCGCGCTGCCCGCGCCAAAGAACACGTCGGCCGCCAGGACCGGGTGCTCGGCGATCAGCCCGCCGGCCAGGTCCCGCCCGGCGATTTGTTCGTGGACAGCATCGGCCTCCACGTGTTCCTCGAAGTATTCCGTCACATCGCCGTCGAAACCCAGCCGGCGGAAACCACGCGCGTATTTGCCGTTGGGGATCGAAGAGGTCATCTCGTAAATGGCCAGGTGGCCGCAGATCGCTCCGCGCAGCCGCCGCTGCAGCCCGAACAGCGACATGCTGTTGACCGACGCCAGCGTGATGGCCGGGACGGAGTCCACATAGGCTCCGAAGGAGGGGTCCAGCCCCAGGCCGCGCATGGTGCGGGCGAAGAGCTCCGAGTGCATCCGGCCGGGCTTGCCGCCCCCGTATTCGTCGGCCTGGATCTCCACCATGGCCGACTTGGCCCGCCCGTCCAGCCGGGGGATGGCCCAGGTGTGCGGATCCGCTTCCTTCAACTGGTACACCGAGCGAAGGACCAAAAATTCCTTGGCCTGTTCCAGCGAGGCCTCGCGGGCCATGAACGCGGAGAGGCTGGGCCCGTCGTCGTCGGCCGCCAGCTCGAACAGCCGGTCCGCCACCGCCTGCGGCGAAAGCTGTTGCGGGGCCGAAACGGAGACGGCCGCCCGCAGCCGGGCCTCCATCCGCTGCTCGATCAGGGCGCGGACCCGCAGGAGGGGCAGGTTCCACTCCCACCAGTCGTCCACGCCGTCCAGCCCGCCGTAGTGAAGTTCGTACAAGCAGAACAGTGCCAGCTGCAGGTCCTCGTCGAACAGGACGTCCTCGGTGACGGCCAGCGTGTTCTCGGCCGCGGCCTGCAGCTCCGGGAGCGCGTCGGGAATCTGGCTGCTGTGCAGGGCGCTCAACAATGTCTCGCTGACAAGACCCCGGGGGTGTGGGAGCTTCACGGCGTCTCCTTACTGGATCGGCGCACGTCGCGCCGGTTCGTGATCTCCAGTTGACCCCGGCCCCCGGGACACGTCAAGAGTTGGCACGGCGCCGGGCGCCTGCCGGCGGCGGCACCTGCGCGGCAGCGCCTTGGCTTCGCTTCCCAGCAATGGCAAGGTGGAAGATGTCCGAACATCTCGACTGGAAGGACGGAAAACATGCCCGAAATTGCAGGCAAAAAGGTCCTGGTAGCGGTGAGCAACCGCGGCGTCGAACAGGACGAGCTGAAAGTCCCGGTTGAAAAACTGCGCGCGGCCGGGGTCGACGTGACGATCGCGGCACCCGAAGCCGGCGACGTGGAAACCATGGTCGGGGACTGGGACCGCGGCGAAAAAATCCCGGTGGACAAACCCTTGCCGGATGTTTCCGACGGCGACTACGACCTGCTGGTCCTGCCCGGCGGGACGCTGAACGCGGACCAACTGCGGCTGGATCCGGATGCCCAGGGCATCGTGCGGTCGTTCTCCGAATCCGGCCGGCCGATCGCCGCCATCTGCCACGGCCCGTGGCTCCTGGTGGAAACCGGGCGCACCCGCGGCAAGACCCTCACCTCCTATATCTCGCTCAAGGCGGACATCATGAATTCGGGCGGCCAGTGGGACGACGAGCCCGTGGTGATCGACCGCGAGCACGGCTGGACCCTGATCACCTCCCGCAACCCGGGCGATCTGGACCAGTTCGTGGGCGGCATCATGGACGTCCTGGCCGAAACCACTTGAGCCCGGAGGTATCGCCGGTCCCTTCCGCGCCGCCGGTGCCGGCCACGCGCAGGGGAACCGGCACCATCGCAGACATGGATGCACGCCTGCCCTTGGCTTGGCCGGAGGTCACGCCGGCGCGGGGCAGCGTGGTGCTGCGCCAATTCCGCAGCGAGGACGCCCACCTGGCGTTGGAGCTGGCCCAGGATCCATACATCCCGCTGATCAGTTCCATTCCCTCGCCGTGCCGGGAGGATGATGCGGTGGAGTGGATCCTGCGCCAGAACGGGCGGTTCACCTCCGGTGCGGGGTACTCCTTCGCGGTGGCAGATTCGGAGTCGGACCGGGCGGTCGGCCAGATCGGGCTGTGGCTGACCTACCTGCCGGAAGGCCGGGCCACCGCCGGTTACCTGATGGCCCCGGCACACCGGGGGCGCGGCCGGGCAGCGGATGCGCTCGCGGCGCTCGCGGCCTTCGCCTGGACCATCCCGGAACTGCACCGGCTGGAGCTTTACATCGAGCCCTGGAACAACGCCTCGGTCCGGACCGCCGAGTCCGCAGGTTTCGGCCGCGAGGGCCTGCTGCGCAGCTACCAAACCATCGGCGGCGTGCGCCGGGACATGCTGCTCTATGCCGCGATCCGCCCGCAGACCTGACCCATTCCGGTTTATGCCGGGCAGCTATACCATGTAGCCGTGCCGAACGCACCGGGTGCGTTATGCCGGGACCTGCACCTGCGAAAACTGAAGGGTATGACGGGCGGGCGGCGCTTGGCCGCCGGCCTGCCGGTTTCTGCCACAGGAGTGTGAGCCATGAGTGATGTGTCCAGGTGGTCGCCGTTCGAGCGCCGCTCGCCCTTCGAACTGGCGGAGCCGTTCCGCCGCTTCTTCGAAGGTGAACACGAAAAATCCATGATCCGGGTGGAGGAGGAGATCAAGGACAACGTCCTGACGATCCGCGCCGAGTTGCCGGGTATCGACCCGGAAAAGGATGCGGAGATTTCGGTCTCCGAGGGGCAGTTGCATATCCACGCCGAGCGCCATGAGCGGAAAGAACAGAAGGAGAAGGGCAGTTACCGCTCGGAGTTCCGCTACGGATCCTTCTCCCGCAGCGTGCCGCTGCCCCAGGGTGTCAAGGACGAGGACATCACCGCCACCTACCGGGACGGGGTGCTGGAGATCAAGGCCCCGGTTCCGCAGCCGGGGCCGGAAACGCCGCGGCAAAAGATACAGGTCAGGCGCGGGTAGGGCCCCGGTTCCGTCAGCCGCCCGACAACTTCGTCAGCCGCCCCACAACTACGACGACGGTGCCCGCTGAGGCGGGCACCGTCGTCGTAGTTTCGCAAGAGAGGAATCAGAGGTGGATCTTGACGTCCGCCTTCTCACGCAGGTCCGTCACCAGGGCCTGCGTGGCTTCGGTTTCCTTCTGCGCCTGGATCTGCTGTTCCAGGTTCGGCCGCATTTCCTTCATCGAGGGGACCTCGGCCTTCTGGCCGGTCTGTTCGCCCATCTGCTCCTGCTGCTTCTTGGCCTGCTCGTAGGCGGCCTTCAGCTCGTCCTCGGTGGGCTTGGCGTCGCCTGCCTCCTCGGCAATCAGCTTGTCCACCCGGACCTGGGTCTCCATCTCGGCATTGACCTCGCCCTCGGTCATGCCCTGTTCCTTGATGGCGGCCATGAGCTCGTCCACGGTCTTGAACTGGTTGGCCTTCGCCATCTCCTCCAGTGAGGCCTGCACCTCCTTGTCGGACGCCTTGATCCCGCGGGTGTCCGCTTCCTGGATCAGCAGCTGCGTGCCGACCATGGCCTCGGCCGTCTGCTTCTTCAGCGCGTCCTGGTCCACTTCCTGCCCCGTCATCTGGGACTGCATGGCCATCTGCTGGAACTGCCCTTCGTACGCGGCGGTGAACTTGTCCTTGGGAATTTCCGTCCCGTTGACCACGGCCACCACGTCCGGAATGCCTTCAAGATCCGGCTCCGGCAGCTGGGCCTGCACTTCCGCGCCCGCGCCGGCTTCCGCGGAGGCCGCCGGGCTCGAACCGCTCTCCGCCGGCGCCCCGCAAGCGGTGAGGACGGCGATGGAGCCGGCAACGGCCAGGCTCAATAACCACTTCTTAGTCACACTGTTCTCCCATCTCGGTGCATAAGTCAGCGACACTACTGGCCCACCATGTGTGTTGCCGTGGCGAAAGCTGGGAGAAACCTAGGCAAAAGCGGAGGGAAGGCGTCGGGACCGGCGGTAGGGCGCGCGTACGCTGTGTCCATGAAACGCTACGAGCGATGGTTTCCCGCAGCAGCTTTGGCCGGGCTGGGCGTGGCTGCCCTGCTCTATAAGGGCCAGGACGGCGAATGGCTGCCCGGCATCATCTTCGCCACGCTGCTGCTGGCCGGCGCGTGGGCGGTCAGTCCCTTCTTCGGCAGCCGGCGGGCCGCCCCCTGGACCACGTTGCGGGACCAAACCGACGACTCCGGCCGGGTGGTCATCTTCTGGCGGCCCGGCTGCGTCTACTGCCTGCGGCTCCGGGCAACCCTGGGCCGCCACGGCCGGGCCGCCCACTGGGTGAACATCTGGCAGGACCGGGACGGCGCGGCGTACGTCCGGCAGCACAACCACGGAAATGAAACCGTCCCCACGGTGTTGCTGGGCGGCGAGGTCCTGACGAACCCTGAGCCCGCCCTTGTCGGCCGGGCCTTGGCCGGCAGGTGAGCGTAGACCCTATCGCCGGTCGGAGCGGCTGAGTACCATGGTGCCTGCAGCCACGCGCGTCGAGCGCGAGGCCGGGCATGTGACGGACTGGGCTGCCTGATGTGCGCCGGCGTCCAGACGGGCCCCGTTCCTGCTGCATGAAGCGGGAGCCGGGCGCTGGAGATGCACTGTCACGGGGAAGCGCACCCAGGGGGAGGTGGCACGATGCGGGTTTCGATTGCCTCTGCCAGTCCCCACGGTGCGACGTTGAAGATCGCTCAGCGGATTGCTGACGCGCTGACGCAAGAGAACCCGGTAGTTGGGCGCCGATCTGGCTGCCCGCATCCTGCAACCCCAGCCGTAGGCGCCTAATCCGGGCACGGTTCCGGCACGCGCTGCGAAAGGACCGTCATGACCGCCCAACCTGCCCCGCCTCCCGCGCCCGGTCCGGCGCCGCCAGCCGCACGGATGAAGCCCGGACACTGGGTGCTGCTGGTCCTCGGCGTGTTGCTGACCGTCGCCGGGCTGGCCTTGACCATCAGCGCCGCCGTCATTCTGGGTGCCAGCGCCGTGCAGGGCAACGGCCGCTACCTGACCGGGCCGACGGAACAGTACCAGAGCACGGGGTATGCCCTGGTCGGTCCTTCCGTGGACGTCGACGCCGGGGCTGCGGGAATGCCCAATATTCCGGCACTCGGAGACCTGGCCAGTTTCCAGGTGCGCGTCACCCCCGTGGTCCCGGACCAAGAGGTGTTCGTGGGCATCGCCGAGGCCTCCGACGCGGCGGCCTACCTGGAGGGCGTCTCCTACACCTCGCTGGGTGACGCCTCCCGCTCCGACACCGGGGACCGGCCGGGGCGCTCGTCGTGGTTCGATGACGACGACGAGGTGACCTCGGAAGGGGACCGCGTGCCGGCCCCGCCCGGCGAGCAGGACTTCTGGACGGAATCGACCTCCGGCAGCGGCCCGCAGCAGATTGCCTGGGATCTGCAACCCGGCCAATGGTCACTGGTCGTGATGAACGCGGACGCTTCCCGCCCGGTGTGGGTGGAGGCGCAGGCAGGGGCACGATCCGACGTGCTGGGACCGGCCGGCAACGGCCTGTTGATCGCCGGGCTGATCGGCCTGGTCATCGGTATTCCCCTCCTGTTGCTCGGCTCCGCCGGCCTGGGCCGCGACATCGATCCGGATCGATCCCGTCCGGGCCAGCCGGACGGCATGGATCCGTACCGCCGCCCGGGCCAGGGCCCCGGCGCCGCGCCGGCCGGGAATGCCGGGTGGGGAAGGTCGACGCAGATCTACCCGGTACTGGTGGCCGGCTTCCTGGACGGCCGGCTCTCGCGCTGGCTGTGGCTCGTCAAGTGGCTCTTGGCGATTCCGCATTACATCGTCCTGGCCGTGCTGTGGATCGCCGTGCTGGTGGCCACGATCGCGGCCGGGATCGTGATCCTGTTCACCGGGCGTTATCCGAGGTCCTGGTTCTGGTTCAACGTCGGTGTGCTGCGCTGGTCCTGGCGCGTGGGTTTCTATGGGTACTCCGCGCTGGGCACGGACCGGTATCCGCCATTCACCTTGGCCGCCGCGGACTACCCGGCCGACCTGGACGTGGCGTACCCGCAGCGTCTCTCGCACTGGCTCGTGCTGGTGAAATGGTGGCTGCTGGCCATCCCGCACCTGCTCATTGTCGGCATCTTCACCAGCGGCACCGGAGCGGCCTGGGACCGGGGCTGGGGCAGGGGCTGGGGCGAGGACTCGTATGCGTCCCCGGCCACGTGGGGCCCCTCGCTGCTGGGTTTGCTCGTGCTGATCACCGCGGTGATCCTGCTCTTCAGCGGCCGCTACCGGCAGGAGCTGTTCGCCCTGATCGTCGGCATCAACCGCTGGGCCTACCGGGTGGCGGCCTACGTCTTGCTGATGCGCGACGAGTACCCGCCCTTCCGCCTCGACCAGGGGCCCGTCGACCCGTCTGCCACGGCCGCAGCGCAGGGGCCCGTCGATCCGTCGGCTCCGGCCGCAGCGCAAGGGCCCGCCAACCCGCAGGCGCCGACAGCCCGGCCGCAAGAACCCGGGACACCCGGAACACCGCCCCCGGGCAACGGGGGACCGGAGCCGTGGACCCGCCCGCCAGGAACGACCTAAGCCAAGAGACTGCTCCCGGCAGCCTTCACCCGCGTTCCAGGCGGCCACGCCGCGTGCCCAGCTAGGGCAGGGGCGTCCGCGCCAGCGCTAACGCCAGGCCGTAGGCCGCCGCCATCACCACGAGCTCGGCGGCGGCCAGCCGGAGGAACGGCCGCAGCGGCGCGGGTCCGGCCGACAGCCCGGGATCCGCCATGGCCGGGAGGCCGGCGGGAGCACGTTCCCGGACAGCAAAGGCGCGCAGCGTCGTGCGGCGATGCAGCCAGCCGCACACAATCAACAGCGCGAACGCCGCCGCCTTGCCCAACACCAGGAACCCGTAGCCGGAGACCAACGCGGCCGGGGCCTGAACCTGGAGCACGGCATTGACCATGCCGCTGGCAGCCACCGCCGTGGCGCAGGCCAGCGCCAGCGTGCTGTAGCGCCGCACGGTCCGCAGGAAGTCGTCGGGTGGCTGCAGCGCCAGGTACGCCACGCCCGCCAACCCGCCCGCCCAGAGGCCCGCGGCGGATACATGAAGGCCCAGGCTGGCAACCGCCAGGAAGTGTTCATCGTGACTGGAGGCGTGGCCCGCCAGCGGCGGCATGGCGAGGGCCGCCACCAGCAGGATCAGCGCCAGTCCCGCGCCGGTCGCCGTGCGCGAGAACCGCGCGGTCACCGCCGCCACGACCGTCAGTGCTGCTTGGAAGAGCAGGACCCTGCCGGGCCTGACCTCCAAGACCACCCGCATCAGCTCCGCGGGGTCCAGTTGGGTGACGGGCACGCCGAGCAGTTCGCTCCCGGTAAACCAAAGGCGGACCACCACGGCCGGCACTGCAGCGGCTCCCAGCGCGGCCGCCAAGACGACCAGCCTCCGGCCGGCAGGCGACAGTTCTTGGCTTCCCGCGGGGAGGGTAAGCAGCGCCACGCAGGCGAAGCCGACGGCGAGGACCATGCCGACGGTGGCCAGCAGCGTTGCCGCCGGAAGCCCCCACGCGGTCGCTGCTCCCGCCGAGGGCAGACCCGGCAGGGGCGGCGCGACCGCGCCTCCCGCGGCAAGTCCCAGGACCATCAGGCCGGCCCCCAGCAGCAGGCAGCAGCCCGCAACAGCCCACACCGGCAGCCGGCGCAGTGGCGGTTCCGGAGGTCCGGATGCCGGCTGCGTGCCCCGTTCCGGAGCTCCGGACGGCGGCTGCGTGCCCGGTTCCGCGTCGGGATGGGTCATTCGTGCAGGATAGGCTGCCCACCTCGCGGCGTCGAGAGGCCGAACACCCACGGCCGCCCTTCAACCGTTCCCGCCTCAGCCGGTTGCCGCCGCCAGCTGCCCCACTCCCGCTGACGCGGCGGCCGCCGCCGGGTAGGCTGTCCAGCGATGAATACCAACGAGATACTGCTGCAGCGCACCGGCCGCCTGGGCCACATCGTCCTGAACCGTCCGAAGGCGATCAACGCCCTCAACGACTCAATGATCACGTCGATCACGGCGGCCCTCCGCGAGTGGGCCGAGGACGACGCCGTCGAGACCGTCCTGATTTCCGGCGCCGGGGAACGGGGACTGTGCGCCGGCGGCGACATCGTGGCCATCTACCGGCACATGAAGGACGGCGGCGACCAGCTCTTCTGGGAAGACGAGTACCGGATGAATTCGCTGATCTCCCGTTACCCGAAGCCGATCGTGGCGTTCATGGACGGCGTGGTGCTCGGCGGCGGCGTCGGAGTGTCGGCACACGCGTCCTACCGGGTCGTGACGGAGCGGACCAAGGTCGGCATGCCGGAGACCCGGATCGGGTTCATTCCCGACGTCGGGGGCTGCTTCCTGTACTCGAGGGCACCGGGGGAGCTCGGCACCCACCTCGCGCTGACCGCAGGCACCGGGACCGGAGCCGACGCCATCGTGATGGGCCTGGCCGACTACTTCGTGGACAGCGCCGAGCTGCCGGCGCTGGCGGCCGCGCTCGCCGAAGCCCCCGCCATCGAGGCCATGGCGGCCTTCTCCCACACGGACGTCCCGGCGTCGGACCTGGACAAGGAACGCCACTGGATCGATGAGTGCTACGCATACGACGACGCGGAGCAGATCCTCGCCGCCCTGCGGAACTCGCTGGTCCCGGCCGCACAGGCCGCAGCCGAGGAGATCGCCCTGAAATCGCCCACGGCCGTGAAGCTCACGCTCGAGGCCCTCCGCCGCGCAGGCAAAATGGAGACGCTGGAGGAGGTGCTGGACCAGGACTACCGCCTGGGCATCCGGCTGGTTGCTGCCCCGGACTTCGCCGAGGGCGTGCGCGCCCAGGTGATCGACAAGGACCGCAATCCGCGGTGGAACCCGGCCACGCTCGCGGAGGTGGACCGTGCCGCCGTCGAGTCCTACTTCGCGGACCTCGGCGAGGACGAACTGGGCCTGGCCGCAACGGTGGCGGCACAACCCGCCGCGGGCAGCTAAACGAACGGCGCGGGCCCCGGAAACCGGAAACCCGCGCCGTTCCTGCTGTTGCTACTTCTTATCGTCTCCGGTCATCCGCTGGCTCAGGTAGACCGGGATCATCGACACGATGATCAGTACCGCGGCGATCACGTTCACCACCGGCGCCTGGTTGGGCCGGGCCATGTTGTTGAAGATCCAGATCGGCAGGGTCTCGGTACCGGGCGGGGCCGTGAAGGTGGTCACCACAATCTCGTCGAAGCTCAACGCGAAGGCCAGGAGGCCGCCGGCCACGAATGCCGAGCGGAAACCCGGGAAGGTGACCTGGAAGAAGGTCTTGACCACGTTGGCGCCCATGTCCATGGCGGCCTCTTCCAGGCCCTTGTTCATCCGGCCGAGCCTGGCCTGCACGTTGTTGAACACCATCACGATGCAGAAGGTCGCGTGGCCCACGATCACCGAGAACAGCCCGAGGCCGATGCCCAGCGGTTCCAGCACCGTCTTGAACGTGTTGTTCAGTGCCACGCCGGTGACAATGCCCGGCAGTGCGATGGGCAGCACCACCAGCAGGTTGACCGTGTTCTTCCCGAAGAAGTCGTACCGGGAGAGCGCGAACGCGATCATGCTGCCCAGCACCAGGGCAATCACGGTGGCTACCGTGGCCACGCGCAGCGAGGTCCAGAGCGCCTCTCGCACCCCCTCGTTGCGGAAGGCGGCTTCCCACCAGCGGGTGGTGAATTCGGTGATCGGAAACGCGCCGGAGGTGGTGGCGTTGAACGAGTTGACGATCACCAGCAGCAGCGGCAGGTAGATGGCGGCCATCACCAGCCCGGCGAACAGGCGCAGGGTGACCTTGGCGGAGGAGGAGAGTCTCATCGGTGAAGTTCCTAAAGCTGCTTGAGGGCGCCGGACTTGCGGGCCAGGAAGAGGTACAGGACAACCACCACAATGGGCACGGTGCCGAAGGCGGCGGCCAGCGGCGGATTGAGGTTGATGTTGGAGGCGATCACCGTGCCGATCACCTGCGTTTTCCCGCCGACGAACTGCGCGGCGATGTAGTCGCCCAGGCTCAGCGAGAACGTGAAGATGGAGCCGGCAATGAACGCCGGCTTCAACAGCGGGACGGCCACGGTGCGCACAGTGGACCAGGCCTTCGCGCCCAGGTCGGAGGAAGCGTCGAACAGGTTGTCCGGGATCTGGCGGAAGGCCGAGTACACCGGCACCGCCATGTACGGGAACCACAGGTAAGCCAGCGTGACCACGAGCGCCGCGGTGCCGTAGCCCGGCCCGGTCATGCCCAGCGGGGCCAGCAGCCAGTCCAGCGGGCCGCCGCTGGAGAACGTGATGCGCCAGGAGAACACCTTCACCAGGTATCCGGCCCACAGCGGCAGCGTGATGCCGATGGCCAGGACCGCGCGCATCCGCGGCGAGGCGACCTTGGCCATGTACAGTCCCAGCGGCAGCGCCAGCGCGGCGCACAGCACGGTCACGGCCAGCGCGATGCCGATGGTCCGCAGCGCGGTGAACTGATAGGCCGGCACGGTGAGGATCTCCACGAAGTTCTCCACGGTGAACGCGGGGATCACCTTAGAGGTGAAGGAGTCGGTGGTCCAGAAAGCGGTGATGAACAACAGGATCAGCGATCCGATGTACAGCACGCCCAGCCAGGCCAGCGGCAGGGTCAGGAGCGCGGTCAGCCGCAGTTTGGGCCGGGCGTAGAACAGTCGGGAGATCCGGTCGCCCAGTCCGCTGCGCTCGCTGCCCGGCGCCGGGGCACTGCCGGCCGCGGTCTCCGGTTCGATCGTTGGTGCTGCCATGGTGGTTTCCGGCGGGCCTGCCCGCCGTTCCTCCTTCAGATGCGTGCTGATCAGGATGCGTGTGCACGGCCGGTGGGGACACCGGCGTCGTGCTGAGGAGCGCCCTCCACAGCAGGGGCACGACGGCGGTGCTCACCGCGCGGCGCGCCCCTGCCATGGGGGAGGGGTGCTGGAGGGAGGGACTAGCCCTTGACCTCGGTCCAGGCCTTGGTCCACTCCTGGTAGTTGGTGCACGTGGCGTCGGTGCGGCCGTCAATGCACTGCTCCACCGGGGTGGTCCACATCCACACCTGCTTGTAGTAGTCCTCGTCCGTGGCGTGGTAGGTGGCGCAGTGCTCCTCGTTCTTCTTGGAGCCTTCGCACGCCAGCGCGTTGGCCGGGGCCATGCCGAAGTTCTGCGCCATCTTGGCGTTCACCTCGGCGGAGGAAGCCCAGTCCATCCACTGGTAGGCGCAGTTGGGGTTCTTGGACTGCGCGGAGAGCATCCACGTGTCGGACCAGCCGGTGGCGCCTTCCTTCGGCAGCACGGACTCAACCTTTCCGCCGTCGGCCTGGGCGATGTTCACGATGACCTGCCAGCCGGTGCCCAGCGACGCGGTCCCGGAGGAGATGGAGGAGACGGCCTTGAGCGCGTCGTTCCAGTACTCGCCGGCGACGCCGTTCTGGGTCTTGAGCAGTTCCACCGCCGCGGCCAGCTGCTCCTTATCCAGCGCGTAGGGGTTGGTAATCCCCAGGTCCGGCTGGGTGGCCATCAGGTAGAGGGCCGCGTCGGCGATGAAGATTGGCGAATCGTAGGCCATGATCTCGCCGGCGTACTCGCTGTTCGGGTCCCAGGTGGCTTCCCACGAGTCGGGGGCTTCGGGCACCGCCTCGGTGTTGTACATCAGGACGTTGGCGCCGCGGCCGATGGGAACGCCGTAGGTCTTGCCGTTGAGCGTGTCGTAGATCTGGCCCTTCAGGCCGTCCACGATGTGGCCGAAGTTCGGGATCAGGTCGGTGTTGATCGGGGCGACGTCGCCGCCGGCAATCAGGCGCAGCGAGGCATCGCCGGAGGCCGAGACCAGGTCGTACTCGCCGGTGCGCATCAGCTGGACCATCTCGTCGCTGGTGGCGCCGACCTTGCGGTTGACCTCGCACTGGGTCTCTTTTTCGAACTCGGTGACCCAGTCGGCGTCGGGGTTGGTGGAGCCGTCCTCGACGAAACCGGCCCAGGCAATGATGTTGACTTCGCCCTCGGACTCGCCCACCTCGGTGGCGGCCGGGAGGTCAGGGACCTGGATGCCGCCGCCGGCGGACGAGGCGGGAGCGGAGCCGCCGCAGCCGGCCAGGACCAGCGAGAGCGAGGCGAGTGCCGCCAGCGGCAGTGCCTTGGTGATCTTCATGGAGTACCTTTCCTTCAGGGTGCGTAGTGCTGGTGGTGCAGGTCTAGACGGTGTAGTTGAAGCGGGAGGACCACTGCAGCCGGACCCGGTCGCCACGCCCGGCGCCGGAGGCACGGGAATCGTTCTGCTCCTGGACAATCAGGGTCTGGCCGACGCCGGTGCGCGCCACGTAGCGGGTGGAGGGGCCGGTGTAGATGACCTCCTCGATCTCCGCTTCCACGGTGGACAGCCCGGCTTCCACCGGCTCGTCGAGGCGGCGGATGTGGATGCGCTCCGGACGGATGCTCAGCAGGGCGTCGGAGCCGGTGAGCTGCCGGGCGAGCGCACCCTCCACCAGGTTGGTGTTGCCGAGGAAGGAGGCGACGAACCTGCTGCCGGGGCGTTCGTACAGATCCTCGGGCGTGCCCACCTGCTCCACCACGCCTTCGTTGAAGACGGCGACCCGGTCCGAGAGCGTGAGCGCTTCTTCCTGATCGTGGGTCACGAAGACGAACGTGATGCCCACGGTGCGCTGGATTTGCTTCAGTTCCACCTGCATCTGTTCGCGCAGCTGCTTGTCCAGCGCGCCGAGTGGCTCGTCCAGCAGCAGTACCTGCGGGCGCAGGACCAGTGCCCGGGCCAGGGCAACGCGCTGGCGCTGCCCGCCGGAGAGCTGCGAGGGCAGCCGGTCGGCCACCCGGGGCAGGCGGATCATCTCCAGCGCCTCGTTCACCAGCCTGCGGCGCTCGCTCCGGGGCGTCTTGCGCAGCTTGAGCCCGTACTCCACGTTCTGTGCCACGCTCAGGTGCGGGAAGAGCGCGTAGTCCTGGAACACGGTGTTGACGTCGCGTTCGAACGGCGCCTTGCGGGTGACGTCGCGGCCGGCCAGGTCGATGCGGCCGGAGCTGGGGAGTTCGAAGCCGGCGATCATTCGCAGCACGGTGGTCTTCCCGGAGCCGGAGGGGCCCAGCAAGGAGAAGAACTCGCCTTGGCGGATGTCCAGGTCCAACCCTTTGACGGCGGTGAAGTCGCCGAAGGTCTTCGCGACCTGCTGCAGGGAGATGGCAGGCGTGGCGGAGGCCCCCGTGCTGTCCGGCGCGGTGGTTGCGGAGGTGGCTGTGGCTTGCACGGCTGGGTCCTTTCAGGAAGGGCTGATGTGGCGTGGACTACATCGTCTTGCCTAAACCTATGAAACCAGAGGTTAAATGTAAAGCGGGTCACATCGTGTAGATTTCTTGTGACGGCCCGTTCCGGGCGTAGGCCCTCCGCCGCGTCCTGCAGCCCTGCGGACGGTCCGTCTGGAAGGATCGACGCATGCCCAAGGACTCACCGCCGCGCCAGCGCCTGCTCGCCGCGGTCTTCGCCCCGCTGGGCGAGGGCGGCAAGGCGCAGCGCGTGGAGGACCGGATCCTGGAAGGGATTGCCGCGGGTGTGCTGGCCGACGGCGACCGGCTGCCCAGCGAGGCCGAGCTGGCTTCCTCCATGGGCGTGGCTACCGTGACGGCCCGGGAAGCCTTGGTGGGCCTGCGGTCCCGCGGGCTGGTGGCCACCCGGCGGGGCCGCGACGGAGGCACCTTCGTCACCGTCCCCACCGGACGGCGTGCGGAACTGGTCCGCGACCGCCTGGGCCGGATGAGCCGGGTGGAGCTGCGCGACCTGGCCATCCATTACCGTGCCATTGCGGCGACCGCCGCCGAACTGGCGGCGGATTTTGCGGATCCCGACGACGCTGAAATGCTGCGCCGGATCCTGCATGCTTCCCGTTCGACAGGCACCGGCGGAGCCGTCGTCGGCGATTTCCTGCTGGAGTTGGCAGCATTGAGCCAGTCGGCGCGGCTGACGCGTGAATTTGTCCGGCTCTACAAGGACTTTGGTCCGTTGTTGTCGGTGCTGCACGAGGACGCAGAGTTCGACGCCGCGATGGTGCAGCTGTGCGATCGCATTGCCGATGCGGTTGCCGCCGCCGATGCCGCGACGGCGCGCGAGACAGTGAGCGCGCAGATCCAGACCGGATTGGCGGCGCTGATCGATGAACACGCCCGGCTGACCGACCGGCCCGCCGGCCCGACCCCCGCTACCGCCCGAAGGAGGACGGGATGAACGCCATGACCGAACCGGCACCAGCAGGTGCGGCGGATCCGCTCGCCGAGGTCACCGGATTCTTCGAAGACATCCTGGCCGAAGTGAACGCGTGGGTGCCCGCCCTGGCCGGGCTGTTTGAGGACCCGGCCCGGCCGCCGGGCGGCAAGCAGATCACCGCGACCATGCAGCCGATGGCCGCTGCGCTGGTGGGGAGCGGGCGATGGCCCGTGGTCGGCTCCGGCTTTGTGGCCGCTGCCCACGCAGTCGCCGACGCTTCCTGGCACATGGCCTGGTGGCAGGGCGAGAGCATGGAGCGGCTGGTCTTGCCCGCCCTGGCTTCGGCATCCGACGCCTATATGCGCCGTGAATGGTTCACCAAGCCGATGGAGACCGGACTGCCGCATGTCACCGGACCCTACGTGGACTTCCTCTGCACCGACGAATACACCATGACCATGACGGTCCCGGTCGCGGTGGGGGACCGGCGCGTCGGCGTGGCCGGTGCCGACGTCTTTGTCGAATCGCTGGAACCGCTGCTGCTGCCGGCCCTGAAGAAACTGCACCCGGCGGCAGCCCTGGTCAACCGTGCCGGCCGGGTGGTGGTCTCCGCCGACGCCCAGCTGGCTGCCGGCACGCTGCTGGCACCGGGTGCCGTGCCGGCGTCCGGTCCGGCGACAGGGGGAGGCGGAGATCCGAAAAGCCCGCCCGGTCCGCCCGCGACGGGCCGCCCGCGGACGGTGCCGCCCCGCGGCGACCGGTACAACAATGGCGAACTGGTCGTGCTGGACTGCGGCCGGCTGCCGCTGGCGGTTGTGCACCCGCAAGCGTAGCGGGCAGCCGACGGCGAACGTCGTGGCGTGAAGGCCGGTCCTGGAAGTCGCTTGCGGGATCGTGCCGGCCGGGATCAGGCGCCGGCGTCGCGCTGGCCCGGGGCGTTTGCCTCGTGGTTACGGAGCCCGTGAGTGCGCCGGTCCTCTTTCATGGAAGCTTCGAACAGGTGCTTGCGGCCGCCGGCCAGCGTTTCACGTGCCTGCCGCTCCAGCTCCTTGAAGGGGCCGTAGTAGATCTCGTCGTACTCGTCGATGATCTGGAACGTCCAATGCCCCTCGATGACGTTGCGGCCCACGATCTCCCGATCGACCCGCTCGGCCAGTTCATGGTGTCCGGCCTTGCGCAGCAGCTGCACTGCCTCGCCCAGCGCCAGGTCGGCCGTACCGGTGAGCCGGTGAAAGCCGTACAGCAGGCCGCGGGCGTGTTCCACTGCTTCCAGTGCCTCGGAGATTTTGCCCAGGGCCTCGAGGGTGGCGTCGTCGAGGCCGGCGGGGCGCCGGTACTTTTCGGCGGGCACGTCCTCCGGTCGCTTTGTCATGGTGGGCACTCTAGCGCTTGCCGGTTGTCGCGTCACCGGCAGCCCCACGTCCGGCAGCCCCGAGTCCGGCGACCCCGAGTTTGTATGCCGCGTCCGCGGAAGCCCCACCCCCGCCAGCCCCGAGCCCGGCGGCGCGGCGAATGATGTTGCGGGCCATGGAGGGGAAGATCAGCCCGTGGAACGGGAGCACCAGCCACCAGTAGAGCTTTCCGGAGAGCCCGGTGGGGAAGTAGATGGCGCGCTGCCGGTAGATGCTGCCGCCGTCCGCCGGGACCACCGACAGTTCCAGCCAGGCCTGGCCCGGCACCTTCATCTCGGCGTGCAGCCGCAGCAGCCGGCGCTCGGGCGCGTCCTCGATGGCCTCCACCCGCCACCAGTCAACGGCGTCGCCCACGCTGAGCCGGTCGGCGTGCCGCCGGCCGCGGTTGTGTCCGGCGCCGCCCACCAATTTGTCCAGCACGCCCCGGATGGCCCAGGCCGCGGGCCACGAGTACCAGCCGTTGTCCCCGCCGATTCCCTGGATCACCCGCCAGATGTCATCCGCGGCAACGGCGGAGCCGCGTTCCCGCGCGTCGACGAAGACGGTGCGGCCCGCCCACTCCGGGTCGCTGGGCAGCGGGTCCGACGGCGGGCTGTTGGAGGCGTTGGTCCAGCTGGTTTCCACCTCGCCGCTGGCCATCTTGCCCAGCGCCAGCTGCACCGCGCGGCGGTACCCGGTCAGCCCGCCCTCGGGCGGCGGGATGTAGCGGTCGATGTCCTGCTCGGCGGAGACGGCGTCGTGCTGGAGTGACTCCACCAACGGCACGGCCATGGCGTGCGGTATCGGAGTCGTCAGCGCCACCCACCAGCCGGCCAGCGCGGGAGCCGGAATCGGCAGGGCATAAATCAGCCGCCGCGCCAGCCCGGCCTCGCGCGCGTATCCGTACATCAGCCCCGCGTAGGTGATCCGTTCCCGCGAGCCGATGTCGAAGGTGCGGTTCAGCCCGGCCGGCAGCTCCGGCGCCCGTTCCAGGTAGTGCAGCACATCGCTGATCGCTATCGGCTCCACGGTGCGCCGCACCCAGCTGGGCGCCGGCATGACCGGCAGGTTTTCGGCCAGGTGCCGGATCATCTCGAAGGAGGCGGAACCCGAGCCAATTACGACGCCGGCCTGGAAGACCGCCGCCGGCACCTCGCCTTCCAGCAGCGCCCGGCCCACGGCGGCGCGCGAACGCATGTGGCGGGACAGCTCGACGTTCTCCGGATGCAGCCCGCCCAGATAGACGATCCGCTGCGCCCCGGCCGCGGCGGCGGCGGCCGCGACCGTGCGCGCTATTGCCAGTTCGCGCTCCTCAAAGTCGGTCCCGGAGGCCATGGAGTGCACCAGATAGAACACGGTCCGCACGCCGGCGCAGGCCCGCTTGGCGTCGTCGGCGTCGGCGAGGTCGCCGGCAACGATGTCCACGTCGTCGTGCCATGGAACCGCCGCGAGCTTGCCCGGTGAACGGACCAGGACGCGGACGGCGTAGCCGCGGGCCAGCAGCCGCGGAACCAGCCGCCCGCCGATGTAGCCGGTGGCGCCGGTGACCAGCACCAGCTGCGGCGTCGGTTCCGGTGGAGTGGCCATGTCGCCATGCTTCCACCCGCGGCGGGCCCTGTCACGGGGTTAAGGAGCGGGAAAGCCCCGCGGCAGTTCAGTCCCGGGAGCGCGGCTCTGCACCGCGCAGCCCGCGCTGCAGCAGGTACGGCAGGATCCACAGCAGGAAGAACATCGACGCCAGCACGCCGCCGCCCACCGCCAGGGCAGGGATGTCCCCGGCGATCACGTCCACGATGAACGCCACGCAGCCGGTGGCCAGCAGCCCGATCCCCAGCACCGCGACCCTCACGATCCGGTGCCCGTGTGCCACGGTCGCGTCCTTGAGGTGCAGCCCGAACAGCTGGCGGTGGATCGCCACCGGCGTCAGGATCACCCCGGTCATGAGCGCCGCGAGCACCAACAGCGCGATGTACAGGCTCACCTGGTACGGGGCCAGATCGCTGAAGCGGCTCTGGAAGGGAAGCGTCATCAGGAACGCGGTGATGATCTGCGCGCCGGTCTGCATCACCCGCAGCTCCTGCAGCAGTTCGTTCCAATTCCGGTCCAGCTTCTCCTCGAAGGTTTCGGTCCGGCCCTTTGAATGTTCGTTAACGCGGTCTTCCGTAGCCATAGGAAAAACTTAGCGTCTCCGGCGGCTCTGCACTCAACCGGGAAGTACGACGGCGGTGCCTCCAGGGGGAGGGGAGGGGTGCCGGCAAAAAAATTTTCCATGAAAGTGCATCCAAACACCCTGCCCGGACAGTAGTAGGGGTGTAAGCACCGATCAGCCCGGAGCACCCGGGCCGTTGAAGGAGAACAAAATGCGTAAGAGCATCGTTACGGTTTCAGCCCTGGGGCTTCTGGCACTCGGCGTGGCAAGTCCCGCCCAGGCGGCCGAACAGGAAGCCCAACTCTCGGTCCTGCACGGCGTCCCGGATTTGACGGTGGACGTGTGGGTGAACGGCGAGCGGACGCTGGATGATTTCGCTCCCGGCGACCTGGCCGGACCGCTGGCACTGCCTGCGGGCGCGTACTCGCTGGCCATCACCGCCTCGGACGCCGAGAACGCCGACAGCCCCGCCATTGGCCCGGTGGATGTCCAACTGGAGGGCGGCGGCAACTACACGGCCGTGGCCAACCTGGACGCCGAGGGCAATCCCACGGCGAACCTGTTCACCAACGACGTCTCGGCTATTGACGCCGGCAAGGGCAAGCTGACCGTGCGCCACACGGCCGCCGCCCCCGCCGTCGACGTGCTGGCCGGCGGGTCCCCCGTGATCCAGGGCCTGTCCAACCCGGACGAACAGACCCTCACCCTGGACCCGGGCACCATCTCCGCGGCGGTAGCCGCGGCGGGCACCACCGAACCGGTGATCGGGCCGGCCGACGTGCCGGTGGCGGAGGGCACCCACACGGTCGTCTACGCCTGGGGCAGCCTGGATGACGGCAACCTGGCCCTTGCGGTGCAGAACATCGAAGGACTGCATTCCGCGCCGGGCGCAGTGCCGGGCGGCATGTCGGGCGCGGCTGCTGAGGCCGGCCCGGACTACACCATCGCCGCGGTTGCCGGCGGGGCAGTGCTGCTGCTCCTCGGCACCGGCGTAGTCGCCCGTCGCAGGCAAGCGGTTCGCACCACCGACTAACTGCGACGGGTCTGAAAAGAAGCCGGCGGCGCCAGCCCGGGGCGCCGCCGGCTTCCATCCCTCCGGCGGCTTCCATTTTGCCGCCGGCAACCATCGTTTCCGCACCGACACCGACACCACTCCGCGAGGAAAGAATCATGGCAACCGTACCGACGACGATGGGCACCCGCGCAGGGCTACTGTGCTGCGGTGTCTTGATCGCCGCCACCGGCTGTACCGCGCCGATGCAGCCGGCCGCGGGCCGGCAGCTGGTTCCGGCCGCCTCCCCGGCACCTTCCGAAACCCCCGCCCTGCCCCGCGAAACCGCCGCCCCGCCGGCCGACAAAATCCCGGACCCTGCGGACATTCCGGTGCGGCTGGCCGCGCCACTGACCGCCGGCAGCGAGGAGGCCCCGCCCACCCGACTGCTCGTGGACGGCACGTCAATCGATGTGCGCGTCGTCGACGTCGGCGTCAATACGGATAACGCCTTGGAGATCCCCGAGTCGGTGGAGCAGGCGGGTTGGTACCGCTACGGTGCCGCGCCGGGCGACCGGACGGGGACCGCGGTGATAGCGGCCCACGTCGACACCCTGGCGGGCCTGGCTCCCTTCTCCGAACTGAGGCAGCTCGAGCAGGGCGCACGCATCACGGTGCAACGGGCTGCCGCCGATCCCGTGACCTACCGCGTCACCGAGGTCGCGCTGATGGATAAGGACGACTTCGACGGAAACGGCATCTTTCGCCGTGATGGAAAACCGCTGCTCAAGCTGGTCACCTGCGGCGGCCAATGGCTGGACGCGCGAGAGGATTACAGCCACAATGTGGTTGTCACGGCAGTTCCCGACTGACTTCTCCGGTCCCGCAACAACTGTTCGCGTGGCGTTTCCTCCGACCAGCCGGAAGGACGCAGGCTTGGTACCTCATCCTTTCGACGCGTGGGATACGGACATCGACGCAGCCTTCGCCGCCGGTGAAGAGGCTGCCATCGCCGAGGCCTACCGGCACCTGGCCCCGCTCGTCCACACGCTGGCCTCCAGGGCCCTGCGGGACGCCTCCGCGGCGGACGATATCACCCAGGAAGTTTTCATCCGGGCGTGGCGATCCCGGGAAGGATTCGATCCCGCGCTCGGCCGGTTGCCGGCGTGGATCGTGGGAATTACCCGCCGCGCCATCGCCGATGCGTATTCCTCCGCCGCCCGGGAGCAGCACAAACTCCGGGCCGTTTCGGCGGTCATGCCCGACCCCGAATTCGCCCGGGACTCCCAGTCGCCGGAAATCCTCGCGGACCGCCTGCTGCTGGACGATGAGCTGGAGCGGCTGGGTGAACCTAAGGGATCCATCATGCGCCTGGCGTTCTACGAGGATCTGACCCACGAGCAGATCTCCCACCGGCTGGACCTTCCCGTTGGTACCGTCAAGAGCCATATTCATCGCAGTTTGCACCACCTGAGGAGCCGATTGGAGGTCGACCATGCAGCATCTTGAACCGGAACTGATCAGCTTGCTGGCGCTGGACGACGCCGTCGGCAACCCATCCGACAGGGACCATCTGCGCCGCTGCAGCCAGTGCGCCCAGGAGTACCAAGCGCTGCGCCGGGCGGTGGAGGCGGCCAGGGCCAACCCCGAACCAACCCTAAAGTCGCCCGGCCCGGCGGTGTGGGAAACCATTCACAGGGAACTCGCGCTGTCCCCCGAACTGGCCGCGGACCCTTTGCAGGGTCACCCGGAAACCACCCCGGCGGGCCGCCGACCATCCCGGACCATCTCAGCGCGGGGGGTGTCTGGCAAGCCCAACGCTTCCCGACGCCTCCCCGCCGGGCCTCCGTCCTCCCGGCGCCTGCCCTCCCGGCACCTGCCCGCCTGGCTGGCCGCGGCGGCCGCGGTGGTGATTGTTGCCGCCATCGGCATCTCCTGGGGCGTCACCCGCAACGCTGCCACATTGGCGCAGGCGCAGTTGGAACCGCTGGAGCAATACGCGGCCACCGGAACGGCCCGGGTAGTGGAAGCCAACGGCACCAGGGAACTTGAGATCCGGCTGAGCGAGAACGAGGCACAGGGATACCAGGAGGTGTGGCTGATAGCGCCGGATTTGTCCGCCCTGGTCAGCCTCGGCGTGATGGACTCGGACACCGGCAGGTTCGCCATCCCGGACGGGCTGGACCTGTCGCAGTTCCCCATCGTCGACGTCTCGGACGAACCGCTGGACGGAAACCCCGAGCACTCCAGCGTCAGCATCGTCCGCGGCACCCTCGATACCTAGCCGTCCCTCCGGTAACGACAGGAAGGTCCCGCAGCGCACCCGAACATCCGTCGACAGCCGGAGGAACCATGCAGCAGCAAACGGAGACGAGGACACGGCCGGCCGTGCCGATCCTGGTGTTGGCCAGTTCCCTGGTGGCCATTGCCGCCGCCTTTCTCGGCAGCGGGGCGCTCATGGGGACCCCGATCCAGGAGGCGGCAGGGGGTTGGCTGAACGAGGACTCGACGCCGCTGGCCCCGGCCTCGGCCGCCTTCCGCATCTGGTCGCTCATTTACCTGGGCCTGCTGGCCTACGCGGTGTGGCAACTGCTGCCGGCACAGCGGCAGTCGGAACGGCACGCCGCCCTGCGACCCTGGGCCGTGGCGGCCATGCTCCTGAACGCCGCCTGGATCTGGGTGGTGCAGGCCGGCCTGCTGGTGTTCAGCCTGATCGTGATCATTGTCCTGCTGGCGGTGCTGGCGCGCATCCTCGTGCTGCTGGTCTGGTCCACGTCCGGCTCGTGGCTGGACAGCCTGATCACCGACGGCACCTTCGGGCTGTACCTGGGGTGGGTCACGGTGGCCACGGTCGCCAACACCTCCGCCGTCCTCGCGGCGTCCGGGCTGGACGGCGTGGGGCTGCCGGTGACCCTGCTGTCCGCCATCGTGCTTGCCGTCGCGGCGGCGGTCGGGGTCGGGACCGCCCTCTACAGCCGCGGCCGGCTTGCGCCTGCACTGGCGACCACCTGGGGCCTGGCCTGGATCGCCGTCGGACGTCTGGACGGCGGGCTGGTCGACGAAGGCACCGCGATTGCGGCCGGCATCTGCGCGGCGGTGGTGCTGCTCTCCGCCGTCGTCATCCGGTTCATTGCCAGGGGAGCCCCGGGAGATTAGTAAGGGTGCTGAATTTCGCCCTTGGCTGACGGACGCGGCTCCGACGGGACGAAACTGCCGGCCATGGCTAGGTTGGACATAGCAGCACGCCGACAAGCGGCAGCACCTACACAAGGAGGTTTCTCATGGCGGAAACGAACCGATCGAAGGCAAGCTACACCGTACCGGGGCTCGAACTTGAAGAGGGTGTCAAGGTTGCCGACCTGTTGCAGATGCGGCTTCACGCCCTCAACGACCTGCAGCTGACGCTCAAGCACGCACATTGGAACGTGGTGGGCCGCGACTTCATCGGCGTCCACGAAATGCTGGACCCGCAGATCGAAAAGGTCCGCGCCATGATCGACGAGACCGCCGAGCGCATCGCCACCTTGGGCGTCTCGCCGAACGGTTTACCGGGCGCCCTGGTCAAGGAACGCAGCTGGGATGACTACGACATCCACCGTGCCGGGACCGCCGAGCATCTGGCCGCCCTGGACGTGGTGTACAACGGCGTGATCTCGGACCACCGCGAGGCCATCGAAACCGTCGGTGAGATCGATCCGGTCACGGAGGACATGCTGATCGGCCAGACCGCCGAGCTGGAGCTGTTCCAGTGGTTCATGCGCGCACACCTGGAAAACAGCGCCGGCGAATTGGCGACCGAAGGCGCCCGGACCGAAAAGGGCGCGGCCAAGAAGACCAAGTAGGCAGGCGGCGCCCTCCGGCGCGCCTCGCCGCATCCAGGGCCCGGCGGCACTCCACACAGGGAGTGCCGCCGGGCCCCTTTGCGTCCCCCGTGCCCCCGACCCCTTTGCGTCCGCCGGTGCGCGCGGGAGCAGCAGGGTCAGTACAGGAAGATCGGCAGCCAGTCGCGGTTGTGCGCGTGCACCAGCGCCAGGAACAGCACGAAGTCGAAGATCAGGTGCACGGATACCACGTAGGTGAACGACTTCGTCAGTTTGAAGGTATAGCCCTGCAGCAGCGCGAACGGGAAGGTCAGCAGCGGCCCCCACGCCTGGTAGCCGATTTCCCATAGGAAGGACGAGAACACGACGGCTTGCAGGATGTTCGCGAGCCAGTCGGGAAAGTGCCGGCGCAGCAGCGTGAAGGTGGTGCAAATGAAGAACAGTTCGTCCCAGATGCCAACGGCGTTCACGCCGAGAAAGAGCCGCCAGAAGATCGTGGGGTCGGAGGCGTCCGGCCAGTTTTGGTAGACGCCCGTGCTGACCAGGTACACCGGCAGGATGAAATAGCCGAGAGCCACCACGCCGATGAGGTACAGCTTGGCAGACAACGGCCATTTACGGCCGGTGTTGATCGGGAATCTGATGATTTTCTCGCGGTAGACAAACCTCGACACCAGCCACGGCACCAGGACGGCCAGCGCGAGGGCGCCACCCATCAGGGCCATGTGCCCGATGCTCAGGTCGGCGTTCAGCGGTACCAGGCTGATGATCAGCATTCCCGCCGCGATCAGCCCGAGGTGCCGCACAAACTCCAGGTCGACCAGCGCCGCCGTGGCCACGCTCAGCGCGAGCAGGCTATAGCCAAGGGGGCCATTCTCGACGGCAAAAAGCAGCACGCCGGACGCCGAGAGGAACACCGCCGGCACCAGTTTCCAGCTCAGCGCGGTCCGGGGTGGTTCGGTCGAGATTGTTGTCACGCAACCAGCATGGCAGCACAGCCGCCCGCGCGGAAACCGTTGACGGCTTAGCGCCCGGTTGGTTCCACTCCGGCGCTGGCTAGTGGTGGCCGGCCTTGGTGGTGCCGAACATCAGCGTGCGGCGTTTGATGTCGTAGTACACGGTCTCCGCGGTGGAAAGGAGGTCCTGGAGATTGTCGGCGTCGTCGGCATCCAGCGTCAGCACCTCTTCCCATGCGCCCTGGTCGAGGACCAGTTGCAGGGTCCAGGTGCCCGGGGCGCCTGGCTCGCCAGCCACCCAGGTGAACTGGTAGTGGCTGAGCTGGCGGACCTTGATGCTGTCGTCGGTGACGGGTTGTTGCGGTGTCGGTGTCATGGTTCTTTCCTTTTCGCGAGGAAGCCTTAACCGGCCTCACCTGGCGTCAGGGTCCGGACGATCTACCCCAACGATGCTAAGTGTGCTTACCACTTTCCATGATGGGACAGCCGCTGGCAAGCCTTTGCCGGACATTGGCCCCGGGCTCGCCAAACCGGCCGTGTACTTGGGGATACGGACCACGTCAATTGGCGGGAATGGTCGCGCAGCGGGGCCCGGTGACGCACACTATGGAACAACGAATTGCACAACTGGCGGGGGCAGCCACCGCGTCCCAACCTTGGGGAGAAGGTCAGTCATGACTTTGAACGCCGAAAGCCGCGCGGCCGCCGAGGCAGCGTCGGACCCCTGTGGCTGGCGACGCGTAGGCCCCCTCGTCGAAGCGGAGCTTCAGCGTTTCACAGCAGAGAACCGCAGCCGGGCCGGCACGCTCTCGCGTACTTTCCCCGTGCTGTGGGACCGCATTGATGCCGCGCTGGGCGGCGGCAAGCGGATGCGGCCCAGGATGGTGCAGCTCGCCTACAGATCTTTCGGCGGCGAGGATCCAGGCCGCTGCGCCCGGCTGGGCGCGGCATTCGAGCTGCTGCACATCGCGTTGGTGGTGCACGACGACGTCATCGACAGGGACTTCCTCCGCCGCGGCCTGCCGACCATCGGAGCCCGTTACCGGGACGACGCCGTGGGTCTGGGGTTGTCCCGTCCCGAGGCCGAACACCTGGGCCACGCGGCGTCGATCATTGCCGGCGACCTCCTGCTGACCGGTGCCCTGCGGATGGCCGGCAGCTCCGGCGCGGGGCTGCCGTGCGCCGACGTGCTGATGGATACGGTCCATGACGCCGTCTTTGCCTCGGCGGCGGGCGAACTCGACGATGTCCTGCTGTCCGCCTCGACGGAGAGCCCGCGCCTGGGTGACGTCCTCGGCATGGAAAGTTTGAAGACGGCGGCGTACTCGTTCGAGGCGCCGCTGCAGGCCGGGGCGCTGCTGGCCGGTGCCGACCGACACCCGGCCGAGGCGCTCGCCGCGGTGGGTCGCCGCATCGGCCTGGCCTACCAAATTGTGGACGACGTTCTGGGGACTTTCGGGGAGCCTGGTACCACGGGCAAGTCTGCCGAATCGGACCTGCGCGAAGGTAAACGCACCGTGCTGACCGCGTATGCGGCGGAGGCGGATGGGTTCGATGACCTGCTGGCCGCGTTTCGCCGCGGCGAGGCGGGGGTCGGCGAGGTCCGTGCGGCGCTCAAGGACTGCGGTGCCGACGCGCAGGCGATGGGGCTGGCCCGCAGCCTGGTGGACGAAGCGCTCGAGGAGTCCCGCAGCCTGCCCCTGGACGCCGGCGCGTTCAGGGAACTGGCACGGGTCTGCAACCACGTGCTGACGAGGGGGAATTAGCGGCCATGGAACCGAACCCACTGCTCCGCTATACCGACGCCGCGGGCCGCAGCGCTGGCGTCGTGATTGCCCGCTATTCCACCTCTTTCGGGCTGGCGTGCCGGCTGCTCGGGCCGGAGGAACGCCGGCACATCGCCAACATCTATGCGCTGGTGCGGGTGGCCGACGAAGCGGTCGACGGCGCGGCTGCCGCGGCGGGGCTCGACGCCGTGGCCGTGCGCGACCAGCTGAACCGGCTGGAACACGAGACCGAAACCGCGCTGCTGACCGGTTACAGCACCAACATGGTGGTGCACGCGTTCGCCGGAACCGCCCGCGCGTGCAACATCGGCGCCGACCTGACCCGGCCGTTTTTCACCTCCATGCGCGCGGATATCACGGTGGCCGAACACACCGCGGATTCGTTGGCGGACTACATCTACGGCTCCGCCGAGGTCGTGGGCCTGATGTGCCTGCGGGTGTTCCAAACCATGCCCGGCGCGACACCCGGCCGGGACGACGAACTCAGCGCAGCCGCCCGCCGGCTGGGCTCCGCCTTCCAAAAGGTCAACTTCCTGCGCGACCTCGCCGCCGACCGGGCCGAACTGGGCCGCAGCTACTTCCCGCAGACGCGCGCCGAGGCGTTGGACGAGGAACGGAAGCTCGCGCTGGTGGCCGACATCCGCGCGGACCTCGCTGCCGCCCGGCGGGGCATTGCGCTGCTCCCGCCCGGCGCCTGCAGCGCCGTCGAACTGGCCCATGCCTTGTTCAGCGCGCTGGTGAACCGGCTGGAACGGATACCGGCGGAGGAGCTGCTGTCCCGCCGGGTGCGCGTCGGCACGCCGCAGAAGGCCGCGATCGCCCTGCGGATCCTCGCCCGCCAGCGGCTGCGTGGAAGGAGCGCCGCCTGATGCGCACCGCCTCGTTCAAAACCAGGCTGACCGCCCGCCGACGGGCAGCGGGAACGGCGCCGCTGTCCGGCGGCGTTAAGGGGCAACCCGTGGTGGTCATCGGCGGCGGGGTCTCCGGACTGGCAACGGCCGGGCTGCTGGCCCGGGCGGGGCACCGCGTCACCCTGCTGGAGCAGCGCTCCGGCCTCGGCGGCCGGGCGGGACGGCACGAGCGCGACGGCTTCCGCTTCGACACCGGCCCGTCCTGGTACCTGATGCCGGAGGTGATCGACCACTGGTTTAAGCTGATGGGCTCCAGCGCAGCGGAGGCGCTGGAGCTGGTGAGGCTGGACCCCGGCTACCGGATCTGGTTCGAGGCGTATCCGGAGGCCACGGAGGTCCGCTCGGGCCGCGACAACGTGGCGGGACTGTTCGAAGGACTGCAACCGGGGTCCGGGCCGGCGCTGCACCGCTACCTGGACGAGGCAGCCGAAACGTACCGGTTGGCCAAGGAGCACTTCCTGTACGACGACTTCGCCAGCCTGCGCGGCCTGGCCCACCCGCAGGTGCTGCGCCGGGCGCCCCGGCTGGCCAAGCTGCTGGGCTGGAGCCTGGACCGTTACGTCCGCGAACGGTTCACGGACCCGCGGCTGCATCAGGTGTTGGGGTACCCGGCGGTGTTCCTGGGTACCAGCCCGTACCGGGCGCCGGCCATGTACCACCTGATGAGCCACCTGGACCTCGACGACGGCGTGTACTACCCGATGGGCGGATTCGCCGCCCTGGTCGATGCGATGGAGCGGCTGGCGCGGGAGGCCGGCGTCCGGATCGAAACCCGCGCCACCGCCCGGCACATCGTCACCGGGCGCTCCGGCGCGAAGGCGCGCTGCGAGGCAGTGCTCTGGTCCGATGCCGCCGGTGCCGAACACCGGACGGCGGCGGGCATCGTCGTCGCCGCGGCCGATCTGCACCACGTGGAGACCGCGCTGCTGCCGGCGCACCTGCGCAGCCACCCGGAACGGGTGTGGCGCCGCCGCGACCCCGGTCCCAGCGCCGTGTTGGTCTGCCTGGGCGTGCGCGGGCCGCTGCCGCAGCTGGCCCACCACAACCTGCTCTTCACCCGGGACTGGAAGGAGAACTTCGGCCGCATTCGCTCCGGGCGGGCGTTGGCCCGGGAGACCTCCATCTACGTGTGCAAGCCCAGCGCCACCGACGCCGGGGCGGCGCCGCCCGGGGACGAAAACGTGTTCATCCTGGTTCCCGCCCCTGCGGCTCCGGCCTGGGGCGCGGGCGGCGACGACGGGTCCGGGGCGGCCGCCGTGGAAGCGGTCGCGGACGCGGCCATCGACCAGCTGGCCGCCTGGGCGGGAGTCGCGAACCTCCGCGGCCGGATCGCCGTCCGGCGCACCTACGGCCCGGCGGACTTCGCGGACGGCTTCAACGCGTGGCGCGGCAGCGCGCTGGGTGCGGCGCACACCCTGCGGCAGAGCGCCTTCCTGCGCCCGGGCAACCGGAGCCGCCGGGTGGACGGGCTGCACTACGCCGGCAGCTCGGTCCGGCCGGGCATCGGCGTGCCCATGTGCCTGATCAGTGCGGAACTGGTACTCAAGGCCGTGGAGGGGATCGGGACGCCCGGGGCGCTGCCGGAACCGGACCCGGCGGCGCCCGGCCCCGCGCCGTCGTCGGACAGTGCGGGGAGGAGCACATGATCTACCTGGCCGTGCTGGTGGCGCTGCTGGGCTGCATGGCCCTGCTGGACGCGCGCTACAAGCTGTTCTTCTTCGCCCGGCCGGTCGCGGCCGCCGTCACCCTGGCCATCGGACTGGCGTACTTCCTGGCCTGGGACGTCTGGGCGATCGCGCTGGGAATCTTTGTGCACCGCGACTCGCCGCTGATGACCGGCCTGATGCTGGGTCCCCAGTTGCCGCTCGAGGAGGCGTTCTTCCTGGCCTTCCTCTGCTACCAAACCATGATCCTGTTCACCGGGCTGCTGGCGTGGGGCCGGCACCGGCGGGGTGTCAGCACGGCCGGACCGCAGTTGCTCAGCCACGACGACGGCACGACGGCGGGCGGTGGTCCGGCGTGAGTTTCCTGGAGCTGAATGCGGTCTTCCTCGGCGTCGCGATGGTGGCGGCAGTGGGCGCTGTCCTGGCCCGGCGGGTGCCCCGCGGGGCAGCAGCGGCGGCCGGCCTGTCCGTCGCGGCGCTGTGGGTGCTCACCGCCGTGTTCGACAACGTCATGATCGCCTCCGGGCTGTTCGACTACGGCGGACACGCCCTGGCCGGGCTCCGGATCGGCCTGGCGCCGATCGAGGACTTCGCCTACCCGCTGGGCGCGGCGCTGCTGCTGCCCGCGGTGTGGCTGTTGCTCACGGGTCCGCGCCGCCGCCGCGCCGAAGACAGGGGAGACCGGGGAGGGGAACCGTCGTGATCCGCGAACTGGTCATCACCTCCCGGCCGGTGTCCTGGGTCAACACCGCCTACCCCTTCGCCGCCGGATACCTGCTGGCCTCCGGCGGCGTCGACTGGCTGCTGGTGGTGGGCACGATCTTCTTCCTGGTCCCGTACAACCTGGCGATGTACGGCATTAACGACGTCTTCGACTACGAATCGGACCTGCTCAACCCGCGCAAGGGCGGGGCCGAGGGGGCGGTGGTGGACAGGGCACGACACCGCTCGATCCTGCAGGCCAGCGCCGTGGCCACAGTGCCGTTCATCGCCGTCCTGGCGGTAGCGGGCAGCGTGGCGTCCAACCTGGTGCTGCTTATCTCGCTGGCCGCGGTCTACGCCTACAGCGCGCCGGGTCTGCGGTTCAAGGAACGGCCGTTCCTGGATTCGCTGACCTCCAGCACGCACTTCGTCTCGCCCGCGGTTTATGGGCTGGTCCTGGCCGGCGCCGGCTTTACCCCGGGGCTGTGGGCGCTGTTGGCCGCGTACTTCCTGTGGGGCGTGGCCAGCCATGCCTTCGGCGCGGTGCAGGATGTGGTCCCGGACCGCGAGGCCGGGCTCGGATCGATCGGCACGGTGCTGGGTGCCCGCCGTACCGTGCTGGTCTCCGCCGCCGCCTACGCCGCGGCCGGACTGCTGATGCTGGCCGCCGAATGGCCGGGCCCGCTGGCCGGGCTCCTGGCCCTGCCCTACCTGGCCAACGTGCTGCGCTTCGCCGGAATCGACGACGCCGGCTCGGCGGCCGCGAACGCGGGGTGGAAACGGTTCCTGTGGCTGAACTACGTGGTCGGTTTCCTGGTCACCATGCTGCTGATCTGGTACGCGGGAGTCCGGTGAGACCGCGGGGCTACGACGGGGCCGCCGAGGCCAGTCCCGGGGACCTGCATCGCACCATCATGACCGTGGTGATCCCGGTGCTCGACGACGCCGCGGCGCTCGCCGAGTGCCTCGCGCTGCTGGGGCGGCAGACGCGTGCGCCCTTCGATGTCATCGTCGTGGACAACAACTGCACCGATTCCTCGGCGCACGTGGCACGGGCCGCCGGTGCCCGCGTCGTCGTCGAACCACGCCCAGGGATTCCGGCCGCATCGGCAGCCGGCTACGACGCCGCCGTCGCCGGCTTCGACACTGCCGCCCGCTTCGACACCCCCGCCGCCGCTCCCAGCCTCGCCGCCCCCGCTGCCGGTTTCGCCGCCGTCCCGGAGCTCGATGCCGCCGCCGCGGTGATCGTCCGCTGCGACGCCGACACCCGTCCTCCCGCCGAATGGCTGGCCCGGATCGGTGCCGCCTTCGACGCCGATCCCTGCCTGGACGCGCTGACCGGTCCGGGCCGGTTTTACGACCTGCCGCGGCCGGTGGCCTGGCTGGCCAGCGCCGCGTATGGCTCCGGCTACCGGATCGGCGCCGGCCTCGCGATGGCGGCCACCCCGGTGTGGGGATCGAACTTCGCCATACGCCGGACGGCGTGGGAACGGGCGAGGGCAGGCATCCACCGCGACCGGCAGGACATCCACGACGACCTGGACCTGAGCTTCCAACTGGCTCCGTGGGCGCGGATCCGGTTCGACTGGCGGCTGCGCGTCGGCGCGGCCGGCCGGATCTTCGCCGACCGGGCCGCGTTTGCCCAACGCTTCCGGTGGGCCTTCAGCACCGTGACGGTGAACTGGGCGGTCCAGCCACCCGGGCAGCGGTGGCTGCGGCGCCTCAACGTCAGGACGCAGGAGCGGAGGAGCCCAGCATCTCCAGGTAGTGCGGGTTCTGCATGATGCCCAGCACGTTGCCGAACGGATCCACGACCGAGGCCGTGACGAATCCGTGGCCGCGTTCCGTGACGGGCTCCAACTCCTTCGCACCCTTGTCCAGCAGGCGCTGCCGCACGGCCCGCACATCGTCCACATGCCAGTAGAGGATCGCGCCGCCGGGGTCGATAGCGTGCCCGGGCGGAGCGTGCATGGTGTCGATCAGCCCCAGCTCATGTTCGTAGTCGCCGACCCGGAACTCCGCATAGCCCGGCTGCTCAAAGTAGGGCTTCTTCCCCAGCAGGTCGGAGTACCACTCGACCGCCGCCGGCAGGTCCGGGGTGTAGTAACTGACCGTACTCATTCCGCGCAGCATGGGTCTCCCTTCGAAGGATTGCCGAACCGCCCCGGCAATCGCCGGGCCGCCGTGATGGTTGGACGCTACCGCACATGGACGTCCCTGTCTGCCCTACAGTTGCCGTAGCGCGGCCAAGAAAAGGACGACGTCGGGCCGTGCCGGGAAGGGAGCAGAACGTGGACTGGGTTGACCTGCTGGTCGGTGTTGCCGGTGGCCTCGTCCTGGTCTATCGGTGCTGCTGGCCGGCCTGTGGTGGTACGCCCGTCAGCACCCGGAGACCGTGGGAATGCGGGACTCCCTGCGCCTGCTGCCGGATCTGCTGCGGCTGCTGCGCCGGCTGGCGGGGGACCGCACGGTACCTGCCCGGGTCCGAATGCTGCTCGTGCTGCTGCTGGCCTACCTGGCCAGCCCCCTCGACCTGGTGCCCGATTTCCTTCCCGTCATCGGTTACGCCGACGACGTCCTGGTCGTGGCCTGGGGCCTGCGGCTGCTGATCCGGACGGCCGGGCCGGAGGCGCTGCGCCGGCACTGGACGGGTACCGCGGCGGGACTTCGCGTGATTGAACGGTTGGCCGGGCTTCCGGCGTCGGGCTTCGGACCGGCAGAGCGGCCTCGAAAGCCTTAGCGCGCGGCCGCTTTCAGGCGCTGGGGCCCATGGTTCGGGACGACGGGGGCGTCCAGCCTGCGCCTGCCCCACAGCCGACGCCTGCCCCGGAGCGAAATCTCCATCTCCTCCAGCGCCAGCGCCACCTCCCGTGCGGTGGGGCGGTCCGCCGGGTCGGCCGCCGTCATGGCGCCCAGCAACAGCACCCAGTCGGGCCCGAGGCTGGCCGGGATCTCTGGATCCCGCAGCAGCCGCGCAACCGCCGCCTCCAGCGGCGGGCCGGGATAGGCGGGCTTGCCGGTCAGGCACTCCAGCAGCACAAGTCCCAGCGAGTAGATGTCGCTGACCGGGCCGGCCGGCTCGCCCTTGGCCTGCTCCGGGCTCAGGTAGGCGGCGGTCCCGTAGATGCCGTCCTCGCGGGCATCTTCGGAGATCACGACGGCGATGCCGAAGTCGGTGAGCTTGGCCCGGAGCCGGGAGGCGTCGTCGTCGTAATTGAACAGCATGATGTTGCCGGGCTTGATGTCGCGATGGACCACCGAGTTGTTGTGGATGTAGGAGATTCCCTCCGCCAGCTCGCGACCGACCTGGGCCACGTGGCGCGGCGGCAACGGACCCTCCGTGAGGCGCCTGCGCAGGTCCGCGCCTTCGATCAGCTCCATGACCAGGTAGATCTGCGGGTGTGCCGCCTCCACCCGGTCGATGCCCGCGTCCAGCAGGATTACCAGGTTGGGGTGGTTCAGCCGCGCGAGGAGCTTGATTTCAGCGTCATCGCGGTGGAACTCCGCCTCGTTCATCGAGGGCCGCTGGATGACCTTGACGGCCACCTCGCGCCCCAAGACTGCATCCTCCGCCCGATACACCCGCGCGCTCGCTCCGGTCCCGACAAGTTCCTTGAGCCGGTACCGCCCGCCCAGGAGGGTGCCGGCCCGACTTGAATGAGGCGTACTGGTCAACGTCTCCTGCTTTCCGGCTGGCCTTTTGACAGCACACTTAGCATCGTACGGTGCCGAGTGCCAAATAGTTGCCTGAAGCGATCGGTAGTCCGAATCGTTATCAGCGGGCGGCGGGGAGGCCGTAGGTGCAGACTTCGCTCCACTTGCCCTGGCTGTGACCCGCCTCACAGGGTGTAGCGTGGAGCCTACGCCGGAGCACCACTGGAGGACATCATGACGGGCGAGATTTTTGATGATTCCGAGACGACAGTCAGGGATTTCCTTCACGGTCTGGCGGCAGACAGCGCGGACATCGAGGCGTTCCTCAACGCGGTGGCCCGGCTGGCCGTGCACAACCTGTCCCAGCCCGGCGAGGAACTCCTGAGCGGCATCACGCTGCTGCGGCATAAAAAGGCCGGCACGGTCGCCAGCAGCAGCGATCGGGCGCAGAAGATGGACGAGATTCAGTACGAATATTCCGACGGACCCTGCCTGCGCGCGGCCCGCGAGCAGACGGTCGTGCACATCGCCGACCTGCAGGTGGAGACGAGCTGGCCCGCCTACACCAAGGACGTCATGGCCGAGGGCATCCGGTCCATCCTGGCCGTGCCGATCCCCCTCGAAACCGGCGACAGCGCCGGGCTGAACCTCTACTCCGACCGGCCACGGAGGTTTGACGCGGACGCCCTTCACGCGGCCGAGCAATATGCCCATCAGGCCTCCCAGGCACTGTCCCTTGCGGTCCGGCTGGCCCGCCACCGCGAGACCGAGGCTGACCTGAAGGCGGCGCTGGAATCCCGAACGACCATTGCCGTGGCCGTCGGGATCATCATGGGCCAAAGCCGCTGCAGCCAGGACGAAGCGATCGCGATGCTCAAATCCGCCTCCAATACGCGCAACATCAAACTCCGCGACCTGGCCTCCGACATCGTCGCCTCCACCGGAACCCCCTCCGCCGAAACCCACTTCGACAAATAGCCGGCACCGCATCGCCTCAAACCCTTGAGCAACGGGGTGAAGTTCTTGTACGGTTGATCCCGGTTAAGCAGTTGGCCATCGATCCACTCATTGGAGCGTCGATCATGGAGCACAAACTGCGAGTACTCGTCCGGCTGGATATCGACCGCGTCTCGGCGTTCATCGAAGTGGGCGGATGCCTGACGGCCGACAGTTGCACGGCCCTCTTACCTCTTGTCCAACGCATGGACCGCCTGGCCCACGGAATGGTGGTCACGGTCGATCTTTCCGATGCGCAGCACATTGAACGCCGCGGCCTGCAGATGCTCGAGCTGTTCAGTGCCGGAGAAGCAGTCACTGCGTCGCAGGCCGCCCCCTTCACCGGCAGGCTGGCGATCACCGCGCCCACGGATCTCCCGGAGTGCCCCGACGCGCCCGCGGGCCGGGCCCGATTCCAGGGGGCAGCGTGAACAGCATGACGCCACCGCCCGGGTCCCCGGCGTTTCCCCGCGATCTGTCGGTCCTTTCCACGGACCAGCTCCTGACGCTCAGCAACCAGTGCTTCGAACAGCTGGACTGCGAGCACCCGGCCCGGGACGCGTTCGTCCAGTACTACGCCCTCACCGCGGAGCTCGAAATGCGGGACGAAGACCTGGAGGACGGTGACAACCGAAGCCGCCTAGGCGCCTAGTCCTCCAGCCACGCGGGTGTGAACAGCAGGTTTAACCCCTCGGAGACGGTGGGGTGTGTGATGACGGCATCGCGCACCGTGGAGAAGTCCATCCCGCCGATCATCGCCATCTGCAGCACCGCGATCGCCTCGCTGGCCCCTGTTCCCAGCAGCGCGGCACCCAGGATCTTGCCGGTCTTTCGGTCCAGCACGGCCTTCCACTCGCCGTCGAGCTGACCGAGGGTCCGGGCGCGCGGAATCGCGCTCACCGGCATCCTGGCAATCCGCACCTCGTGGCCGGCCTCTCGGGCCTGGGCCTCCGTCATCCCCACCCTGGCGAGCTCCGGCGTAGTGAAGACGGTGTAAGGGATCAGCCGTCCCTGGGTGGACCGCGGCTCGCCCTCGCCCCGCGCGGCAGCCAGGTTGGTTTTCAGGATCCGGTAGTCGTCGTAGGAGGCGTGGGTGAACTGCGGCGAGCCGGCCGCGTCGCCGGCGGCCCACACGCCGTCGGCCGTGGTGCGCAGTTGCTCGTCAACTTGGACGAAGCCCTTGTCCGTCAGCTCCACCCCGGCCTTCTCCAGCCCGATCCCGTCGGTCATCGGCCGCCGCCCCAGCGCCACCAGTACGTCGTCCGCGGTGACGGTCTCCCCGGTGGAAAGGGTCACGGTCACGCTCCCGTCGGCGGCGCGCTCGATCTTCTCCGCGGACGCCTCGAGTTTCAGCGTGATCCCGGCGTCGGTGAACTTCCCGGCCACCAGTTCGGCCACGTCGGCGTCCTCCCGCGGCAGCAGCTGCCCGGCGCGTTGGATCACCGTGACCTGCACGCCGATGGTGTTCAGCAGGTCGGCGAACTCGCAGCCGATGTAGCCGCCGCCCAGGATCACGATGCTCGCCGGCAGCTGTTCCAGGTGCAGCAGGGTGTTGCTGGTCTGCACCCCGGATTCGGCCAGGCCGTCGATGGGGGGCAGGGCCGGCTCGGTGCCCAGGTTGAGCACGACGTCGGTGCCGCGCAGGAGGCGGGTGCCGCCGTCGTTCAGCGCCACTTCCACGGTTTTCCCGGCGACGAACTTGGCCTCACCCAGGATAAAGTCCATGCCTGATCCCGTGAACAGCTTCTGCTGCCCGGCGACCATGGTGTCCACCACGTCCTCCTTGCGGAGGCGCAGCAGGTCGAGGTCCATGCGTGGCTGCTCCGCGCCTGCCACGCCGAACTCGGCCGCCCGGCGCACGGTGTCCAGCACCCGGCCGGACTGGATGAGCGTCTTGGTGGGGATGCATGCCACGTTGATGCAGGTGCCGCCGACCATCGCCCGCTCGACCATCGCCACCTTTTGGCCGGATTTGGCCAGGTCCATGGCCAGCGATTTGCCGGCCTTCCCGCCGCCGACTACCAGCAGGTCGAAATCCTCGGGTTCCATGTCCATCCTTCCCTCGGGTTGCTTTCACGGACCATGCGCTACTCACCGGGCGCGCCCTCGGCCCGCGGCGCATGATGCCGCCTCAAGGCCACCCTACGCCGACCGGCGTCGAGCGTTCCCGCCGGGAGGTGGGCTTACGGGATCTCCTCCGGCGCCGCATCCTTGCGGGGTTCCAGGGCAGGGCGCGAGCCCTTGCGCCGGACGGTCCTCGTGTCCCGGGTGGTGAAAAACACGCCGCACATCACCAGGGCTGCGCCGAGCAGCTGCATGCCGCTGATGCTCTCATTCAGCAGCAGATACGCACCGAGCATCGTGAAGACAGGCACGAAGTTCAGGAACACGGACGTCTGGGACGCCCCGAGGACTGCAACGGCCCGGTTGTAGAGCATCAGGGCAATTACCGACGGAAAGACGCCGAGGTACACCAGGCCCGACCAGTGGCCTCCGCCGATCTGCGGGACACCCACCACCATCCACTCCGCCACCATGACGGGCAGCAGGATCATGACCGACAGTCCGGTCATGACCAGGACCGCCCCGTAGGAGGGGAACAGGTGCAGATACTTCTTCACCGCGATCGAATACACCGCCCAGGACACCGCGGCCGCCGCCATAATGGCGTCGCCGATGTTCCAGGACAGGTCCGCGAGGCTCATCAGCTGCCCGTTGGTCACCACCCACAGCGCCCCGCACAGGGAGAGCACGACGCCGAACCATTGGATAGACCGCAGCCGTTCGCGCAGCAGCCAGAAGCTTAGGGCCACCGTTGCCGCCGGAACCGATGCCTCCAGCACGGAAACGTTGGTGGCCGAGGTGAATTGGAGGGCGCTGTAAATCAGCGTATTAAAGAGAGCGACTCCCGTGAGGGTCAGCAGCAGCAGCGGTTTGCGGTGCTGGAGGAACAGGCGGCGGGACTGCCAGGCGCTGCGGTATCCCAGCGGGAACAGCACCAGGAAGGCAATGAAGACCCGGAAGAACGCGATGGTCAAAGGCGGCAGGTCGCTGAGCGCCTTGCCGGTCAGGATATTTCCGGCATAGAAGACGACCACCAGCAGGAGGAGGACGTAGGCGCGCATTTTCCTCCTTGGGTCGGTTTCCGGCGCTTGTCCCACACACCCTACGTGCTAAACACTGCGCCGGGCCGCAGCCTTGTGTCGCCCGGGGGTCTTGGCTTAGTCAAGCGGCGTGCCGGGGCATCCAGAGCCGGGACAGCAGCCACACCGTCCGGGGGAGGGAGCAGACGATGGCCAGCGTCAGTGCCGGTACAAGCGCGGCACCGACGTCGGGAAGCTGGCGGATGATGACGGCCAGGTAGGTTTCGAACCGGGCAGGTGCGTAAACGAATCCCAACCAGACGAGGAACGCGTCCAGGGCCAGGGCCACGGCGGCCCAGAGCACAATCACTCCACGGTACCGCGCCATGCCGGCCGGGTCGTTTCCGCGCGTGCCGGCGGAGCTGGCTCCGGCTGTGGTGGCAGGGCCGCCGCGACGCGGGCCGATGCGTTTCCGCGCCAGGAAGTGGAGCGCCAGCGCGAGGCTCGCCAGCTCGGCGAGCAGCAGCGCCAGGGCGACGGCCCAACCGTACTGCTGCAGCCAGTCCTCGTCCGCGGCCAGGGGTTCGGGAGGCTGTCCGTGGAGAATCCGCAGGACATTGCTGTCCAGCGCCTGCAGTCGGGACGGCGCGGATGTGTCGTTCCCGTTGATCAGCAGGGCAAGGCCCAGCCCGGAGGACGGAACCATGGCCTGATAGGTGTGCGTGTTTCCCCATTCGCCTTGATGCTCCAGCAGCAACGGCAGGTCGCCGTCCCCTTCGGGAGAGGCGTCCGGGTGAGCGGATTCCAGCAGGGGGCGCGCAAACCACGCCATGGCATACCTTTTGGACTCGTCCACACGGACCCGGGGCGTCAGCAGCGTCCCCACGCTTTCCGGCCGGAGGATTTGGCGGTCCAGGTAGGCGCCGCCGTGCAGCAGGGCGATCAACTCGTGGCCGAGATCCTGGGCCGATGAGTACATCACGGTCGAGGGCATCCCCGTTACCGCGGCCGGCACGTCCGTCTGTCGCCACAAGGTGCCGAACCACAGTGAGTAGCCCGACGCCAGGCCATCCGCGCGCGCAGCTGCCCGCGTGGTGTGGGTGTTGGCCATCTCGAGCGGCGTGAACACCTGGTCCTGCATGTAGTCCCCGAAGGGTTGGCCGGAAACGGTCTGCACCAAGAGGCCGAGGACGTTGTAGTTGGCATCGGAGTAGGCGAACGTTGCCCCCGGCGGGCTAGCCAGGCTGGCGCCGGACAGATCCCGCACGCCCTGTTCCAGCGCTGCAGGATCCTGGGTATCCGATGCTGCGTAAGCCGAGCCGTCTGCCGTGGACAGCCCGCTGGTCTGATGGAGCAGATGGCGGACCGTGATGGCGGCCGCGCGGTGGTCACGCATGCTGAACCACGGCAGGTAGGTCCGCACGGGTTCGTCAAGCTCCAGCAGGCCGGCCTCCACCTGCTGCATCACGGCGATGGCGGTCAGGGATTTGCTGGTCGACGCCAGAAGAACCGGCGTCTGGGCGGTCATGGGGCGCCCCGAGTCATCGGCGCTGCCGAACGCCGCCTGGTGCACCAGTCCGCCGTCTCGGATGATGGCGAGGGAGACTCCCGGAACCCCGAGGGCCTCAATCTGGTCTTGCAAGTAGGCGTCAACTGCCGCAAAGGCCGGGTCGGGCGCACCGCGGCCCGGGAGCGGGGGCGCCGATGCCGCTGTCGTGGTGGCTGCCGCGCCGCCGGCCGCAGCCGCCGCAGGCCAGGTTCCCAAGGCTGCCGAACAGGTCCCGACGGCGAGGAGGCAGGCGGCGGCACAAGCGAGAGTGAAGGCGGTCCGGAACTGCAACGGCGTCCGCCCCATCCGTCCGCGGTTATTGCCCATGCCCGCTCCTGCGGTTCGGATTGCGGTTCATTCACGGTAGAGGCTGGCGCATGAGAGCACAATGGAATGAAGCCCACCGCGCACCTGGCCACGTGGGTCACTGGCGGCTGGCGCGCGGATCGCGCACATGAGCGACGGCAGGCCGCGGGCTTCATGACCGCCGCGCCGACGTCCATCCCTGCTGGTGCAGCCTTTCGAATCCGTCGAGGAGGAGGTCCAGCGCGAACTCGAACTCGAACTGGTCGTCGCAGCCCTGGCCGACCACGGACCCCTCGTCGTGGGATCCGGCCATGGCCACTTCCGCGATGTGCGGATACCGCTCGGCCATCGCGCGCAGCATCTCCGGCGGAACGTCCGCGGGCGCGCTTTGCTGGTCGTCGAACAGTTCCTGGGTGAAACCCCACATCCGGCTGCCGAGGGCGTGCATCACGTGGTGGGTGAGGTCGACCGAGAATCCGCCGGCGCGGAACATGCCGATCACCGAGTCCATGTAATCCAGGACAACCGGCGTCTTGTTGGTGCGTGACTCGAGCACTTGGCGGGCCCACGGGTGGCGCAGCAGGACCTCCCGGGCCGACAACACCCGCTGACGGACGGCGTTCCGCCAGTCGGTCCCGTTGGGTCGCGTCTCGATCTCGCCGACGATGACGTCGACCATGCCGTCGAGCAGTTCTTCCTTGTTGGCGACGTGCTTATAGAGGGCCATCGGCACCACGCCCAGCTCCTGAGCCAGCTTGCGCATGCTGAGCGCGTCGACGCCGGCTTCGTCGGCAAGAGCGACGGCGGCGCTCAACACCCGCTCCCTGTTCAGCGGGGTGCGGCGTGCCGACTCCACCTGCTGAGCCATCAGGACCACCCTTTCTGACGGCAGCTATCTCTTGACAAGTGTACAACGTACACCTACCTTTAGATCACAAGGTGTACGCCGTACACCCAAGACTTTGGGGAACTAACCATGGCTGCAGCAACCATCGCCGTCACCAAGGCCTCCGGGCGCCGGCCCCGCGGCCGCTGGCTCATACCTGCCGGCTTGATCTTCGTCAGCCTCATCCCGGTCATCTTCGGGTCGATCCGCGTGGCCGAGCTGACCGGGGGAGCGGCGGTCACGCCGGCCAACGAGCGGTTCTTCGACTCGCCTCTTCCCGTGCTGATCCACATCCCTGCGGCCATCGTCTACAGCCTGGTCGGGGCCTTCCAGTTTGTGCCCTCGCTCCGTCGCGGCAAGCGAGGCCGGCGCAGCTGGCACCGCATCGCCGGGGTTGTCCTCATCCCAGCCGGCCTGCTGGCTGCCCTCTCCGGCCTCTGGATGTCCGTCTTCTACGACCTCCCGCCCGACGACGGCGTCATCCTGCTCGTCCTTCGACTGGTGTTCGGCACGGGCATGACGGCGAGCATCATCCTGGGCATCCTCGCGATCAAGCGGCGCGACTTCGCCGCTCACGGTGCCTGGATGGCCCGCGGCTACGCCATCGGAATCGCGGCGGGAACGCAAGCCTTAGTGACCATCCCGTGGATTCTCCTGTTGGGGCCGACCAACGAACTGAGCCGTGCGGTGCTCATGGGGGCGGCCTGGCTGCTCAACCTCGCCGTCGCCGAGTACTTCATCCGCCGCCGTTCCCGGAGGTCCGGGTACTCGAGGCGCATATCCGGCAGAGCCACGGCACTCCCGACAGGGGCTGCGCGATGACCGGCGCCGGCAACGTCGTCCTGCAAATCACCGGTCCTTACAGAATGCGATTCGGCCGGGTCAGGGTTCCCAAACACGCCAAGAGTAGCCGCATTCATCATTCAGACACTGCCAATGAGGGCTGCCCGGTTCGATGACACATCCTGCACGGATCACCTTGGCCTCCGGATCATCGAGAGATGGTACCCACGTGCCGTAGACCACGGGCCAGGCTTCGTGGCTGCAGCGCGGACATGTCGTCGTACCGTCACCAGCCACTTCCGGCGCCTGATTGCTTCTCATGCGGCAAACCTAGCGTCCGGGACCTACGGTTTAGCTTCCGGGGACCGCGCGGTTCACGGTCCTACATTCACCGGCGTATCTTCAGCCTCGGGTAGCGCTGGGAACCAAGGCTCGGCTCTCTTCAGCGCTGCCTCCAGCTGTAATCCGCCGGCTTGAGCTAGTGAGTCCATGTCACCGACCACCACGAGCAGGCTCCTGGCCCGGGACAGCCCCACGTAAAGTTGCTCCGGCGCGCGGTCCAGCTCCTTGAAGCCGTTGGCACAAAGGATCACCACGGACCGTTCAAGTCCCTTGAAGCCGAGCACATGCCCGTAGAACTCTTCTTTATTGGCGTGAAAGTCCCGCCAATACTCGGCGATCACTCCACCTTCAAAATAGCTTTGGTGCACCGGATGACGATGCCGGGTCGTAAGCAGCGCGATCTGGTTGTTGGCCCACCCTTCCTCGATCAGAGAGTCCACGCAATCGCCGGCCACATCCAAGGCATCATCGGTGCTGCACTGGACGAACCGGACCGGAAGCCCCGTACCACCGCGCGGCTTAAAGTACTCACCGGCGAAGTCCTTGAACGTGTCGGCAATCCGCCGCGTGTTGCGCAGGTTCTCGTCAATGTGGATCGGGACAAAGTTGCTGATCGGGCCGGCCACTCCGTCCACCCCCACGCCGGTCCATCGCCGGTAGACATCCTGGCGGTCGTCCATGAACGCATAGGCCTCGCCAGCTGCGGGATCCTTGAGGCAGGCGAGCAGCGCCTCCCACCAAAGCGGGGCGAAGTCCTGTGCTTCATCGACGACAACGGCGTCCAGCTTCTGCTCGTGCGGCAAGTCCGCCGCCAGTTCCTTGAGCAGGCGGGGCATCTCTTCATCGAAATACGCTTGGCCCGACCCGTCAGGAACGCCGAGAGCGCGCACGTACTCATGGAACTCGCCAGTGAAAGCCGGCTTTGCGTGGCGCCAGCCCGACGTCCGCTCCTGCAAGTACTGCCCGAGCCCCTTGTTGTAGCAGAACAGGCCTACGCTCTTGCGTTCCCGGCACAATCTTTTGGCTTTCTCCACCGCCAACCACGTCTTGCCGCTCCCTGCCCCGCCGGCGAATCGGACCCTTGTTAGGTCCCGGGTTGCGGCTAGCAGGACGGACTGGCGTTCCGTGAGCTGGTCCTGACGGTCTTCCAGCTCCTGAGCCTCCGCCGATTCCCTGTCGATCAAGGGCAGGGTTCCGGTTAGGCGGCCGATGATACGTTCCATGTACGACGGCGCCAGGGAACTTGCGCCGCTGCCTTCGGTCTCGATGGCCCGCCGGATCTTCTCCGGGAGGTTGGCGAGATCCTCTGCGTCCAGCACTAACGAACGCGGGCAGCCGGCCATCGACCAGTCTTGCGGCACGTTCGTGTACGGCAGGCAGACCATGTAAGCGAAGCGGCTCGAGAGAGGCGTCCCGAGCTGTCCCCCGATCCACGTTCGGAAAGCGTGCATCGAGGACTGGGACTGCGCGACGGGGCTCTGGAGTTTGTGTCGGCCGCCCCTGTCGGACTGGTACCACTGGCCCTCGTCAACGCTGACCAGCCCGCCCTTGACCTCGATGGCGGCAAGGCCTACACCCGGCCAGAGGATCAGCAGGTCGATCTCATGTTCGGCTCGGCCGTGACGCACTTGAACTGAATGTGCCAGCACCACCTCGTCAGGCAAGTTGTCCCGTAGTTTTGCCCAGACCGCCTGCTCCGCCGAAAACCCGTCCCCGAACTCCGGCTCCTCCGGAAAGCACCGCACCATTGTTCCCCTCCCATGTCCTTAGTAATAAGCCAAGTAAACTCCGCTCGGAGCACGAGCTTCCCATCTTGTGGCAGCGCCGAACGAACGTGGGATTCGCTGATAACGATCTAAACTCCATCCTGCCTCCGCGTCTCAGCGAGGACTGCATTTGAAATAACCGGGACCTGACTTCTCATGCCTTACAGTCGGATCGGGCCGAGCACAAGTTAGCTGAAGACAATTCTTTATGCGCGAACAACGGCGCAGCCGTCCGTCGGCGACTTGCCGAGAGGCGTCGAAATAACATCATGATGCCGACCTAGTTCTGAAGCAGGATGTGTTTTTGAATTGGACTGTGAAACCCCTACGACGAAATGCTGTCGCCAGCCGGACTGTCTGGACAATGGCGGCGCAAGCCTATCCTGATCGAAATCTGCAGCCGCTGACAATCGTGGTAGGACAACCAGGACAGGCTTGGGCGACCCTTGGTACACAGTGTCCCTCACATGGCCGCAGGGCCGCACTTCGAATATTAGAACGATCCGGGCCACCTTGGACTAAACGCACGACTACGCAGAAAACGTGGTACATAAGGAGACTGTCACTGGCATGGTTTATGGTGAATGCATACGGGTGCTTGGTAGGGCAGGAACGTATGTCTATGGCGCGAGTGCCTGCGCGAAGAGGGGGGATCTGCGATCCACGGCTATAAATATTGGCAGGAGCGGCTGGAAGAGATATGGTTTGCTGATCAGGATCCAGCTGACCCAGTAGTTCTCTTTATTGACGAACAGATTATTGAGTCCAGCCTTCCTGAGGTCGACAATGCCTTAGCCGACTTGGCCGAATCGATCGCCGTTGAGCTTGATTTTCACCGCGGTACACAAATTTTCTTTCCTGTCGCCCGCAAGTGCGGAGCGTGGAAGGCAAACGGGGATACAAAAAATCCTCCGCCTGTATTGCCAATTCTCGCATTAACTGTCATCGCCGCCGGTCGCATGGGAAATGATAAAGACGGCTCGGCTAATATGTACTACAAGCGTTTGGCCCAGCTTCTCGGAAGACCAGCGATATTTGCACAACTCAACGCCTCTTTTGATGATGCTGTCAATATGTGGCTGGCGGTCAACGACTGGATTAACGCGCAAGATTGGCTGGGACCGAGCACTATAAAGGTGCTAGGAGGGCATAACAGGATCGGTTACCCCCGGTCACAAGCTTTACTAAGCAGGCAAGACCACCACCGACTTATCGGTCTATTTGCTGCAATGGGGAAGACGACGCTGTCTACGGTGAGTAATGCCGCACTTCTTTCCGAAATTCGACGCTGGAATGATCGGCGTGAACAATTTTCGCCTGGCTTCAGGGGCGCGATGGATTCTACTAGCACTGCCAGACGCGAAGAATTGCTTGCGATAGTCCGTTCGGCTGCCGATCGGTGGGATGGGCTTAAACGGCAGGTCTCTATCAAGACGATCGAAGCTGAGCTGTGGATCGACGTCACCGCATGGACCATAGAGTGGGTGATCCCTGTCGAAGCTAAGTGGAATTCTTTTGAACTGATCTCGGAGACCGGTGACGGTTCCCTGAAAGTCGAGCGCGGATACTCCAATGACATCTTTATCGCTGAGGGACTTCCCGTAGCCGACGCTTCAACGTTACTTGTGCGACGAATGTGGTCGGACAATGAGCATGCACGCGTCCGGATCGTCCCTCGAAGGCTGTGGATATTCGGGCCGACGGAAGATCCCGACTCTCTGATGTCTCGGCGCGCTGTTGGGGGCCTGAAAACCGTTTCTATTCTCATCCCACAAAGCGATGTCCACCAGATGCAGGAGCAACTCGAGAGCATCGGAGCAACGTTTCGAAAGGGTTCGCAGTTTGGTCAGTTGATAGACGGCTGGGAATTGCTGCTCGATGTCAAACTTGATCGTCCAGAGATTGCCGCGTTTCTGAATAAAGTCTATGCTATCGGAGATTCCGTTGAAGAATCGGATAAACGTCCTTCTTTAATCGGTGGAATGCGAATTAAGACACTGGCTAATATCACCTATTATCTTAGGGGCGCGGAGCCTTCCCTCGTCGTGCCAAGTGCAGAAGGGACATACTCTCTCACCATCGATGGAGGACGAGCGCAGCAATTTTTAGCTAACGGTCGCCCCATGCCGCTTTCGACTCTGAACCTAAATGTCGGCGAACATTCAATGGTGGTATCCGAGAGACATAATCTCCGTTTCACGACGATAGATCCCAAAGCAGTAAAATTTGCAGTCCCTGATGATGAATCACTTGCGCCGGCCCACGAAGTGGGTGACAAACTTCTGGTCAACCGCAGGCGACACCATTGGTTTATCCATGAAGATGGCTTCATTTCTGAAGGGCAACTTCCCCGGTGGCCCAGCTGGATGAGAGCGCGGGGTTGCGAATCTGAACCGCTTCTTTGTGAGCTAAGTGTCCCTCCGACTGCTATTTGGTATGTCGCCGGCAAGGTAGGGCTGAAGCCGACAACACGCCGGCTGGCAAATAAAGGAGTGCTCGTCGATCGAAACGCCATAAACGCCTCACACGGCACTTGGGTGAGGCTCCTCGAGATTGTCCCTGATGTTAAGGACGATGAAATTGAAAATCTTCTCCTCCTAGTGAGGTCTGTCATTCGATGGTAGTTAGTGATCACTCTTCTTTGCTTCTTGTTTGGCTCGGTCATCATGGCAGAGGATCAGTTGCCCAACTGAGACAGGTTTTGGGTGGAATGTACAGGGAGGTGATGCACGAGCCCGACAAAACGTCATTAGACCGTGTCATCTTCGACCTTGAGACGCTAGGATATATACGTCTCGATTGGGCCACGTCCAGTTGGCAAGCTAGAGCAATGGCCATGCATATTCTGCCAGGGAACCAGGGGCTAGCATTAGTTACCGGATGCAGACCGTACGCGATCCGTCACTATATTGACCACTCCAACGTTGAGCCGCTCTGGTTGCACCCGGACGAGGATGCATCACGTGTAAACATCCTACCCAAGAGTCTCTTCGTCATGTATGACTCCTATCATGATCTTGTCACTCTTGCTGCGACGGCAGGAATTCGTTTTTTGGGTGACCGGTACGGCGCTGAAAAGTTTCTGCTGGATCCCATCATATTTCCGAAGGATATTTCCCCTGGGCCGGTCAATTATGGTGCGACTCATCTTGAGCGGTTCGATGAGATTACGTACCGCTTCGTCAGGTGGGAAGACAAAGTTGAAAACGGCCTCTATCGACAGCGACTGAACGGGCCAGTCAAGTATTGGATTCGATCGGACAACCACTGGTATGGCGTTGAGCGCGCGGAAGGCCAATGGTTAGAGCTCAACCGTCTCAACGATCGTGTCCTGCGATGGACTCCGTCCGATGATCGTGATATAGGAGAAGTTTCGTACCCCTCAGTTCTAGGACTTCCAAGACAACACGCCGAGCTGATGCGTGGATGTTCCGGGATCTTGCCCTTGATAATTGGTAATAGGTCGGTTTTCGTAAATGTTCCGAGACGGGTGGCCGACGATGTGACCCGGACGCTCCGGCAAGAATTTTGATGCTATTACTGTCAGGCAAAGCGACTTTCGCGCTGAAATCAATGAGGGGGAACGATGGCCGGAATCGATCCAGTCAAATCTTTTAGGGCGCTTAGCGAGCGGTATCTTTCTTACTATGACACTCCATTCGGCGTAGCTGACGATACGATCATGCGGGAACGAAGGGAGTTGTTGGACCGAGACGGTGGTCTTTACAGGGAGCCACGTATCGAGCTGCGTCCCTCCTACGCTCTCGCGGAGGGATCGTTTGAGGAGGCTGCCGGGTCGGCGGGGCTCTCATCGGTTGAGGCTGCGTTTCTCTCCGGTGCTCTGCTTCCACCCGGTGCGCAGCCGTACACACATCAAAGCAATGCGCTCACGGCCGAGCCGAACCGTAATCTCGTTCTCACGCCTGGAACTGGAGCGGGTAAGACGGAGTCGTTCTTGCTACCTGTCTTTGCGCAGCTGCTAAGAGAGTCTCGTTCCTGGGGGTCGCACGACCTTAGCGGCAGCACATGGTGGAAGCATAGTGGCGCGGACTTCGCTCCATCACGGCGGCAGACGGCGGATCGCATGGCGGCTGTTCGAACTTTGGTCCTTTACCCTATGAACGCGCTGGTTGACGATCAGCTTGTTCGACTTCGGAAAGCCCTTGACAGCGACTCGGCTCATGAATGGTTTGATAAGAATCGAGGTGGCAACCGCTTCTATTTCGGCCGATACACCGGCTCGACTCCGGTATATGGTAGCCCCGGTCCGAAGAATACCCCTAAGTTGCGTGGTTTACTAAGGGATGCCGATGATCTATATCGCGCAGCATGCCTAGAGCCTGGTGATAAGAGGTATTTCGTTCAGCGCCCCGGTGGTGCAGAACAGTTCTCGCGGTGGGACATGCTTGCCTTTCCGCCGGACATAATGATCACCAACTATTCCATGTTGAACGTTATGATGATGCGCGAACGTGAAGAGAAAATATTTGCTCGCACTCGCGCTTGGCTTGACAGTTCATCTGAACACGTTTTCACGTTGGTGCTCGACGAAATGCATTCATACCGGGGCACCGCTGGAACTGCGGTTGCATATATAATCCGTGGGCTATTAGCACGTCTTGGACTACGTAAACGAGCAGGTCAACTGCGAGTGATTGCGGCGTCAGCGTCGCTCGATCCTGATAGGGACCAGCAGTATCTAGCTGATTTCTTCGGACTTGACAAGGAGTCCTTCGAGTTCATCAGAGGCAACATTGTGCGCCGCCAAGTAAAACTTTCCCTCCTAGACGATTTTCCTCACCGTGTAGCAACTAATGAATTAGATGACTCGCTAGATGGGCCACTCCTAGAAGACGCGTTTTTCGATAGTGAGTCGGGCTCCGTTCCTCAACCTCGTACGACTGCCGCTCTAGCCGCACGGCTGTTTCCTGCAGTGGACCCGGTCAGCGCAAAGACACTTACCGAGACAGTCTTAGAGAAGGTATCAGCTGCCTCATTCGACAGTCAGTGGCCCAAGCTGCGAAGCCACATGTTCTTTCGCAACGTCCCTGGTATGTGGGCTTGTAGTGATCCGCAGTGTTCTGCGATGCCTAGTTATCGGTCAACAGCGAGCGGTGTTGGGCGACTGCATTCTGCACCGACACCGCGATGTGATTGTGGTGCACGGGTGCTCGAGCTCCTTTACTGCCAAAGTTGTGGAGTAGTCCTTCTGGGCGGCTTCGTCCCTCAGGGAAGCACACAGGCCCAGAGCATCGATCTCCCAATGCTGGCCGACGTAGCGGAAATCTCAATGTTACCGGACAATGCCAACGTTGAAAGGACTGCTGACAACTACGCCGTTTATTGGCCCAGAATGCAGAAGCCCGTCACTTTAGTGGACAAGGAGACGACAGCGGGTGACATTGCGTATCGATACGCACCTGCTAAATTTGTGCCCGCTTCGGGGCATATCCGAGGAGTTAAGCCGAAGGACGATCCGAACGGTTGGGTCTTCCGCGCAATCGCTAAGAAACCAAAGGAACGAGGCGCATCAACAGCGTCGCCCTTCCCAATCAACTGTCCCAATTGTGGGGATGATTGGCGCATCTTATATGGACCTGAGGGTGCTCTGCCACGAACGGATCCCCGGGCAATGCGGTCGTCCATTAGAACGATGAGGACAGGCTTTGAGAAGGTCAATCAGGTTCTTATCACGAACCTAATGCGTGAGCTGCCGTCGGACAAGCGGAAGTGCGTGGTCTTCGCTGACAGTAGGCAGGATGCAGCCAAATTGGCTTCTGGCATTGGCCTCAGCCATTATCAGGACGCGATACGGTCCGCAGTTGTCGATAGCCTACGATCTAGCTCCGATCTTCCTGGTCTTGCAGCAGCCAGATCCTTTATCAAGTATCAAGACTTCGATGGATTGCCTGCCTACAACCAACTTGTGAAGGACCACCCAGAAATTACGGTGCGGCTTTCAGAGGCTTGGCGCGGAGTTGGTGAGGAATCGGAGGATGACGTGCTGTCTTCGATCAGTTCATCAATGAGCATCACGACTCTTGCCTCGGATGTAGCAGGAAGGTTGCTGGCTCGGGGAATGAATCCTGCGGGGCCGTCGGCCGACCTGCAGTCGGCAGACTCTGCAAATCAGGAGCACGCATGGTCCGGAATCTATGATTGGAAGGGGCCGAAACCGTCTTTCAAGCAAGTTCTGCCTGCGCCTCTTGAGGAGCTACGAAGCAGGATCAGCGCCCGCACTTCTGAGGAAGTCATTTCTTCACTCGTTTCTGGTTCTGGGCGAGACTTTGAGTCTTTAGGACTGGGTTGGCTAGCCTCCAGCAGTGATTCTATTGATTCTTTGCGTACAAATGAGTTGGCGGGCATTGCTCAGGCCAGTCTGAGGCTTCTTGGGGAGAAACGACGCTTCTGGGGGTTAAGGAGTGAATTAGAGGAACCTCCTGCAGCCCTTAGCGCATACTGGAAAGCCGTTGCACTGAAACGAGGTGGGGAGTGGCAACGTCTTCGGGACGATGTGGAAACCTTCTGGGGAAAGGCAGTGAAAAAATTTCTGATCATGCCGGATCTGGTCTTCCTTCAACAAGCACCTGAGGATGGCTATGCCTGCAACACGTGTGGCCGTCAGCATGTGCTCTTTGGGGCTGGAGTGTGCACCCAGTGCCGCGGTGATCTAGGGCGCAAGCCGGTACCCGTGCAGCGTGTGCGTGACTATTACGCGTCCATCGCGGAGGCAGAGGACGGATATTTCCGGCTCCACTGTGCGGAGCTCACAGGACAGACGGATAAGCGACAGGCGCAGCTCCGCCAAGCCCGGTTCCAAGGAATCTTCTTGAGCGAGGACGACCATCATCTTCCGGATGAGTTAGACCTTCTTTCAGTTACAACGACCATGGAAGCGGGCGTCGACATCGGCTCCTTAGATGCCGTCGTCATGGGAAACATGCCGCCAACACGATTCAACTACCAGCAGCGAGTAGGACGAGCGGGCCGTCGTGGATCGATGGTGTCGATCGCTTTAACCGTCTGTCGGCCCCGTAGCCACGACGAGCACTATTTTGAGAATCCCGACGCAATTATTAGTGATCCCACACCTCGGCCATATCTGGCGATGGACAGCTGGGAAGTATGCCGTCGTGTGCTAGCTGCTGAAATACTGAGGCAATCCTTCGCCTCTAATGAAGTGCGAAAACTCGTGGAGCTGGAAAAGCTGAATCTCACGAATAATACACACGGGTCCTTTGGATTGGCATCGGATTGGACCAAGACAAGACCCGTAATATCACAGTGGTGCAGCGACAATTTTTCCAGTCTAGTGTCATCTGCAGCAGAACTACTGATAGGCACGAAATTTGTGGACGAGCTCGAGCGTAGGACCGCGGAGGTGATTGAATGGCTCCACCAACAGATTGACGACAACGTGCAATCGACAATTGTCGGCCACGAGGATTTAAGCCAGCGCCTCGCAGAGCATGGTGTCCTGCCCATGTTTGGGTTCCCGTCTCAGATCCGGCAGCTATTCCTGAACAAGCCAAAGCAGTCCTTCCCATGGCCACCTGACATGTCGGTAGATCGGGATGCAGCAATGGCCATATCATCATTCTCACCGGGAAGCGAAATCATCCGCGATGGTTGGATTTATCGTGCCACCTCTATCGCCTCCTGGGCGCCGGGACAGTTCAAGCCCAAGCAGGAACATCCCTGGGGACCGGAGAAGATCGTCTTCATCTGTCGACGATGTTCTTATCTAAACGACTTAGAGAAAAAGCCCGACGTTGCACAGCCTTGCCCACAATGCGGTGCGGAGCCGGGAATTGCCAATGCCGTGGCAATGCGCGAGCCGAAGGGGTTCTACGCTCCTTGGCGAGAGCGCAGGCCCTTCGACGGGAATTTTGCTTGGACGCCAAATGCAATGCCTGCGCGCGCACACGTAGATCTTCATGAGCTGGATAAAGTCACCCTGAATAGTCTGACAACATTCTCGGGCGCCGGATCAAAGTATGTAGTGAACGATAATCGCGGAAAGCAGTTCGAGTTTGTCCAAGATTTGAAGTACCCGACCTACACGGAGCGACGGTTAATCAAACCAAACCTTCGCAGTTATTACAGCGATGATCCTTTGGAAGTCTCTCTGGGTGTAGTGCAGAAGACCGATTTTGTATTCGTGGGGCCGCAGGTTTCCGGCACCTCTGATGGTTGGCGACTGAATCTAGCTAATACTCACACTCAATTTGGCGGATTTGAAGACAACGTAGAGGGTCGAAGGGCTGGATGGTACTCATTTGCGTTCATGCTCCGCAAGGCTGCTGCAACTTGGCTAGACATTCATCCCCAAGAACTGACTGCCGGCATTCATTCCGCCTTGCATGAGGGCGAGCCTTTGACGTTTGCCTTCCTCGCTGATCAACTCGAAAACGGCGCCGGCTTTTCGACCTACCTGGGACAAAAGTCCAACTTTGAACAGTTACTACTTCAAATGAAAAACTTGATTCAAGATGAATTATTTGAAGAAACGCACCTTTCCTCTTGTGGGGGCTCGTGTTACAAGTGCCTCAGGGATTATCAGAATATGAGTCTCCATGCGTTGCTTGATTGGCGGCTTGGAGCATCTCTCTTCGAGCTTTTGGAAGGAGGCGAGCCGAAGGTCGATCGGAGACACTTGCAAAACTTAGGCTCAAGCTGGGTTAATGCCTTCGGTGGAAGACTAGACGAATATGATGAAAGCCCTTTTATTGTCCTTGAGAGGAATGGTTTCGATCCTGCCGTCATAATTCCCTGTCATCCCTTTGAAGGCGTATCAGAACAATGCAGCAGTGAGCGGAGTGCAACTTTGTTTGTGGAAGTATCTGAACGACTTCCGAGCCACGCCATCCTATTTGCTGATACCTTCCTAATGGATCGGTCTCCGGCTGCTGTTTTAAGCCGCCTGCGTGAGTTGGTCTAAAGGGTACCAAATGGACCAGAGTATCAGCTGGATAACGCCATCTGCTCTGCCCAGAATGCTTGAGTGCATGGCATCCATTCGGCCGAGTGTCAGCCAACTCAAGAGCGGCGTATCTACAGACCCTTCCAGCCTCGGTAGGTGGGCGCATTCGGCGCTTGAGGAGTGGGTTGCTCCAGCAAAACTTCACGTTGACCAGAAGGCTCAAAATCTTCGAGACCTCTATATTTCTGCCGGGAAGAGGCACGGGGTGGACGTCAACAGCCTCCCGGGCGGGAGGGTTATGGGTATCCGCTTGTCTCGTTTTGAGGCCAAGCTAAGAGAGATCGTCTGGGCCGATTCGAGCGTTATAATATTGCCCGAACAGGATCTGGTGGATGAGAAACGAGGTATGCGGGGAAGGGTAGACCTCTTGCTCGTCTCCAAGGATTTGGTGCATGTCGTCGAGTACAAGACGGGACGTGACGCCTGGAACGCCCGCTCGGAGCCAAGCAGACGAGCGTCAGTGCAAATCGCTGGTTATCGTATGCTGGCACAGACGGCGTTCCCGCAAAGCGAAATCCGCGCTACTCTGGCCAGTCCTGTCCATGGAATCATGGATTTGGAAGATGAACCTGACATCGTTGAATCCATCGACACTGCTATCCGCGAATATAGGCAGCGAGTTTCAGGCGGATTAGCTCTTCCGGCTAACCCGAAGAGAAGGGTTTGTGAATTTTGTCCAGTCCGAATGGAATGTGTGCCGCAATGGATGGCGGCTTACGACGAGGCCTGGCCTGACCATTTAGATGGGATCGTAGAGCAGCAGTTGTCCGAACCTAAGGGACGGGCGTCTTTGCTTGTGAGCGAGTCAGGCGCAAGAGTGTGGCTTCGAGGATTTCAAGGTCAAGCTGGTCCCTCGATCATAGGACAGCGCCTTCAAGCAATCCGGCTCAGGGGTCGTAAGCACAAGCAAGGCGGAGAGCCGTCAGTTATGTCAGTGGGGGATATGTCAGAAGTACGCGTTGTGCCCGCGGGTTAGAAACAAGCTATTGTCGATCACTTGGAGATATAGGTTCTGACGCCGACGATTTAGAGCAACCTTCTCGGTTCGCAACATACTTTTCAAGTCGAGGTGACCGCGCTTTTTTGTGGTTCGCGGGAATGAGTTCGATCGTTGAGGACAAGATGGGCCTAGGACTTTGCTCCGATGAGTATGCTAGGCGATCAATCTGGAACAGGACCCACGGCTCCGGGCCGCAGGCACTGAAGCGCAAAGCAGGCGATCATCGACGCTTCGCTCATGCCGACGACCTGAATCCCACGTCGCTCCTACAGATTTTGATCAGTACCGGCAGTCATCAACGCTGACTATGACTTCAACCACATGTCGACGCCCACGGGCTCGCCTACTAGGACGCAAACCGGCAACGTACTCCTGCATCGTGTCTTCGCTATGGACAAGCCAGCAGTAGAGCCTCCCGCTTCCATAGCCAACGCCGAACGGATCTCGCCAGACTCGAAGGTGATCAGATGAACCTCGTCATCGCCTGGCGGGACGTGTCGCGGGCTAGTAGGCAAAGTGATCTACGCCGGCGAGACGGCCGGTTTCCGCAGGCCCCGCTCAGAAAGTCAGAAGCTGGGACCGCCGCAGTGCGAAAGGGTCGCTGGCAACTTATTATTGTGCCATGGCTGACTTCATGAGTGCCATGCAGCGAAGCGCGCATATGTCTAACATTCGTTCCAAGAATACGAAGCCTGAACTCCGGCTCAGGCGGTTGCTTCACAGTGCTGGATACAGATACCGGCTTCACGATCCGAAACTGCCAGGAAAACCAGATCTCGTATTTCCCGGCAGGCGAAAGGTGATTTTCGTCAACGGATGCTTCTGGCACGGGCACTCCTGTCCGGTTGGGTCACGTTTGCCTAAATCTAATACCGAGTTTTGGGCTAACAAGCGTATGCGGAATCAGGACCGTGATCTTAGGCAGCGCGATGAGCTCCGCGCCATGGGATGGGAGGTTTCGATCGTTTGGGAATGCGAAATCGGTAACGATTGCGATCTACTCGACAAGATGAAACAATTTCTGGACGAGCATACGGAGTTCACCGCATAAGAGTATCTAATCTCATAGAGAAGCTTGAAGTTGAGAAGGCGGTCATCACGGCACGTCGTACACGTACCGGCTGACGTGAAGATCTTCATCGAATGGAGACCAGTTCTTGACGACTTTTATGGTTCCTCCCGTGGCCGGTTGGAGCTTCTCCCGATCGATTCAGGACGTGTCAGTCACCCGCTGCAGTTTAGAGTCCCACTTCTGAGTTTCCAGAAAAGCTGTATTGCGATTTTCGAATGCCTTTCTATTTTTTGGGTGCCGCAGTCCCACGCATTAAACTTCTTTCCGGAACTATTCGCCCTCATCGCCAGTAAGGATAGCGTAAGCCCGATCCTACAACGAAAAAGGATCCGCACGGGGAGAAGGGGCCCGAGGTCCCAGGCGAGACATTCGAGGATGCTCAAGATGTCTCGCCACGGTGGCAGTAGCGCGGGAGCAGTTCGCGTTGTCGCTATTATTTCCGTATGTGAGGGCAGATCTCGCTACCGCTCGAGCCGTAAATCGTGGAATATGGGGTCGGGGAAGAGATCATCGAAGTGATTCTTGCTGATCTTGAATAGGGGCCCCTTTTCGCTTACCTTCGCCCCAGATCGTTTTATGAGGTGGTCCAGCGTGATTGTTCCCCCAACGAGCATGGGAGCAATCTGCTCGACGACGGGCTTGGTCGTTTGTCTGACTGAGCGGAAGTGAATGAATTCGGTTCCACCCCGGTTCTTCGACTCCGCATCAATCCAGAACGTATCAGCGTGTTTGGAAGCGAGTGCATCCTGCAGGTCTCTAATCCTCCAGGTGACTGCTCTTCCTATCTCGGGTCGATCCGACACCTCGTGCAGTAGACCCGCTTTCTCGTCCACGGAGAGTTTGAGGCCTTGTGAGTTGAATCTCAGCGAGCTGACCGTGCAGTAAAGCTTGAAATTATCTCCACGCTCGTATCCAAACGTATCGAGTATCTCGCGGGAGCTTTTGAGTTTGCTGATCTTCCAATCCGGTACTCGTGCGAACATTGTCTGATTCGACGTAGCCCGTGCCCGGCTAGCCTTGAGCTCGACACCTTTGTAATCCGGAATCCTTTTGGAATTTGCTTTGATTCCGAGTTCCGTTTCGAGAAGGTGCCCCACAGCCGTGTCACCGCGTTTGATGGCCGGAACGAACCCTTTAGCAGAAAGCCTCGTCAGCATGTCTAGCAGTTCCTCAAACACTGATTCTCGGTGGCTGACAAGTGGTCGGAGCAGGCTCCGATAGACCGGAAGACGGCTGGCTACATCATCGAAGCGGACTTGGGTGGCATTGAGTACCCATATCCGTTCCTGCGCCCAAAGGATGACGAGGATGTCTCCCGCGGTGCAATATCTGTTCAGTTTCGAGAACCAAATCCTTGGATCCCCCGCCTTGGTTCGTGGCCGGTACAACGTGGCGTCGGCTCGCATGCAGTCACCACCGGCTGTAATGACTGAGGCCGGTACCCCGGATTTGTTCTCGACGCCCTGCAGTTGGCTTGCGAAGTCGTGGATGCCATTTCGGCGCAGAAATGATCGGATATCGGCTGTGGCGTCCATGATGCTTTTGCCGAGACCTGTGAGCGTCGGCTCTAGAAGCCCGTAGTCCAAGCCATATCGAGTAAGAAACCCGATATTTTCTATCTCAAAGTCGTTCAGTTCCCTCAAGTTTGGTCTCCCCCAGTAATTCAGCTATGCGGCGTCCAACCGCCAACGATAGCCAGGGAGAGACCGCATTTCCCACTTGAGAGTACTGGGGTACCTCGACTCGGCGCCGATGCGCGCCGGTGGTTTCCTTGCCCAGAAACTCGAACGCCGTCGGGAAGCCTTGAAAGCGTGCCATTTCGCGGACGGTGAAAATACGTGGTTCAACTGGATGAACGTAGTCGTCGGGCAAGGTGACTACGGTACGTGCTGGCTGTTTCCAACCTAGTACTTTTTGGGAGTGCTTCTTGGTGGCGAGCGCGAAAACGAGATCGGAAAGTTCTTCTAGCGTTCTGGCTAGCTCAGTCCCGTCAGGCGAGACAGCGGGAAGGACGGCGTCTGACAGCTCGTTTTTTACGTAGAGAACAGCATCCGATTCTGGCAAGGCAGCCGCGCGGCTGAGGAGGCGCTGGTCAAGACCGCAGTCGGCGAGGTACTGATACAGACGGAACCGCTGTACCGTTCGAGTATTATGCCGGCGGGGAATGTGGTTGTGCTCCTGCTTGCCCGGAGCCAGACGCATGCCCCAGTCAGGGCTTCGCAATTCTGCAACATATTCGCGCGATGCCTTCCCTGGCTTGGATGCATGAGGGGAGAGGTCGGAAATGGCGTCAGCGACAGTACGGACGCGACTGCTTTCAATCGTTGGGATCGGCGCTAGATCGGGTAGCGGGGCGGTCACTTTGTCGGAGAAGTCCGACTTCCAAAGCACACCTGTTGACTTGATGCCTTTCGCGTCAGCTACATCTTTCCTAACCGCGATTATCATAAGTCGCGGACGATGCTGGGGTGCACCATAGTGCATTGCGTTGGCCTGAACTCCCTGTACGACGTACCCCGGATGGATCTCGGCTAGTGCCCACTGCAGTTGGGTGAACGACGACTCTTCCTCGCTGCTGAACTTCTGGTGCATTCCGAGGACGTTCTCGATGACGACTGCTTTGGGCTTCGTGCGTTCGACGAACTCGAGGTACTCCCATGGCAGTTTGTTGCGAATGTCTTCCGGATTGCGCCGGCCTGCCAGAGAGAAGCCCTGACAGGGTGGCCCTCCCACGACCAGATCGATTCCTTCGGCCGCCAGAGTGTCCATGACATCCTCGTCAGCCAGAAGGACGCTCAGTTCCCGGACGAGTACTCCGTGTTGTACCTGATTGGCTGTAGGCGAGGCTACGAATCGGTCCCACTCCCGCACGTCGGAGGCGTCTCCCACAAGGTTGTGGAAGAACGTCCTTGCGGCCATATCAGATTTTTCGACTGCCACAACGAGCCGTCCTCCGGCTCGCTCAACACCAAGGGAAAGTCCGCCACAACCGGCAAAGAGGTCTACGTATTTCATCACTTGATCAATTGTGCCGTACCAGACCCACAATTTCCAGGACAACTGTGAGTGGTGTGGATAACTTGGGTGGCAATACGCGAGGTGTCACGGTGGATCGCGTCTCGTGAAGGACGCAAAAGTGCCCGAGGGGACCTATTACCACGGACGAAAGGCCCTAACCAGCCCGAAGATTGCTGTCGATGTGGCGCTAGTGCTTCCAGTTCTGCTCGAAGCACGGAGCATTTCGGCCACTCGGCGTCGCTCATCGCCGCCTACCTGTTGCTCGCTGGGGCGCTGCAGCTGGCCGGCTGGGCGGCAGATGGTCTGCCGCAGGCCGAAAATTGACCGAAACGGTGGACGACGCCCTCTTCGCGCCCGCCGCTGGCGAGCTGGAGGGCATGCCCTTTTCCGCCACACGTACAGGCCTCCGACGCTACGCGTCGGGCTCCGGATTCGCGCCGTCCGTTCGGTCAATCACCCGGCCGGTGCCGGCGATTTCCCGGGCCAGCTCGATGCCGTCCTTAGCCTCCTGGAGGGACGGATACGTGACCGATTCGGCCATGAGTTTTCCCTTACCGTCCAGCATTCTGACCCGGTAGCCGCCGTCGGGCGCCTTGATCACTTCGAAATGCCCTGCCATGTCTAGCGTTCCTGTCCACGAGGTTTCCACAGCGCTGTGGAGTCCAAACAGTATGCCATCCGGCGTTTGCTGCCGTCTTGAGCCCTTGCCACACGTGCCGGCCGCGAGGAGAGTGGTCAGTACGCTGACACGCTAGCGAAGGGAAAAACCCATGCAGATCGACAAGCAGCAGATCATCGATTTCCTTAAGCAGCAGGGAAAAGAGGACCAGGCAGTTGCGGCAGATGCAGAACTGCCGGAGAAGGTGGACACCGAGCGCGACTCGGGGCTGTTGTCCAGGCTGGGCATCGACGTCGACGCGCTGCTCGGCAAGCTCCCCGGAGGATTGGGCGAGAAGCTGGGCGGCATGAAGGACAAGCTCGGGGGATTCGGGTAACCAACGCTTCCGCCTAAAGCGGCCGCGCCGCGCAGCGCCCGGAGACAGCCTAGCGGTTGGCTCCGGGCGTTGCCGTGCCCGCCACCATCGGATTTATCGGGAGCCATGCCGGGCCGACGGCGAACTCGTCCTGCACTGAGACGTCGAAGCCAGCGGCGGCTATCGCCGCCGCGGTGTTCCGGTTGGGCTCGCAGCCTTGTGCCGCGAACGACCACACCGGCTGCAGCAGGTCCTGCACCCTGCCGTGCGCGCCCGGGCCGCGGACGTGCTCCAGGAAGAGGAGCTTGCCGCCCGGCTTGAGCACGCGCTTGGTCTCGGCCAGCGCCGCCGCCTGGTCGGGCACGCTGCACAGCACCAGGGTGAACACCACGGCGTCCACACTGGCGTCCTCGGCCGGCAAGTCCTCGGCGACCGCATCCACGACGCGCAGCGCTGTGGAGTGGGACCCCACTCTGGACTCCAGTCGCTTGCGCATGTTCGGGTCCGGCTCGACCAATGTCACGGAGCACCCCGGCGGGAAGTAGGGCAGATTCGCGCCGGTGCCCGCACCGACGTCGTACACAATCCCGCTCAAACCGGACAACAAGGCGGTGCGGTGTGACGCGAGCTCCGCCGGTTCGCGGCGAATGGCGGCATCGTATTGCGCGGCGAACAGCGCGCTTCGCAGTCCCATGAGCGTGGTCCTCTGTTTAGCTCCGATGTAGGTCCCGGTGTCGACCATACTCCGCGTGCCGGGCGGAAGGGAGGGCGTTCAGGCCGGCCGCGTGGTTTCCTCCGGTTCTTCGCGCTGCTCCCGTCCGGCGGCGCGTTCCTTGGCCGCTTTGAGCTGCCGGTGCAGCGAAGCGTTGTCGTCTTCCAGCTCCAGGACCTTGCCGACGCCGGCCAGGTTCACGCCGTCGTCCACGAGCTCGCCGATCCTGCGGAGGCGGTCGACGTCGTCCTGGCTGTACCGCCGGGTGCCGCCCGCCGTGCGCTCCGGTTCCAGCAGGCCGCGCCGTTCGTACAGGCGCAGGGTCTGCTCGCCCACGCCCACGATGTCGGAGACCACGGAGATGCCGTAGACACCCTTGTCCGTCCGCGGCTGCTTCTTCTCGCTTGCCAACATTCCTCCCAAAACCGACTTGCAAACATAGTAGCGCAGAGTCATAATATCTATGCGCTCGAACACAGATTTGGTGAGCGCCAAGGAGAAGAACTGAAGGAGGCTGCCATGTTGATGCGAACTGATCCCTTCCGTGAGCTGGACCGCCTGACCCAGCAGGTCTTCGGAAACCAGGCACGCCCGGTGGCGATGCCGATGGATGCGTGGCGCGAGGGCGAGGAGTTCGTTGTCGAACTCGACCTGCCCGGCGTCGATCCGTCCACCATTGACCTGGACGTGGAACGCAATGTCCTCACGGTTGCTGCGGAGCGCAAGTCCAAGATCGAGGACGGCAAGGAAGTTGTTGCCGCCGAACGGCCCAGCGGCACGTTTAGCCGCCAGCTGATCCTGGGCGACACGCTGGATACGGACAAGGTCACGGCGAACTACGAGGCTGGCGTGCTGGCCCTGCGGATCCCCATCCGCGAGCAGGCCAAGCCGCGCAAGATCGAGATCAGCAGCGGAGACACCAAGCAGATGATCGACGCCTGACCTGTGGGATCGCAGCCGGTGGTGACGCCCGGGCGCGGGCGGAGCCACCGGCTGGCCATGAGCGGCGGCAGTTTTCGGCAGCAGGAGGGAGGCCAGCATGGGTGACGCCGACTTCTACGCCATCCTCGGCGTGGCGCCCGATGCCAGCGAGGCGGACATCAGACGCGCCTACCGGGCCTTACTGCGCATGCATCACCCGGATTTGAACCACGACGGCGATGCGCCGCGGTCGCGCGCCGACGGCCTGGCGATGGGTGCCATCCTGCAGGCTTATTCCGTGCTGGGTGACGCGGGACGCCGAGGAGATTACGACCGCGGACGCCGGGTGGGCAGCGGACGCGGGCAAACGGGGGCTTCGTCCGGCGGCCGCCGCGGCGACCAAACGGCGGCTGCGCCCGGCGGCGCGCAGGAGGCTTCGCGGGGACGGCCCGCGACGCCCAGGACCCGTCCCCGTCCCGCGCCCGCAGTGCGCCCGGCCATGCAGGTGGCGGATCCGGTCTACCTCGGCTTCCCACGACCGGAGCCGGACGATACCGTGTGGCCTGAGTGGCTGCTATTCCCCTTTCGATGAAGCGAGGATCAATGCCTGTTTCCAGTTGGCGTCGGTACGACCATCACCTGTTTCCCGTTTTCCATGAACGGTTCGAGGAGCGCTGGGGGCCGGGGACGGCGCCGTTTTTGGACCCGAGCGTGTTCGAGGAAGGCCAGCCGAGGCCGCGTGCGCAGTGGATCAACGTCGATACCGGCGCTGCGGTCGCCGTCGTGCCGGTGTGGGAGGACGACGACGGCGAACACCGGTCTTTCGCCGTGTTCTACCTGCCGCCGGCCGGTGGCATCTGGGCGCTGCGCCCGGGCTTCACGAACTACACGGAAAGCGTCAACGGCGGCCCGGAACAGGCGGCCTTGCGCAACGACTCGTTCAAAAAGGCCGTGTCCCACGCCGAGGAGTTCATCTACGGAACAGGCGGGAACGGGCACTAGGCGCTGGGCCACCGGGGTAAACACCTGAGCCCGGGTTCAACCGGGGCACTGGAGGTGACGACGGCGGGTGGCGGGGAGGCAGCGCTCCCGGCCCACCCGCCGTCGTCCGTGGTTCTTGGCGGGTCCTACCTGCCGGCGGCTTGCTTGGTGTCCCCGGTCAGGGCGGCCAGCGCTCCGGTGTCCATGTCCTCGGAGGGGCCGCCGAGGTAGCGCGCCATGCTGTCATCCATGGCGTTGATCCAGCGGGTGTGGTGCCGGGCGGCCATGGTTCCGGTCATGACGGAACGGTGGATCATGTCCCGGTAGCCGAGGATGTTCTCTTCTTTGTCCTTCATCCACTGCTTGAGCAGCACCGCGACGGCGTCCAGGTCGAACTCGGGGTAGTCCGTCAGGGCGATCAGGTCGCGCAGGTAGTCGGTCTGGAAATCGGCCTCGGCGTCGTGGTCGGGGAGTGCGTCCTGACGGTTCAGCCAGGCCTGGATGTCCGCTTGGCGTTCCTGCAGCGACGGCAGTTCAATTCGGCCGAGCATCACGTCGCGGGCGAACCATGCCTGCGCGTCGAACATGTTGAACGTGTAGTACTGGTCCTGCGCGCCCAGATAGAACAGGTTGGTGTTCTGCTGCCAGACCACGCCCTTGTAGAGGTTGCCGGGGTAGAGCAGGTTCGGCGACTGCAGCGACAGTTCGGTGGGGAGGAACGGGTACTTGTGCAGGTAGCCGGTGCACAGGATCACGGCGTCGAACTCGCCGGCAGTGCCGTCGCTGAAGTGCGCGGTGCTGCCCTCGAAGCGGGTCACGAGCGGGCGCTCGACCGCCGACTCCGGCCAGTCGAAGCCCATCGGGCCGCTGCGGTAGCTGAACGTGACGGACTTCGCCCCCATCTTGTGGGCCTGCATGCCGATGTCCTCGGCGGAGTAGCTGCTGCCGATCATGAGCAGGTTCTTGCCGGCGAACCGCTCGGCGCCGCGGAAGTCGTGGGCGTGGAGTACTTCACCCGGGAAGCTGTTGATGCCCTCGAACGCCGGCACATTCGGGTAGGAGAAGTGGCCGGTGGAGACTACGAGCTTGTCGAAAACGTGCGTTTCGGTGCGGTGCGCCGCGAGGTCCTCGACCGTGACGGTGAATTCCCGGGACTTCTCGTCGTAGGAGACCCAGCGGGCCACGGTGTTGAACCGGACGTACTTGCGGACGTCGGATTTCTCCACGCGTCCGGCGATGTAGTCGAACAAGACTTCCCGCGGCGGGAAAGAGGAGATGGGTCGGCCGAAGTGCTCATCAAAGGTGTAGTCGGAAAACTCGAGGACTTCCTTGGGCCCGTTCGACCACAGGTGCCGGTACATGCTGCTGTGCACGGGCTCGCCGGCGGCGTCCAGGCCGGTGCGCCAGCTGCTGTTCCACTGTCCGCCCCAATCGGACTGCTTTTCGAAGCACACAATGTCCGGGATTTCGGCTCCGAGTTTGCGGGCTGATTCGAACGCGCGCAATTGGGCCATGCCGCTGGGTCCTGCACCAATGATTCCGACTCGCATATTAAATGCATCTCCTCATTCATTGGATCTCTCCGTCAGGCTCGACACTCCGAATCCACGGAACGGCCGTATCGGCGCACCGGTGGCGGTGAACAAAGGCGCTAGGTGCGCAGCGGTATGACACTGGCGGCGCAGGAAGGCGCCGGGCCCTGAATAATCAATCCCGAGGGGGAGACGGGCACCGTGTCCGCGGGCAGGCGAGGATGCCTGCGCGAGCGATTCGGAGCGGCCAACCGAAGATCCAATAACACCGGTTGGCCTTCCTCAATAGCATCAGGTCGGGTGTGGCAAGTCAAAAGCGGAGAGATCCGTCACGTTTCCCGCAACATCGAGAGGACAAGGCCGTCGGAAGGAGCGAGGCCGATGAGCAGGGCCTGCGCTTTCGTGTCCGTACTCGGGCCGCGGCAGTCCGAACGGCCCGAGTACGCATTCGTCATTCTCTAGATTCGGATCGCTTCAACGATCTTCACCTTTCGATACCTCAAGGAGAGGGAGTGGTGTTTTTAAGGCGAGGACTTCAGGCGACGAGCGTGTGCCCGCCCGGCTCGGGCGCTGGCGGCAAGCCGCTCCGGCACCGATCTATGAATAGGCGCAGCAGTGAGGCGAGTTGCCCCGAGGTCGTCCCGGGGTCTTCGGGGTGCCACTGCACTCCCAGAATCCAGTGCTCCCGGTGTTCAATGGCTTCAATTATCCCGTCTGGGGCCTCTGCAGCGGTGACCATCCCGGTGCCGAGATTTTGAACTGCCTGATGATGGCCGGAGAGGACCGGTATGCTTTCCGCGCCCAAGGCGGTGGCGAGCAGGGTATCCGGCTTGACCTTGACGTCATGGCCGATCATGCCTGGAGCTTCCGTGTGTACCTGATGAATGGAATCCGGGCCCAGATCCTGAATCAAACTGCCGCCGAAGGCAACGTTGATGACCTGCAGGCCTCGGCAAATCCCCATCACCGGCCGCCCCGAAGCGGCCGCGCTTCGAACCAGCGCAATCTCTGCTTCATCGACCCGTGCATCCACCCCATATCCCGGCGCTGCGGCTGGTGGCTGTCCGTAGAGGGAGGGGTGGATATCCCCGCCCCCAAGAACCAGTAGGCCATCAAACCCGTCGAGACTGGCTGCCGCGTCCATCGCCTGCGCAGCAGGAGTCCCGACGTCGAGGAGTAGGAAGTCTGCCTCCTGCATGTGCAGTTCGTGGCCGATGTTCCGGGCGTAGGCGGTCAAGGATTCGGTCAACCATTGGTCGTTCTTAGGTCCGCTTAGGGAACAGGTGACAAGAATTCGGGGCCGGGTTATTGGCTGGGATGTCTCGGCATCCGCGGCAGGTTGAAGCAGCATGAACTCACGATCTTCGCTGGAATTAAACGTTAAAATTCAGATGTTTTAGATGTTACGTCGGACACACCAGGTCCTAGGTCACCGACACAACGGGCGGCGCCCCTCGCGGAAGTTGGTCTGCACAACATAGCCGCTGCCGGGTGCGGTACGCGCGCGGGAGATATCTCTCGCTACCGCATGTATTGGTTGGAGCCCATTTGGGGGCCGTTTTTCGTGGCTGCGCGGCTTGCAGCATCACTTTCGGTCAAGTGCTTGCCAAATAAAACATTCATTTGTAGGGTTTTTTGTGATCGCCCTCACTGTGACGTCGATCACCGCGGGGAGGCAGCTCTCACGGCCCGTTCACCGCACTGACCATTCGTTTTGAAGGAGCGCAATGTCAGCCGAAATGACGAGACCCGCTGGAGGTCCGGACGTCGATGAAGACGCGGAGCACCTTGCCAGCCTTGGCTACTCGTATGAGAAGCAATTTAAGCGCGAAATGACGTTCTGGGGGAACGTCTCCCTGGGCTTCACCTACCTGTCCCCTGTGGTGGGGATTTACTCACTGTTCGCGGCTTCGCTGGGGATGGCCGGACCGCCGATGTTCTGGTCCCTGATCATTGTCGGCATCGGCCAGCTGCTGGTTGCCACGGTTTTCGGGGAAGTAGTCTCCAACTACCCCGTTGCCGGCGGCGTCTACCCTTGGTCCCGCCGTCTTTGGGGACGCAAGTGGGGCTGGATGAACGGGTGGGTCTACCTCTGCGCTTTGCTGGCCACCATCGCCAGCGTTTCCTACGGCGCCGGACCGTTTCTCAGCCTGTTGCTGGGGATGGAAAGCACCGTCGACTCGGTGATCATTTCGGCATTGGCGGTCATTGCCTTGGCTACCGTGTTGAACCTCGGAGGCACCAAGGTGCTGAGCAAGGTGGCCATGCTGGGCCTGCTGGCGGAACTCGGCGGAGCTCTCATCGTCGGTGTCTGGCTCTTGGTAACAGCCCGGGAGCACGATCTCAGCGTGCTGTTCCAGAGTTTCGGGGCGGGTGAAGGCAGCAACTACTTCATCGCCTTCGCCGCTGCCGGGTTGATCGGCATTTACCAGTACTACGGTTTCGAAGCCTGCGGCGATGTTGCCGAAGAAGTACCGAACCCTGGGCGCCGGATCCCCAAGGCCATGCGCATGACCATCTACATTGGCGGTTTCGCTGCCATGTTCGTGTGCTTGTCGCTGATATTGGCCGTGCCCGACTTCGGTGCCGTGATCTCCGGGGAAAACTCCGATCCCATCGGTAGCGCGTTGCTGGGTGCCTTCGGACCGGTCGGCTTCAAGGTGGTGCTCGCCGTCGTGCTGATCTCCTTTGTTTCTTGCGCCTTGAGCCTGCAAGCGGCGTCCTCGCGGCTGGCCTACTCGATGGCCCGCGATGGAATCCTGCCGGGCAGCAAACTGCTCAGCAAGTTCAGCGAGACCCGGCACGTGCCGCCGTACGCTCTGCTGCTGGCCGGTTTGGTCCCGGCGATCATCGTGGTTGGCTCCAAGGTTTCCGAAGATGCCCTGGTCACCATCATCTCGTTCGCCGCTATGGGCATGTACATGGGCTTCCAAATGGTTGTCCTGGCCTCGTTGCGGGCCCATTTGAAGGGCTGGAAGCCCGCTGGGGCTTTCCGGCTCGGGGTCTGGAGCATTCCGGTCAACATCGCAGCTCTCGCGTGGGGTGTGTTGGGCATGATCAACATGGCCTGGCCCCGGACTCCGGAAGCGGGATGGTTCGCCAACTACATTGTGCTGATCTCCGCCGTCGGGGTCGTGCTTATCGGCCTGCTCTACATGGCGTGGAAGAAGCCCTATCTGAAGGGCGACGCTCCCGCAGGAGATGCCATACCCTCCGCGTCCCTGTCCGCCTAGCACTACAGTCCGAGCCTTCCAGCTCAGCAATTCACCGATAGCAAGATGAGGAAAAGGTTCTACCCATGAGTACGCCCACTGTTGACATTCCGTACCTGAACATTTCGGATCCGTCGTTCGCCATGCAGTCCGAAGAGCTGCGCAATGCACGCGAGGCCAACTGGTACGCGAGGACCAATTACGGCATCGCCGTGCTGCGGTACGACGAGGTGAGCAAACTGCTCAAGAGCCCCAAGCTGAAGCAGGGCAGTGCCCAGTGGCCAGCGCACAACGGGGTCCACGGCGGCTTGTTCTACGACTGGTGGACCAAGAATCTGCTGGTGCTGGAAGGCGAGGACCACCACCGCATCCGCCGGTTGCTTAACCCGGCGTTCTCGCCCCGGCTGATCAAGGACCTGGTGCCGCGGTTCCAGGCCCTAGCCAACGAACTGATCGACGCGTTTATCGACAAGGGCGAGTGCGAGTTTATCCGCGACTTCGCCGAGCCCTATGCCACTCGGGTGCTCACCATCCTTCTTGGGATTCCGGAGAGCGAGTGGCCGACGATCGCCCGGCTGGCCTCCACTGTTGGACTGGCCCTCGGCGTGACGTTCAAGCGGGACTTGGACAAGGTGGAGGCGGCAGTCGCGGAGCTCTACGAATACGCCGACGAGCTGATCAAGGATCGCCAGGCAAACCCGGGCGAGGACTTTGTCAGCCGTTTGGTACTTGCCAGCCGCGACGGAGACCGGCTCAGCGATGAAGAGCTGCGCAACGCTCTGGTGCTGCTGATTTTCGGCGGCATGGACACCACCCGCAACCAGTTGGGACTGGCGATGCAGTCCTTCATCCGCAACCCAGAGCAGTGGGAGCTGCTGGCGGAGCGCCCGGAACTGGGCGCTAAGGCCGTCGAAGAGGTCATGCGGATTAACCCGACGGTCACCTGGGTCACCCGGGAAGCGGTGGAGGACTTCACCTATCAGGACCTCTTCATTGAGAAGGGCACGACGGTACACCTTTTCACCCAGTCTTCCGGCACCGACCCGAAGGCCTTCCCCAACCCGGAGATGGATCTGCTCGGCGAGCATGCGCCGCATTACGGCTTCGGCGGCGGCGTGCACCACTGTCTGGGCCACTTCGTTGCACGAGCGGATATGAGCGAGGCCCTGCCGCTGCTGGCCAGCCGCATCGCTGCCCCGTACCTGGCCGGGGGAGACGAGTGGCTGCCCGATTCCGGCAACACCGGGCCCATCCGCCTGCCGATCGGCTTCACCAAGCGCACCTAAACCGTAGACAGCACCACTAGCACTTCAGCACCACCCAGCACTTCAGCACTAACAGAAAGCAGGACCCCATGAAGACCGTTGATGTCGACCGCAGCTTGTGCGACAACCATGGCCAGTGCGCTATCGCCGCGCCGGAAGTATTCCGTATGAACCCGGACGGCGTCCTCGAGTACGAGCCGACGTTCGACGATTCCCTTCTGGACGAGGTCGAAGAAGCCATCGACGTCTGCCCCGTCCAAGCGATCTTCCTCAAGGACTGATCATGGCCCGCAGAATCGCCATCGCCGGAGCCTCGATGGGAGGTTTACGTGCCGCTGAACAGTTGCGGTCGGCCGGCTGGGAGGAGGAGATCCTCGTGATCGGCGAAGAAGTCCATCCTCCCTACAACCGGCCGCCGCTCTCGAAGGAACTGCTGAAGTCGCCCGGCTCGATGCAGGAAGCCCTGGCGTCCGTGACTCTGCGGCAGCGCCGCACCGCCGCCGACATTGACTGGAAGCTCGGAGCACCGGTCACTCGCGCAAACCTCGCGCACCGGACCCTCGCCCTCGCTTCTGGCGAGCACGTGAGCTACGACGGACTGGTGGTCGCCACCGGGCTGCGGCCGGCACGCGTCCGGGTTCCCGGGCCGCTGTATGGCCGGCACGTCATCCGCACGCTGGAGGACGCGCTGGGCCTGCACCGGGAATTACGCCCGGATGCCCGGATTGTGGTGGTCGGCGCAGGATTCATCGGCTGCGAGGCAGCTGCCACGGCCACGCTGCTGGGCTGCCGGGTGACGTTGATCGAAGGTAGCAGCGGGCCGATGCAGCACACGCTCGGCCGCGAGCTGAGCAAGGGCATGCGCAACTTCCTGACCGAACGCGGCGTCGAGTGCGTCTCAGGGGAACGCGTCACCTCATTCACCTGGCACGACGACGGCGCCGACGGGCCGCAGCGTTGCACCGGGGTCCGCCTGACCGGCGGACGAGAGGTGCCGGCCGATGCCGTAATCGAGGCTGTCGGTTCCAAGCCAAACGTCGACTGGTTGGCTGGCAACGGCCTGGACCTGACTGACGGCGTGCTCTGCGACGAGCACCTGCGGGTGTTCGGGGCCGTGCACGTGGTCGCGGTCGGCGACGTGGCGCGCTACCCGGACCGCCGCGCCGGCACCGGCCCACGCCGCGTTGAGCACTGGGCCACACCTGCCGACACCGCCAAGATCGCCGCACCGGCCTTGGTTGCCGGACTGAACGGAATGGAAACCCCGGAACCGACTGTGCCGCTGCCCTCATTCTGGACGGACATCTTCGGTATCCGCGTTCAGGGCGTAGGCAGCCCAGCCGTCGCAGACCGGATCGAGGTCCTTGAAGGGGACCCGTCCCGGCCCGCCGACGGTGCTGCTCTTGCCTACTACCTCGGCGGCCGGCTGATCGGTGCCGTTACCTCCGCACTGCCCGCCGACCGCCAGTTGCATTACCGGAAGCTCGTGACCGAGGCCGGCCTGCCTGCAAGCTCCCAGCTCGCCGCCGTCTAAAACGGACTGGCCACAGACCCGAAGGAAAACTGAGATGACACTAACCCCTGTACGCCCCGACGAGGCCGCGACCGAGATGCTGGCTGTCTTGAGCGACCGCGATGCCTTTGCCCGCCACCAAGAGCGCAACCTGCGCCCCGAAACGGTGCGCGAACTTGGCCGCAAGATCGAAGAAGCCGGTGTTGAATACGTCTACTATGCGTTGCCGACCATTGGCTCGCGCATGGTAGCGAAAATGGTTCCTGCCAATCACTTCCGCCGCAACTTGGAGAAGGGCATCTGCTTCCACCGCACCGCGCTGTCGGACCTGCAGAATGACCGCCACGGCAACCTGATCGGCGGCGGCATCGAGGCCCGCGAGTTCTGGGCGCTGCCGGAGCCGGACACTTTCGTGGTCCTGCCCTGGGACACCTCGGTCGCCCGAATTTTCTGCACCGCCTACGAGCCTCCGCATCTTCCGGAGGTCGGTGGCCGCCTGATGCCGATCGACACCCGGTCCCTGCTGATCCGCTCACACGAGGCGTTCACCGCCCGCACCGGCTTCGAGGTGCGTTCCGGGACCGAACCGGAGATGACGTGGGAGGGACCCGGCCTAGAGGTTGTCAAGAAGCCCGGCACCAGCCCCGCCTACCAGGTGGAGAACCTGGAGCGGATGCGCCCCATTTACAAAAGGTTGGTCACCTACGCCAAGGCCATGGGCTTGGACATGATTGAAGGCGACTACGAGGACGACGGCCAGCTCGAGCTGAACTGGATGTACGACCGGGTGGAAAACACCGCCGACCGGCTGGTGACCTACCGGCAGATCTGCAAGCAGGTAGCCCGCGAATTCGGCGTCACCGCCAGCTTCATGCCCAAGCCCTACAACGGCCAGATGGGTAACGGCTGCCATCACAACCTGAGCCTGTGGGACGGCGACACAAACGTTACCGAGGACGCCGGCCGGGTGGAACTGCACGTCTCACAGACGGCCAGGCACGCCATCGGCGGCATGCTCGCCCACGCCCCGGGGTCGATGGCCGTCATGGCCTCCACCGTGAACTCCTACAAGCGGTTCTGGGATGCCGGCCAGTTCGCGCCGAGCTTGGCCAACTGGGGACTCGACAGCCGCGGCTGCCTGATCCGCATCTCTTCGAACGGCCGGATGGAGTACCGCGTGCCGGATGCGGCCGTGAACCCCTACCTGTCCCACACACTGCTGATCGCGGCCATGCAGGACGGGCTGGACCGCCAGCTTGATCCCGGAATGCCCGACGGCGGCGCCGGCGGCCCGGTCGGCGGGCAACTGCCGCTCACGCTGGGTGACGCGATCGATGCGTTCGTGTCCGACACCTACCTCACGTCGGCGCTGCCCGAGGACCTGGTGGCGATCTACACGCAGCTGAAGCAGGAGGAATGGGCCCGTTACTGCGGTGCCATCACCGAGTGGGACCGCGAGATGTACTGGGAGACCATCCCGTGAGCGCCGTCAGCACGTTGACCCCGAGGACCCTGCGCCTGGCCTGCATCGACTCCGAGGCGCCGCCGCTGTTCAATTTGGCGGACAGTGAGGGCAACCGCCGCGGATACGAACCGGCAGCGGCCGAACTGGTCGCCTCCGCCATGGGCCTGCGGGTGGAGTGGGCGTTCATGGCCTGGGACGACATGCTCCCGGCGGTGCGGGACCACCGGGTCGACGCCGTTTGGTGCGGTCAGGGAATCATCCCCGAACGCCAGGCGATAGTGGACTTCACCGAGCCGTACGCGGTGTTCGACGAGACCGTCCTGGTCCGGAAGGGCGATCCGGCACGTTCACCGGAGGAACTCTCCGGATACCGGGTCGCGGCCATCGAAGGCAGCGCAAATATGCGGCTCGCCTCCACTTTCCCAGGGATCATTCCGGTAGCGTTCGGCGCCAGCGACGACGTCTTCGGTGACATGCTCGCGGCGCTGCGCAACGGCGAGGTGGACGCCATGGTGGACGACGACGTCGTGACCGTTCCGCTGGGAGAGGACCCTGCATACGACGTGGCCTTCACCGCCCGGACCGGCAACCGCTGGGGCATCGGCGTGGCGAAGGACAACCCGCAGCTGCTGGCCGAACTCAACCGCGCACTGGGCGTTGTCGTCTCCGACGGCCGGCTGGAGGCCGTGTGGACCGAGTGGATGCCGCACCTGCCGTTCCCGCTGAGCACGGAGGTCCCGGCATGAGACGGCCTTTGATTGGAGTGCCGGGGATGTGGTCCAATTCCGTCCACGGACTGCGCTACGACGGCGTCGCCGTGGCCGCCGCGGTGCTGCGCTGCATTGTTCGTGCCGGCGGCGAGCCGCTGATCATGTTTCCGGGTACCGGCGAGAGTCCGGCGGAACAGCTGGCCCGGCTGGACGGGGTCGTGCTGCCCGGCGGAGCCGACGTGGCGCCGTCCCTGTATGGTGCCGAGCCCGACGAGCACTACTGGCCCACCGACTACGACGGACAGGACGACTACGAAACCAAGATCATCGAAGGCTGCCTCGCCGCGGACGTGCCGCTGCTCGCCATCTGCCGCGGCCTGCAGCTGCTAAATGTCGGTCGCGGCGGGACTCTGATCCAGCACCTCGCACCCGGGGAGGTGCAGCACAAGGGCACAGTCCATCCGGTCCAGGTCGCCGCAGGTTCGCTGCTGGCCGAGGTCGTGGGGAGCGAGACGGCGGACGTCTCCTCCTACCACCATCAGGCGATTGAAGTACTGGGCGAGGGCCTGACGGTCACCGCCACCGCCACCGACGGCGTGGTGGAAGCGGTGGAAGTTGCAGGAGCGCCGATGCTGGCCGTCCAGTGGCATCCGGAGGACACCGCGGAGACCAATGCCAGCGACCACGCGTTGTTCCAGTGGGTGGTTCAAGCGGCAGCACGGCGCCGTGCCACCGCCGAGAGCGGACTGACCGCGGCGGGTGCGCGGTGAGCGGGGAGGAGCTCCGGGTTGACCCCGCGGCCGTGCTGCCGGCCGGGTTCGCCGACCTGCCGGCGGACGCGCCGCGCATCGGCGTCGTCGTTTCCCTGACCTTTCCCGGGATGACGAACCAGACGCTGGAACTCATGGAGCGATTCACGCGGACTGCCTTTGAGACGCTGCTGGCCGCCGGTGCGCGCGGCGAGCTGGTGGACAGCGCGGCCACGGAGTTCATGCCGGCCGAGAAGCTGGCGGACTTCGACGGCGTGCTCTTCCTGGGCGGCGGAGACGTGGACGGCAAGCTGTACGGCCACCATGATCCGGTGCCAAACTCCTACGGCGTGGACCGCCGAGCGGACGAGTACTGCCTGGAGCTGATCCAGGGAGTACTCGAGCGGGACCAGCCGATGCTGGCCATCTGCCGCGGCTCGCAGCTGCTGAACGTGGCCTGCGGCGGCACCCTGATTCCGGATCTTGATCCGTGGCACCTGCACCGCGGGGGACCGGGGGAACCGATGTTTTTGGATGAGTCCATCCGGTTGCTCCCCGGCTCAAAGGTGGCCTCGATCATGGACTGTGAACGGCTGACCGTCCGGTCGGGGCATCACCAGGCCGTAGGGCAGGTGGGCGCGGAACTGACGGTAACGGCCGTTGCCGACGACGGTGTTGTTGAAGGAACCGAGCATCCGGGCAAGACCTGGGTGGTTGGCGTGCAGTGGCACCCGGAGGATTCGGGCGGCAACGCCGATGACCGGATGGCGTTGTTTGCCGAGTTCGTCCGCCAGAGCAGGCACGAACAGCGCCGGAACGGAGGTGCCAGAGCCCTCGGACGATTGGCTGATCGAGTGAATGTTTGAGCGTTGATCTGCGCGGCTACTCGGTCGCGCAGATTAACCGCAAGTTCAGGTTAGGTACCTCCAGCGGAAGGAACCCGAACCCTGCGGGCGCGGACTTGATCCGTTCACCGACAATGAAGCGCCCCGAATTGCCCAGAATCACGCGGTTCTGGTCGTTGAGGAGGGCTGCATCGCCCGGAATGCGGCGGACGATCGGGATCAGCTTGTTTTCCAAGTCCCGGACCCGGATGTCGCATCCCGTGACACCGATGAATGTGCCATGCACGTAGGTGGGAACGGCACAGGTGACGATGTATTCGTCGAACCCCAGATAGTCGACGTAGGGTCCGGCGATCGATTGCTGTCCCGTTTTAGCGGCAATGGAGAACCAGGGTAGCTTCTCGTAATCGTAGAAACGATCACCTTCCGGGGCCAGGTCGAAACCGAATTTTTCAATGTTCCCGGAATTGTTTCGGGTCCACCATTCCAGGACGCCTTGGGAGTCCTTTATGGCGGACAGGGAGAATATCTCGCCGGCGCCCACAGCAATGTCATGCGAATTTAGGAAAGAGTCCGCCATTTCGCCGATGCCCACTATTTCAGTGGGCGACATTTTGCTGCCGGGGGAGACTTTTTCCTCTAGGCGCTGTCCCACCTTCTTGGACGACGTGTGGAGGTCCTGGTAAAGCCCGTTAAGCCATGCCTCGATGGCGGCGGCACTCTCGGCCGCCTGTGAAGTTGCTGGCGCGGTCATGAAATCTCCTGTTCTTCGCCGGCATGGGTAAGGGTCAGCTTGGTATCGATCAAGTGGTAGGTGTTACGGCGGATGTGTTCCAAGACCAAGCGCTGCGCCCTGTCGGGGTCGTCCTCCCGCACTGCGGCCACGATTCCCAAGTGCTCACGCGCGGCGGCCAGGGCATCGAACACGCCTGCCAGCGGAGTCCACAGTAGTTGCCCGACTTCCGATTGCAGCCTGATCTCCTGGCTGGTCAGCCGCGGCGATTGGGCTACCACCGCCAATTCGATGTGGAAGCGGCTGTCGGCCCGCGCTTGGACCTCGGGGGTAGCCGCCTGCTCAAGCCCGCGGGCCAATTGTTCCAACCGGTCTAGGTCCTTGGGATCTGCCCGGTCGCAGGCCAGCCGGGCGGCGGCGGCAGCAACGGCTGTTTGTTCGTCGCCCAGATCGCGAAGGTCAGCGATGGAGGTCTCGCGCAGGTACTGGCGCAGGTTCTCCTCCTGCGTGGCAGGGAACTTCACCACGAAAGTGCCGCCGTTGCGCCCCCGCCGGGTTTCGACCACACCTTGGTCCCGCAACTCTGCCAAGGCATCACGAAGGGTTGCGCCAGCGACGCCAAACATCTCTGACAGCTCAGCCTCAACCGGAAGGCGTTCCCCGACCCGCAGCATGCCTAAGGAGATTGCCGTCGAGATCCGGCGGACGATGGCCTCCGAGCGTTCCATGTCCGGCAACGATCGATAGATTTGAGACTGAAGCGCCATCGGTGAAGCCACGGGTTGTTCTCCTAGGGATCGAATCAAGACGCCGGGTTCTCCGGTCTGATCTCGAACATAGATATTCTACCCGCTGAACGATGAAAGGACATTCATGCCGGACAGTGTTAATCGGCGGTGGGGGCTTGTCGGGAATGTTGGATTGCCGAAGTCGATGACAGGTATGCTCAATCTTTATGAGCTACTACAGGACAATTAACCCGGCCACGGGCGAAATTCTATGCGAAATGCCGGCCTCCAGTGACGAGGAGGTCGCCGGGGCAGTGAAAAGCGCCCACGCCGCATTTGATTCTTGGCGCAATACGATGGTGCAGGAACGCTCCAGCATCCTGCTGCGGGTGGCAGGACTTTACCGCGAGCGCAAAGAAGGGCTCGCAAGGATCATCAGCCAGGAGATGGGCAAACCCGTTAGCCAGGCACGGGGCGAGGTCAGCCTCGTTGCAGACATCTACGAGTATTACGCCATCGAAGGTCCCGGCTTCATGGCCGACGAGCGGCTGACCGTGAAGGGCGGGGGTGAAGCCGTTGTCCGCAGTGCGCCGATCGGCGTGCTGCTGGGCATCATGCCGTGGAATTACCCGTACTACCAGGTGGCCCGCTTTGCCGCGCCGAACCTGATGCTCGGGAATACCATTCTGCTCAAGCATGCCCGGCAGTGCCTGAGGTCCGCACTGGCCATGGAACAGATCTTCGAGGATGCGGGATTACTGGACGGCGGCTACATCAACATCTTCGCCACCAACGAGCAGATTGCCGAGATCATTGCAGATCCCCGCGTGCAGGGAGTCTCCCTCACTGGCAGCGAGCGCGCCGGTGCCGCCGTCGCCGAAGTTGCCGGCCGAAACCTGAAGAAATATGTTCTCGAGCTGGGAGGAAGCGACCCCTTCATCGTCCTCGACAGCGACGACTTGGACCAAACAGTAAAGTCGGCAGTTGCCGGCCGGATGAGCAATGCCGGGCAGGCCTGCACGGCATCAAAGCGGTTTTTCGTCGTCGAGGACCTTTACGACGAGTTCGTGGAAAAATTCACCACCCGCATGGCCCGCATCAAGCCGGGCGATCCGCTCCAGCCCGAGACGCGGTTCGGGCCGGTGTCTTCCAAGGCCGCTGCCGACGAACTCATCGAGCAGGTCAAGGACGCGGTGTCCAAAGGGGCCACTCTGCGTACTGGAGGCAAGCACGTGGACGGTCCCGGCGCGTTCGTCGAGCCTACGGTTCTGACTGACGTGAAGCCCGGTATGCGGGCGCACCTCAAGGAACTCTTCGGTCCCGTTGCTGTTATCTACAAGGTCGCCGATGCAGAGGAAGCCATCGAACTGGCGAATAGCTCGCCCTATGGACTAGGCGGCGCGGTCTTCAGTGCGGATGTAGAGAAGGCAAAAGCAGTCGCTGACCGTCTGGACACCGGCATGGTGTTCATCAACTCCACCCCCGACTCCCAAGCCGACCTGCCCTTCGGCGGGGTTAAGCGCTCCGGCGTTGGTCGCGAACTTGCCCGTTTCGGCATGGATGAATTCGTGAACAAAAAACTGATTAGGGTCCCGCTCCAGTAGCAGCACAGGGTAGCGGCCGGCAGCGCTGAGCCAAATCGCGCCGGCCTTTTCCCCGCGCTCGTGGCCCGGGTGCTCGTGCTCCACGTGGCCTGCGAGCAGGGCCGCGGCTGGGCTCCCGCAGCCAGGACTTCCATCCGGAGGTACTCCCAGATGCGGCGAGGCCTGGCCAGCGGGATTGGCTGCGTCGCTCGGTCAGGACCAAGCGACGACGAGGCGGGCGGCTTGTTGGGGGATGGTCACGTCGACGCCGACTAATTCCGTGAAGCGACGCAGCCGGTTCATCAGGGTGTTCCGGTGGCAGAAGAGCTGGTCTGCGGACTGGGCGATGCTGCCCGTGGAAAGGTAGGACCGGACCGCTTCCACCAGCCGGGCCCGTTCCACCGTTCCGCATCGGGCCAGCGCGGCGTCCACGTCGGGGACAATCGGAACTCCGGTTTCGGAGAGGCGGTGCCGAGCCAGTCTGGCCCAGGCGTTTTGCATCGTGAGGGCCTGCTGATCGCTGTCTTCGGTCAAGGACGCCAGGGCGCGGGCGGTTTGGGCGGCGACGCGCAGGTCGGTGAGGCCTCCGACCTGGGCAACCAGGCCGCAGCGGATGTTCTTGATGTGCTCGGTGGTTTCGCGGGCGGCGCTGCCCGGGCGGTCATCGGCTGCCCAGAAGGCGACGAGTCCGTCGGGCAGGGGGTGGGTGAATATTTCTGTGCCACGGCGGGAAGCCGAGGCAACCTCCACACGAAGCGCGGCGGAGTCGTCGGTTGTGGCTGCCGCGACCACGAGGGGAGCAGTTTCATCGATGCCGAGCTCGTCGGCGATGCGGGTGAGCGTTTCCGACGGCGGGTCGACCTGCCCGAATATTGTGGCGACATGTCCTTGACGCACCGAGGATTCTTCCTGAGCCATGCGCTGGCGCTCGGCCATATAAATGGCTTGGGTTTCCGCCGCGTAGGAGTCCACCACCTGCCACACCGTTTCGGCCCGGCGCACCAGTAGCTCGGCGTCGTCCGGGCCCGCCAGTGCCATGAGTTCGCCCCAGATCACGGTGAAGTCGATGCGGATTGCGGTCATCAGGGACTCCACGGGGATGCCGGTCCTCGCCCGGGAGACACCGACGTCCAATGAAATGCCTTGCCGCTCGGCGATGAGGCGTTCGCTGTCGTCGCCGGGGCGCAGGCTCTCAATCAGCGCCCGGAACGAGGCCGCCCCCGTGCGGCGGATTTCGCTGGCCGGCAGCACCCCGTCCCGGTAGTCGTCGAGTTGCAGGATGCGTTCGATGAAGAGGTCCGTCAGCTTGTCCACGGACAGCTGGTCCAGCAGCAGGTTCCAACGGGCTGCGGAGGCATCGTCGTCGTGGTTTGCCATGAGCGGTGCTTCCATGGCGTTTTTTACCCCTATCGTGTGCTTTTGCACATCTTAGCCGCGAAAAGCCGCAACGTTTCGTGCGGGTGTGACGCGGCACACTCTGGGAGGCTGGTGTGCATCGTCACGCGTTGTGGCGTCCGGCACAACGGAACACCTGAACACCCAACACGGAGGAACCATGTCAGAAACCTTGAACCTAGAGGCCGGGGCCACCCGGCAGATCACGGACAAGGAGGCGATGAAGGTTTCCATCGGTGCCCTCATCGGCACTGCCATGGAGTGGTACGACTTCTTCCTGTTCAGCGCGGCGGCGGCGCTGGTGTTCAATGTCCAGTACTTCGCCAATGAGAACGCAACGGCGGCGGCGCTGGCGTCCTTCGCCACGTTCGGCGTCGGCCTGGTGGCACGACCGCTGGGTGGCATGTTCTTCGGGGCCATGGGCGACAAGATCGGTCGCCGCAAGACCTTGATGGTCACCATTGTGGGCATCGGCGTGGTGACCGGCCTGATCGGCCTGCTGCCGACGTACGCCGCCATTGGCGTGGCCGCCCCGGTGCTGCTGGTGCTGCTGCGTGTGGCCCAGGGACTGTTTGTGGGCGGCGAGTGGTCCGGCGCCATGACGATTGTGGTGGAGAACGCCCCGCTGGAACGCCGTGCCCGCTACGCGGCGCTGCCGCAGATCGGTTCACCGATCGGCACCATCCTTTCGTCCGGCGGCTTCTTCCTGATGACGTTGTTCTTCTCGCAGGAAACCTTCAACTCCTTCGGGTGGCGCATCCCCTTCCTGGCCGCCATCCCGATGCTGCTGATCGCGCTCTACATTCGCAGCAGGCTGGAAGAATCCCCGGTCTTTGCCGAGTTGCTTGAGCACGACCAGGTGGAGAAGGCCCCGATCCGCACCACCCTGAGGGAGTCCTGGAAGCACATCATCATCGGCATGGCCGCGGCCCTGCTCGGCGTCGGCGGCTTCTACCTGGTCACCGCGTTTGTGGTCTACTACGGCGTTAACATCCTGGGCTACTCCGCCCGGCTGATGCTGCTGGGCGGCATGATTGCGGCCATCGTCGAAATCCCCGTCCTCATTCTGGGCGGCCGCCTGGGCGAGCGGTTCGGCGCCAGCCGCGTCATCTTGTGGGGCGGCATCGCCTCCGCCCTGGCCGCCGTGCCGGCCTTCCTGCTGGTGGCCAGCGGCAACTCTGTGTTGGTGGTTATCGGTATGGTCCTCGCCGTGGCGACGCTCTCGTTCCCGTACGCGGCTTCCGGCACGGTGCTGACCGGCCTGTTCCCGGCCCGCACCCGTTACACCGGGGTGGGCTTCGCCTCCAACACCGCCGGCATGCTCTCCGGCTTCGTTCCGCTGCTGGCCACCGGCACCGTGGCCGCCGCCGGAAACCACTGGTGGCCGGCCGCCGCCTTGCTGGTGTTCCTCAGCCTGTTCACCGCCGTGGCCGGTGTCGTGGCTCCGCGCATGAGCGTGAACCTGCCCGGCTTCAAGCACTGATTCCAACGTCCGACGACGAATTTCCTGACGAAGGAGCACCACACCATGGCCCAGTCCGCAGGCCACCTGATTGTCCGCCAGTTGGAGGCGCACGGCGTCCGCCGCGTGTATTCGGTACCGGGCGAAAGTTTCCTCGATGTCCTGGACGGGCTGCACGACTCGCCGGTGGCAACGGTGGTGTGCCGCCAGGAGGGCGGCGCAGGGTTCATGGCGCTGGCGGAGGGGCGCAAGACCGGCATCCCGGGCATCGCGATGGTGACACGCGGGCCGGGCGCGGCGAACGCGATGATTGCCGTGCATACCTCGTGGCAGGACGCGACCCCGCTGGTGCTCTTTGTCGGCCTGATCCCGGTGGCCGACCGGGGGCGGGACTCGTTCCAGGAGTTCAGCCTTGAGGGCTGGTTCTCGACGACCGCCAAACGCGTGGTGGTGCTCGACGACGAGCACCGCGCCGCGGAAACGGTGGCCGAGGCGATGCAATTGGCTGTGTCCGGCCGGCCCGGTCCGGTGGTGATCGGCCTGCCGGAGGACGTGCTGGTCCGGCAGACCAACACGCGGGTAGTTCAACCGCGTGCGCTGGCAGCAGCCGTCCCGCCCCCGGCCGCGATGGAGGAACTGGTCGGCCGGCTGGCCGCCGCCGCCCGTCCGCTGATCATTGCCGGCGGCGAGGGTTGGAACGACGACGGCGGGAAGCTCGCTGCCTGGGCAGCCGAGGCGCAGGTGCCGGTGGCGGCCGACTGGCGTGCCTACGACGTGGTTCCGCACGGTTCACCGGCTTGGTCCGGCTGGCTCGGCTACGGCCGGGCTGACACCCTGGCCGCCAGGCTGGACGAGGCCGACCTGTTGGTATTCATCGGCTGCGGTCGGAGCGATGTGCTCAGCGACGGCTACACCAAGGGCTTCGAGGCCACGACGGTGCTGGTGCTGCCGGATCCGGATGCAGCCATGCACTCCGGCCGGATTGACCAGCATCTGGCGGTTTCGCCGTCGGCCTTCGTTGACGCACTTCCTCCTGCCGCAGAGGTCCGCGGCACCCGGGGCAGCGGCTGGATGGACGCGCTCGCCGCAGACCAGCGCCGCTACGCGACGCCTCGTCCGGACCACAGCCCCGGGGTTGACCTGGGGGTGGCCTTCGGCGTGCTGGAAGACCGGCTGCCTGCGGACAAGGTGGTGACGTACGGCGCCGGCAACGCGACCCTTTGGGGCCACCGCTACCTGTGCCACCACGGCGCCGGTTCGCTGATCGGGCCGCGCAACGGCGCCATGGGACTGGCCGTCCCGGCGGCCGTCGCCGCGTCGCTGATCGAACCGGACCGGCAGGTGGTGGCCGTCTGCGGCGACGGCGACTTCATGATGAATGCCCAGGAACTGGCCGTGGCGGCGGCGCACGGCGCTGCTCCGCTGGTGATCGTGGTGGACAACGGCATCTACGGCACCATCGTCCAACACCAGCGCAAGCATTACCCGGACCGGCCGTCCGGCACCTCCATGGTCAACCCCGACTTCTCCGACTGGATCCGCAGCTTCGGCGGGCACGGGGAACGCGTCGAAGCGACCTCCGAGTTTGGGCCGGCGCTGGAGCGTGCACTGACCAGCGGGCGGCTGGCGCTGCTGCACCTGGTCACGGATCCGCAGACGATGCCGCCCGGCACGGCCAATGCGCCGGAGGAAATCGCAGGCCTGGCTTCACCCGGGCTGGCTGCGCATGATGCCGGCAATCCTCTGGCGGCGGCGGTGGGGGAGGCACGATGAAACTGGACCTTATCCTGCGCGACGCCGAGATCCTCACCTTGGAATCAGAGCGTCCCCGCGCCCACGCCGTCGGCGTACTGAATGGGCGGATTGTCGGCTTCGACGAGGAGCTTGACGGCTGCACCGCTGCCCGCGAAGTATCGCTTGACGGTGCCGCCGTGGTGCCCGGCTTCATCGACGCGCACTGCCACACCACCTGGTGGGGACTGGGCTTGGGCGCCGTCGAGTTGGAACAGGCGCGCGGCCTTGAGGAACTGTACGCGCTGCTTGACGCTGAGGTCCGGCGGCTGGAGGACCGGCCGGGCGCCTGGGTCAACGGCACCGGCTTTAACCACAAGCACCACGGCGGTGCCTATCCGGATATCCGCCGACTGGACGAGATCACGGGCGACCGGCCGCTGTACCTGCGGCACGTCTCGGGGCACCTGTCCATCACCAACTCCGCCACCTTGCGCCTGGCTGGCGTCTTCGATCCCGGCTTCAGCGACCCCACCGGCGGCGCCGTGCTCCGCGGCCCTGACGGATACCCCACCGGCGTTGTCGAAGAATCCGCGCAGCAGCTGATCCAGAACCTGCTGTTGCCGTATCCGGTGGAGCGCATCGTCGAGGCATTGGACGCGGCGACCACGCGTTACGCGGCCGAAGGGATCACCAGTTTTACCGAGGCAGGCATCGGGGGCGGCTGGATAGGGCATAGCCCGGTGGAAGTGCAGGCGTACCTGAAGGCCAAGCAGGCCGGCAAGCTCCACGCCCGCGCCCAGCTGATGCCCGCGCTGGACTCGCTGCGGCCGCTTGAGGCCAACGCCGCCGACATGCATGGCACCGGCAACGGACGGGGACTGGATCTCGGGGCGGTTGCGGGCTTCGGCGACGAATGGGTGTCCTTGGGGCCGGTAAAGGTCTTCATGGACGGCTCATTGCTGGGCGTCACGGCGGCCGTGACCGAGGACTACTGCGGCCATCAGCACACCAGGGGCTACCTGCTGGATTCACCCGAGGCCTACCGTGAACGCGTGGACGCGGCCTACCGGGCCGGCTGGCCGATTGCGCTTCATGCCATCGGCGACGCGGCCATCGACTTGGCGACCGAGATCATTATCGGCTGCCAGGAGCGCTACGGCCGGAACCATCTGCCCAACCGGATTGAGCACTTCGGCATTGCGCGGCCGGACCAGCTGGCGCCCGTGGCGGCGGCCGGGATCGCTGTCACCCCGCAGGCCGCCTTCATCGGCCCGCTGGGCGACCAGTTTGCCGCCTTGGTGGGTGCGGAGCGCGAGGGCTGGCTATACCGGGGACGCTCGCTGGTGGACGCGGGCATCCTGGTTGCCGGCAGCTCCGACCTGCCGGTGGCCGATAACAATGTTCTTCGCGCGATGCAGTCCTGGGTGGACCGGCGCACCGAACAAGGACGGATCCTCGGCGGGGCGTCCGAAGGCCTCACTCCCGAAGAAGCGCTGCGGACTTACACCGACTGGGCCGCCCGGGCCACGGGCACGGCCGGCGAGAAGGGCACGTTGCGCAGGGGGAAGTTGGCGGACTTCGCGGTGCTGTCCGGCTCACCGCTGGACGCTGCCGACATCTCCAAGCTCGAGGTCCTTGCCACGATCGTCGGCGGCGAATTTACCTACAACACCCTGGAGGCGGGCACGGCGCCCAGCGCGGGCAACGCCCCGCTGCCGGCCCCGAGCCGTGCCGGCAACGCCTCGCTTCCGGCCCCGAACCGCGCCGCCGTCCGTGCCGCGAGCCCCGCGCCGGCGTCGTCCGCGGAGCACCTTTTGAACAATCAGACCCTAGGAGTGCCATCATGACCATCACCGCCTCGCAGCAGGCCGGCCAGTCCAGCGACGACGCCGGGTCCTTCCTGCACGACTTCCGCTCCATGAGTTCGTACGGGGCCACGGCCAGCGGGGGAGTGGACCGTCAGGCCGGGACCGTTGCGGACGGGCAGACCCGGAACTGGTTCCGCGGGTTGGTCGAGGGGCACGGTTTCGAGGTCCGCTACGACGCGGTGGGCAACCAATTCGCGCTGCTCGAGCTGGTGCAGGGTGCCCCGTATATCGGAGTCGGCTCGCATCTGGACTCGCAGCCACTCGGCGGGCGCTTCGACGGCGCCTACGGCGTGCTGGCCGGCGCCCACGCGGCGATCCGGCTCAAGCAGCGGCTGGCGGCCGGGGGTACCAAACCGGCGTTCAACATCGCCGTCATCAACTGGTTCAACGAGGAAGGGTGCCGGTTCAAGCCCTCCATGATGGGCAGCTCCGTGTTCACCGGCAAGCTGCCCGCCGAGAAGGTCCTTGCCACCACCGATCCGCACGGCACCACCGTCCGTGAGGCGCTGGAAGCAATCGGCACCGTCGGCGACTTTGCCCTGGACATTTCAGCCTACGTGGAGATCCATATTGAGCAGGGCCGGTCGCTGGAGGACGCCGGGCTGACCATCGGCTTGGTCGAATCCACCTGGGGCGCGAACAAATACGAGTTCATCGTGCACGGCGAGCAGGCGCACACGGGCGCTACAGTGATTGCCGACCGGCACGACGCGCTGCTCGGAGCCTCCTCGCTGGTGGTCGCTGCGCGGGACATCGCAGACGAATTCAGCACCGACGAGCATTCCGTCATCACCTCCTGCGGGGAGTTCACGGTCTACCCGAACTCGCCCGTGGTGGTGGCCAGCCGGGTGGAGCTGCTCGTGGACGTGCGCAGCACGGACCCCGATGTGCTGGCCGCCGCCGATGCCGAACTGCACCGGCGGGTCGCTGAGATCGAGCGAAGGGCAAGCGTGCGGATCGAACGCGGCGCCGAACATGTCTGGGCAGCGAAGTCCTACGACGAGGCGGGCATGCGTCTGGCCGCCAAGAGCGCGGAGGCGCTGGGCCTGACGCACGGAACGGTCCGCACGCTCGCGGGGCACGATTCGACCAACCTGAAGGACGTCGTCCCCACCATTATGCTGTTTGTGCCCAGCGTGGACGGCATCTCCCACAATGAGAAGGAGCTAACCCACGACGACGATATGCTCGCCGGCGTGGATCTCCTCACGGAACTGATGGGCCGTGTGGTGGCAGGGGAGTTCGTCCCGGCGCAGTAGCTCGCCCGTCCGCAAGGCACGGCCGGTGAGGGGCGATGCCGCGCCGGCCGTTCCGCTCAGTCGTGGCCCGGGTGCTCGTGCTCCACGTGGCCCGCGGGCTCCAGTTGGAAGGTGGAGTGCTCCACGCTCAGCTCGAAGTGTTCGGCCACGCACTGCTGGAGCTGGTCCAGGACCTGCGGGGCGTGACCGTCCACAAAGCAGGAATCCTCGATCACCACGTGCGCGCTCAGTACCGGGATGTTGGAGGAGATCCGCGAGGCGTGCAGGTCGTGGACCGAGAGCACGTGCGGCACTTCCAGGATGTGTTGGCGGACGTCCTCGAGATCCAGGCCCTTCGGCACGGTTTCCAGCAAAATGCTGCCCGCCTCGCGGAGGATCTTGATGGTGCGCGGGACGATCAGGATGGCGATCAGCATCGCGGCGAGTGCGTCCGCCTGGGTCCACCCGGTGGTGGCGATAACGACGGCGCTGGCGATGACGGCGACGGAGCCGAGGGCGTCATTGACCACCTCGAGGAAAGCGGCCCGCAGGTTGAGGTTCGCGTTCCGGCCGGCACTGAGCACCAGCATGGCGGCGATGTTCCCGAGCAGGCCGATGATGCCGAAGACCAGCAGGCCACTCGAACTGACTTCGGGCGGCTGGAACAGCCGCTGGACACCTTCCACCAGCGCGTAGATTCCGACCGCGAGCAGGACCGCTGCCTGGGCTCCCGCGGCCAGGACTTCCATCCGGAGGTATCCCCAGGTTCGGCGCGGGGTGTGGGGCCGGGCCATGAGCGAAGCGGCGATCAGGGCGATCAGCAGCCCGCCGGCATCGGTGAGCATGTGCCCGGCGTCCACCAGCAGTGCAAGGCTCCCGGTCACGAAGGCGCCGACCACCATGGCGACCAGGATGGAGGCGGTGATGGCGAAGGCTATGGCCAGCCGACCGCGGTGCGTCGGCCCGGCGTGGTGGTGGTGTCCGCTCACGCCGACACCTCGGCTGAGGGCGCCGCCCCTGTCATTGGCTTCGCGGGCAGCGCCTCCGCGGCAGGCCGGCCGCCGGCGACCGTCGGACACAGCTCGACGGCGTAGCCGGTGGCCTTCAAGAGTTGCTCCGCCGACGCCAGGGCGGCGAGCAGTTCGGGCTCGGTGGTCAGCGAGTACATCGACGCCCGCCCGACCGGGCGTGAGGTGATCAGCCCGCAGTCGCTCAGGCACGACAGGTGGGCGCTGACCGTGGACTGGGCAAGGCCGAGGTGCTCCGTCAGTTCCCGGACCTTGTGCTCGCCCGTGGTCAGGTGCTGCAGGATGGTCAGCCGGGTGGGGTCCGAAAGGCTGTGGAACAAGGCGGCCGCCGGCGCCAGGTCGCCGGTGCGGCCCGCGGCCCGTTCCCGTTGCATCGTCATGAGACGATGATATCGGTGAAGCGCGGCCTTGTCGTCTCCGCATCAACGAGGGTGAGCGGTCGATGTGGTGAGTCCCTTGGAGGGATTCGTCAGTAGCTGTACCAGCCCCGGCCGGTCTTGCGTCCCAGCCGGTTTTGCTCGACAAGATCCGTGATGGCCGGATGCGGCCGGTCCGCCTCGTCGCCGGTTTCGGCGTAGGTGGCACGGGCGATGAAGTCGATGACGTCCAGGCCGACCATGTCCATGAGTTCGAAGGGGCCCATCGGGTGGCCGAGGGCGGTCTTGGCGGTGCTGTCGATGTCCTCGAGGCTGGCAACGCCGGCGGCGTGCAGGGCCAGCGCTTCCTTCTGGAGGGCACCCATCAGCCGGTTGGCGACGAAGCCCGGGATCTCCTGGTTGATCAGGACGGGTTCTTTGCCGAAGCGGCGCGCCAGTTCCATCGTGGTGTCCACGGTGACCTGCGACGTCGACTCGTGCCGCACCACCTCCACGCACTTCATCACCAGGGCCGGGTTGAAGAAGTGCATGTTGCAGACCTGCTCCGGCCGGCCGGTCACTGCGGCGACCTTGGACGAGCCGAGGGTGGAGGAGTTGGTAGCCAGGATGGCGTGCGGGGGCGTTACCTCGCCGAGCCGGGCGAAGATCTGCTGCTTGATCTCGAGCCGCTCGGTGGCCGCTTCGATGACGAAGTCGGCGTCCGCCGCTGCGGCCGCGAGGTCCGTGGCGAAGGCCAGGCGGCCCAACGCGCTGTCGGCGTCCCCGAGGCTGATCCGTCCCTTGGCTGCACTGGCCTGCATGCGCGCGGCCAGCTGCTCCTTGGCCTGGCCGAGCATGTCTTCGGCGATGTCCTGGACAGTGACCCGGTAGCCGGCCAGGGCGGCGACCATGCCGATTTGCGAGCCCATGGCGCCGGACCCCACGACCAGGATGTGTTCAATGTTTTCGATGGAGGCAGTCATGGGTCCCTCAAACTCCGGCGTTCCCGCCGCGGAGATAAACGGTGGTGGTGTGGGTGAAGAACTCCTTGGCCGCGGCGCCCTGTTCCTTGGGGCCGTACCCGGATTTCTTGGCGCCGCCGAAGGGAACATGTGGGTCGGCGCCGGCGGATTCGGAGTTGACGTGCAGGATGCCCACGTCGAGGTCGTCGATCGCGTCGAGGGCACGGGTAACGTCCTGGGTGAACAGGGCGGCGGAGAGCCCGAATTCACTGTCGTTCGCCAGCTCGAAGGCCTGCTCCACCGTGGCCGCCCGGCGGACGGCCAGCACGGGGCCGAAAAGTTCCTCGCGCCACAGGTCAAGCTCCCGGTCGTCGGGGAGTTCCAGGATCGTCGGCGGGACGAAGTAGCCGCCGGCGCGGAAGCCATCCTCGTACCGCTGGCCCCCGACGATCCGCCGCGCGCCCTGCGCGAGGGCGGTATCGATGCCGTCGTGGATGGACTTCCGGGCGGCGTCGTTGACCACGGGTCCCATCTGCACCGCGGGGTCGGCCGGATCGCCGACCGCCAAGGCGTGGGCGCGCTCGGTGAGGACGGCGAGGAATTCGTCGGCGACGGCTTCGGCCACGATGAGCCGTGACGTGGCGGTGCACTTTTGCCCGCTGGAGCGGAAGGCGCCGAGCATGACTTGTTCGGCGGCAAGCTGCAGGTCGGCGTCGGCGAGGACGACCGCGGCGTTCTTGCCGCCCATCTCGGCCTGCACGGGCACCCCGCGTCCGGCCGCCTCGGCGGCGAGGCGGCGGCCCACGCCGGTGGAGCCCGTGAAGGTCAATCCGTCCAGCGCCGGGTGCTTCACAATGTCGTTGCCCATGGCGCCGGGGCCGATCAGCAGGTTCAGCACTCCGGCGGGCAGCCCGGCGGCGTCCAGCGCCTGCGCCAGCCGCAGCGCAAGCAGCGGCACGGTACTCGCCGGCTTCCAGACCACGGTGTTGCCGTACGCCAGGGCCGGAGCGATCTTCCACGCCGGGATGGCGATGGGGAAGTTGAACGGGGTGATCACGCCGACCACGCCGAGCGGCTTGCGGGTCACGAGGATCTTCTCGCCCCGCCGCGGGGAGGAGAAGATCTCCCCGGCCGTGCGGTCGCCGTCGTTCCCGTAGTAACGGAAGATCTGCGCCGCCCGCAGCACCTCGCCGTCGCCTTCCGCCCGGGTCTTGCCCTCTTCCCGGGCCAGCTCCAGCCCCCAGGCTTCCGCGTTCTGTTCAAGCACGACGGCGGCGCGCAGCAGCACGGCGCCGCGCTCGTGCGCCGGGGTGCGGGCCCACTCACGCTGGGCGGCGACGGCGGCGGCCATGGCCCGTTGCACCTCGGCAGGTCCCGCTTGCAGGCCCTGGGCGACAACTTCCTCGGGGCGCGCGGGGTTGTGGCTGGCGATGGGGGAGCCGGAACCGGGAACCCAGGTGCCGTCGATGTAGTGCTGCAGCTGTACCGGAGAGGTCATGCGTGCTCCTTGGCGTTCGGAGAGGGGGTCAGCGGAAGGCGGGGACGCCGGTGATCTTCTGGCCGAGGATCAGGGTGTGGACCTCGTCGGTGCCCTCGTAGGTGCGCACGGACTCGAGGTTGTTGGCATGGCGCAGCGGCGAGTAGTCCAGGGTGATGCCGTTGCCGCCGAGGATGGTGCGGCATTCGCGGGCGATTTCGATGGCCTCGCGGCAGTTGTTGAGCTTGCCGACGGAGATCTGGTGGGGCTGCAACTGTCCGGCGTCCTTGAGACGGCCCAGGTGCAGGGCGAGCAGGAAGCCCTTGTTGATCTCCAGCGCCATGTTGACCAGCTTTTCCTGGGTCAGCTGGTAGCCGGCCAGCGGCTTGTCGAACTGCATCCGCTCCTTGGAATAGTCGACAGCGGTCTGCCATGCATCGCGGGCGGCTCCCATGGCGCCCCAGATGATGCCGTAGCGGGCTTCGTTCAGGCACTCGAACGGGCCGCGCAGGCCCTTGGCTTTCGGCAGCAGCGACCCGGCGGGCAGGCGGACGTCGGTGAGTTCGATGTCGCACTGAATGGAGGCGCGCATGGAGAGCTTCGCTTCGATCGGGGTGGCCTTGAAACCGGCGGTGTCGGTCGGCACCACGAAGCCGCGGACGCCGTCGTCGGTCTGTGCCCAGATCACGGCGACCTGGGCGACCGAGGCGAGGCCGATCCAGCGCTTGGACCCGTTGAGCACCCAGTCGTCCCCGTCGCGGCGGGCGAAGGTCTTCATGCTGGCCGGGTCGGAGCCGGCGCTGGGTTCGGTCAGGCCGAAGCAGCCGATCGCCTCGCCGGCGGCCATCTGTGGCAGCCACTCGTTCTTCTGCTCCTCGGAGCCGTGCTTGTGGATCGCGCTCATGGCCAACGAACCCTGCACGGAGACGAAGGTACGCAGGCCGGAATCGCCGGCCTCCAGCTCGGCGCCGGCGAGCCCGTATTCGACGGCGGAGCGGCCGGCGCAGCCGTACCCGTCCAGGTGCATACCGAGCAGGCCCAGCTTGGCCAGCTCGGGCACGATCTCCAGTGGGAACACCGCGCTTTCGTACCAGCCGGCGATGTTCGGTTTGATCGCGCTGTCCACAAAGGAGCGGACGTTCTTCTGCAGTTGCCGTTCCTCCTCGGTGAGCAGGGATTCGAACGAAATCAGGTCATGGTCCAAAGACATGGGGCGTTCCTTCTGTGAAGTACGGAAAATGGTGTTGAGGTGTGGGGCTGCCGGAGGACGGCTCGCAGCAGGCGGGTCAGGCCGATGCCGGAGCGGCCGACGTCGGCTCCCCGTCCGCCGCAACGTCGAGGACGGCCTGCCGCAGCACCTGCAGGCCCTCGGCGAGCAGGTCATCGCCGATGACCAGCGGGGGCAACAAACGGATGACGTTGCCATGGGTGCCGCAGGTCAGGGTCAGGACGCCCTGCGCGTGGCACCGGGCAGAAACTTCCTTGGCCAGGTCGGCCCGCGGGGCCAGGGTGTCCCGGTCGGCGAACTCCAAGGCCAGCATGGCGCCGCGGCCGCGGAACTCCGCCACGACGTCGGTCTCCGCAACCAGCGGCTCCAACACCCGACGCGCCGCGGCTTCGATGGCGCGGGCGTTGGCCAGCAGGCTGCCGTCCTCAAACGCTTCGAAGACGGCCAGCGCCGCCTCGCAGGCCAGCGGATTGCCGGCGTAGGTGCCGCCCAGGCCGCCTGCGTGCACGGCGTTCATCAGGTCGGCGCGGCCGGTGACGGCGCTGAGCGGCAGTCCGTCGGCCAGCGCCTTGGCCGTGAGCGTGATGTCGCCGGCCACTGACTCGTGTTCGCTGGCGAAGAGCGTCCCGGTGCGTCCCATGCCGGCCTGGATTTCGTCGATCACCAGCACGATGTCGTGCCGGTCGGCGATCCGGCGCAGCCCCGCGAGGAAGCCGGGGGCCGGAACAACAAAGCCGCCCTCGCCCTGGATGGGTTCGATGACCATGGCGGCGAAAGTGTCCGGGCCGTGCTCGGCGAGGGTGGCCTCGACCGAGGCAAGCGCCGCCGCGGTGACGTCCGCGACCGAGGCGGGGACCCCGCCGTCGTGCTGTGCCGCCGGGCGCAGGGGATTGGCGGAGGCGGCCCGGACGATCTCTGCCGGGAAGGGGCCGAAGTTCAGCCGGTAGGGGTTCTCCTTGGCGGTCATCGCCATGGTCAGCAGGGAGCGGCCGTGGTACGCCTCGTCAAAGACCAGCACCCTGCTGCGGCCGGTGGCCGAACGGGCGATCTTGACCGCGTTCTCCACCGCCTCGGCGCCGGTGGAGAACAGGGCGGTGCGCTTCTCGAAGTCGCCCGGCGTGTGCTCGTTGAGCCACTTGGCCACCTCGGTGAAGGACTGGTACTCGGTGACCATGAAGCAGGTGTGGGAGAACCTCTCCAGTTGTGCGGCCACCCGCTCGCGGACCCGGCGGTGGCTGGCGCCGATGCTGGTGACGGCGATGCCGGAGGCGAAGTCGATCAGGCGGTTTCCGTCCACATCCTGCAGGATGCCGCCGTCTGCCTTCTCGATGAAGACCGGCAGGACGATGCCGAAACCGTCGCTGACGTGGGCAAGCCGGTCCCGGTGCAACGCTTGCGAACGGGGGCCGGGGATGGCCGTCGCCAGGTGGCGGGACTGGGGGATCGCGGCGCCGGCCGCGCCGGTCGAGAAGGTGAGCACATCGGTCATAGGGCAACGCTAAGCGGGCGGTAGGCACGGGGTCATCGGATGTTCTGCCCAAATGCCCCGGTGGTGTTGGATAATCAATCCATGGTTTCCCTTGCCCAGCTCAGCCATGAACTCGGAAATTCGCTCAGGCCTGCGGTTTCCGGACCCGTGCCGGGGATCCAGCTCTCCGGTGTCCATGTGTCCGAGCTGGCAGATCCGGGTGCCTACCTGGAGGGCGGCGAGCTGCTGCTGACCACCGGCATCCCGCTGAGCGGAAGCACCGCCGCGGTGGACGGGTACGTGCGGCGGCTGGCGGCCAAGGGGGTCTCTGCCCTCGGCCTGGGGCTGGGGGAAGGGCTGGACAGCGTGCCGCCGGAGTTGGTCCGGGCCTGCTCCGCCGAGGGCGTGGAGTTGCTGGTGGTCCCCGACGGTGTTCCGTTCTTGGACGTCTCGCGGACGTTCTGGGAATTGGCCTCGCGAAGTGACCAGGCCGACCTGATAGCGAACCTGGGAACGCAGACGGCGCTGGCCCGGGCGACGATGCGTCCGGATGCCCTGCCATCGGTTGTGCAGGGGCTGGCCCAGGCGCTGGGCGGCTGGGCGGCGTACCTGCCCGCGGACCACGGGACGGAGGCCACGGTCTGGCCGGCCAGTGCGCTGCCGTTGCTGCCGCACCTCAGGCTGGAAACCACGCGGCTCAACGTTGCCGGCACCCATTCCGCCGCTACCTTCTGGCTGCACGGCGCTCCCGTCGTCGAGTATCCGATCCTCGTGGGACGGCGGATCGACGGCTTCCTGGCCATCGGCCCCGGCCGGACCCTGACCAAGGCCGACCGGCAGATCATCACCACGGTCTGCGTCCTGCTGGCACTGAAGGCCCAGCAGCGCGAGGAGCTGCAGGGGACGACGACGGTGCTCGGCTCCGTCGTCGCCAAGCTGGTTGCCCGCGGCCAAGTGGAGGCCGCCGGCTTGGTGGCCGCGGACGGAAACCTCGGGCAGCTGCCCGAACGCGTCCGCGTGCTGGCCGCGCGGATGGGCACGGCGGATTCCCCCGCCGCGCTCGCCGGTGCGGTAGCCCGGCTCCGGCCGGCCGACGACGGCGTCTCGCCCGCCGCTGCGCTGGCCGGCTGTATCCTGCGCTTTACCGACGACGGCGTGGCCTACTTCCTGCTGGATGCCGGGCTGGCGGAACGGGCAGCGGCAGACCCGCAGTCGGACGGGGAAACCGACGCGGAACTTCTGGCCTGGTCGGGAGGCGGCGCGGGCGCCGAGGCAGCCAAGGTCGCGTCAACGTCCACGGCAGCAGCTGCCTCGGGCGGCGCGGAGACGGGTGCCGCCTGGACGGAATCCCTCGCCTTGACGGACGTGGCGGCCGCGATGTCAGCGGTGCACCGTGCGGCGGTCGCGGCGCCTGCGGGCAAGCTCGTGGAACTGGCGGCCGACGATGAAGCCCGCGCCGAGGCGTGGGTCGAGGCGTTGGCGGGGTACCGCCGCGCCGAGCTGCTGGACACCGTGGCCGCCTACCTGCGGCACCGGGGCCACTGGGAGGACACCGCACGCCAACTCAACGTCCACCGGAATTCGCTGCGCCACCGGATGGCGGTGGCCGAACGTCTGCTCGGCGTCAGCCTCGACGATCCGGACGTCGCGGCGCACCTGTGGCTGGCCCTCCGCCGGCACGGGCTCTGACGTTCAGTCCAAGCTGCGACGTTCAGTCCAGGCTGTGCAGCCACTCCAGCACCGATGCGGTGTGTTCGCCGAGCGCGGGCGGGGCAGCGGTGCGCGTCTCGAACGCCGGGCTCCAGGAGATCGGGTGGCGGACCTGGCGGCCGGCGGGCTCCCCCCTGGCATCGCGGACTTCGATGGTCGGGGCCAGCCCCAAGGATTCGGCATACCTGATGCCCTCGTCGATGCCGGCCACGGGGCCGGCGGGAACACCGACGCCGGTGAGCTTGCCCTGCCACACCGCCGCGGAGGCGGCGGACAAGGCCTCCTCCAGCAGCGGGATGAGCTCCCGGCGGTGCTGCACCCGGGCGCTGTTGGTGGCAAAACGCTCGTCCTCCGCGAGCTGCGGCTCTCCCAGGACAGCGGCCAGCTGCCGGAACTGCCCGTCGTTGCCGCAGGCGACGGCCAGCGGGCCGTCGGAACATTCCAGCAGCTGATAGGGAACGATGGACGGGTGCTCGTTGCCCATCCGCTGGGGGACCTTGCCTGCTCCCAGATAGGCCTGGGCCTGGTTGGCCAGGGCGCCCTGCAGGCTGGACAGCAGGTTGACCTCGAGCCGGCTTCCCCGGCCGGTGGCAGCGCGGGCGTTGAGCGCGGCGAGGATCCCGATGGTCGCGTCCTTCGCGGTCAGCACGTCCACCAGGGCGACACCCGCCTTGTAGGGTGAGCCGTCCGCCTCGCCGGTGATGCTCATCAGGCCGCCGACCGCCTGCACGATGAAGTCGTAGCCGGGCAGAGACGCACCGTCGGCTGACCCGAAACCGGAAATCGAGGCGTAGACCAGGCCCGGATTCCCGGCCGCGAGGTCCGCATACCCAAGCCCGAGCCTGTCCATCCCGCCGGGTTTGAAATTCTCCACGACGACGTCGGCCGCCAGCGCCAGCTTCCGGGCCAAGCGCCGGTCGCCGGGATCCGCCAGGTCCAGACAGACCGATTCCTTGTTGCGGTTCACGCTCTCGAAATAGGTGGCCCCGGTCGGGGAATACGGCGGACCCCAGCTGCGGGTGTCGTCCCCCGTGCCCGGGCGCTCCACCTTGATGACCCGTGCACCCAAGTCGGCCAGCGTCATGGTGGCCAGCGGACCGGCGAGCACCCGGGAGAAGTCGGCCACCAGCAGGCCTTCCAAGGGTCTCGTTGCTGAAGCCGGAGCAGCGGCGGTGGGGGAGTCAGGCACAATCCGTCCTTCCGAACAAGCATGAAGTGGCGTTGAGTCTACGGCAGGGCAGCAGGCGCGGGATCGGATGTGTTGGCCACTGGCTGGTCGTTTCGTCCAAGAAGGCTGCTTGTAGCCGCCCTGCCGGCCGTCATCCAGTCGTGCTGCTCAACCCCATGAGCGTGATGAGTTCCCAGGCGGTATGGGCGGCGGCCAGGCCTGTGATGCCGGCATGGTCATAGGCCGGTGCCACTTCGACGACGTCGCACCCGACGATGTTCAGCCCTCGCAGGCCCCGGAGGACGGTAAAGAGCTCCCGCGTCGTGATTCCCGCGACTTCAGGCGTGCCGGTTCCGGGAGCCTGGGCCGGGTCCAGCACGTCGATGTCGACAGAAATGTAGACGGGTGAGTCTCCCAGCCGCCGACGGATCTGGTCGGTGATCTCGGGCAGCGGGCGCTCCTGGAACTCCTGGCTGCTGATGATGGCGAATCCGGCACTCTGGTCGTCCTCCAGCTCTTCGGGGCCGTAGATGCCGCCCCGGATTCCGACGTGCTGGCAATGCGCGAGGTCCATGAGCCCCTCTTCCGCCGCGCGGCGGAACGGTGAACCATGCCAGATGGACGCACCGTGCAGCAGGTCCCAGGTGTCGAGGTGCGCATCAAAGTGGAGGACGGCGAGGGGGCCGTGAACCGCGCTGGCGGCGCGGAGGAGGGGAAGTGCGATGGTGTGGTCGCCGCCCAGCGCGACAATTCTGGCGCCCTCTGCCTGCAGACGTTCCGCCCCGGCCTGGATGGTGCCTACGGCTCGTTCGATGTTGTAGGGCTCCACCGGAAAGTCGCCGGCATCCACCACCTGCTGATCCCGGAAGGGGTAGGCGTCCAGAACTTGGTGATACGGGTGCAACTGTCGCGACTGTTCCCGAATGTGGGCGGGTCCGAAGCGGGCTCCCGGCCGGAAGCTGGTTCCGGAATCAAACGGAACGCCTACCACCGCGATGTCCGCACGCTCGACTTCTTCCAAGCGGGGGAGCAGCGCGTATGTTGCGATGCCGGCGTAGCGCGGCCCCTCGGACCCGTCCCGTTGGCCGACCGGCTTGTGCTCTGGCATGTCCTCTTCTTCCTGTTGATCCGCCCGTCGCGTAGTCGTATCCGGACTACCGCGCTCCCGGCGAGCCCTGTTGCGCCTGCCGTTGAATTCTTGACGGCCTCATACCCGCCATGGTTAGTGTTGCATGACATTCGTCACGTATTGCAAAACCTTGCGACCTCCCGACACGACATCAAGGAAGACAGATGCCCCCTTTGCCAGTCCACACCACCTCCCGCAATGAACACGGCGAATCCGTCATCGAGCAGGTCGACTTCTCGGCCGTCCCACGGTTCGCGTCGGCGCCTACGTTCGCCGGGCTTCCCCGCCTGGATCAGGTCAGCGACTATCAGGTAGGCCTCGTCGGGATTCCCTTCGACTCCGGGGTGACCTTCAGGCCGGGGGCCCGCTTCGGGCCGGAGGCGATTCGCAGCGCGAGCCGCCTGATCCGTCCCTACCACGTCGAACTCGACTCCCATCCCTTCAGGCCGCACCAGGTTGCGGATCTGGGCAACATCCCGGTCACTCCGTTCAACATTCAAACGGCGGTGGAGACTATGATTCGAGGCCTTGACGAGGCATCGGAGCGGAGCCAGCGCCTCGTCGTGCTCGGCGGCGACCACACGGTCGCTTACCCGGCGCTGAAGTCACTGCACCGCCTTCACGGTCAGCTCGCGGTGGTTCACTTCGACGCCCATCTCGACACCTGGGGTCCGTATTTCGGCGCCAATCTTCACCACGGAGCACCATTCCGTCGGGCGTTTGAAGAAGGCCTCATCGACACAGAGGGATCCCTCCATGTGGGTGTTCGCGGATCGGTTTACGGGCCGGAAGACCAGGACAACGACGACGCGACAGGCTTCCAACGCATTCGTGCCAGCGAGTTCATCGGCACCGGACTTGACGGCATCGTCGAACAGATCAGACATCGGGTGGGAACGCGTCCGCTCTACGTCTCCGTGGACATCGATGTGCTCGACCCGGCCTTCGCCCCTGGGACCGGCACACCAGAACCCGGCGGTCTCGCTAGCCGGGACCTCCTGCACCTCTTGCGGGGCCTTGCGGATCTGAACCTGGTAGGGGCAGACATCGTGGAGGTGGCGCCGGCATACGACCATGCCGACATCACCTCAATGGCCGCCGCACAGGTCGCCTACGAGTACATGAGCATTTGGGCCAAGCCCTGACGCGGGTCGCCTGACCGCCTCAGCGCTGAGGCCCCGTCACACCGACGGATGCGGAGTCAGGACCCATAGGACCCGCGCATGCCGGGTCTTCGAAGGGTTCCGCCAGACATGGGGGAGTGAGGCACGAAAGGTCAGGGAATCACCCTCTTGAAGCTCCAGCTGCTGCCCTTCGACGGTGATGTGCAGTTGGCCCTGCAGAACGGTGACGAACTCCCGATCAACGGGGAGCCGGTACGGTTCGGGGTCGCTTCCTCCGCCGGGCTGGATGACCGTCTCGATGACTTGCACGCCTCCCTGGCCCGGTGGCGTCAGGATCGAATCGGCGACCTTGTGGCCGAGGAAGCGAGCCGGTTCGCGGGCATCCGCCCTGACGAGGTGAACGGCCGGCGGCTCGAAGAGGGCCGAGAGCGGAAGATTCAGCGCATCACAGATCGAGGCAAGTGACGCGACGGAGGCCGATGTTTTTCCCAGCTCCACCTGGGAAATGAAGCCCTTGGTCAGCCCGGTGTGATTTGCGGTCTCCAGGATGGTCAGCCCGCGGTCCTCCCGCGCCCGCCGCAGCCGCTCGCCGATGAGTTTGACCTGCCTCGTTGCCGGCCTTTCGTCGGTTCGCGCCGCGTCATCCTTCATGCTCTTATCTTGCCTCACCGGCAGGTGATGCCGGTCCACCGCCTTGGGTCCTTGCGGGCGCACCGATGGGCTCAGCACGCGGCCGGCAGCCCTCTCGCCCGCCCATACAATGGCTGGTATGAACACGACTGACCGCTGGGCGCTCTCCCGGCAACGGCAGCTGCCCGGGTCCGGGCCGACATGACGGCGGAAACAACCGAGCAGGTAGTGCTGCTGGACGAGAACCTGAAGCCCGCCGGCGTTGCCGACAAGGCCGAGATCCATACGGGCGAGACACCGCTGCATCTCGCCTTTTCCTGCCACATTTCCGACGCCGAGGGCCGTGTGCTGGTGACCCGGCGCGCCCTGAACAAGCTGACCTGGCCCGGCGTCTGGACCAACTCAGCGTGCGGCCATCCGGCCCCGGGGGAGGAGATGGCCGACGCCGTGCGGCGACGGGTGCGCTACGAGCTGGGGCTCGGGCTGGAAGACCTGAAGCTGGTGCTGCCCGACTTCCGTTACCGCGCGGTGGACGCCTCCGGCATTGTCGAGAACGAGTTCTGCCCCGTCTACACGGCGCTGGCCGCGGGCGAACTGTCGCCGCGCGATGACGAGGTGGCCGAGTACCGTTGGGTGCGCCCCTCCGACCTGCGGACCGCCGCGACTGCCGCGCCGTGGGCCTTCAGCCCGTGGATCGTGCTGCAGCTCCAGGCCCTGGACCGCCTGGCCTAGCGTCCGCAGGGACAGATCCGCGCCTCAGGGAGCAGGCGAATGTTCGATTTCCCGCCCGGCCATGGCCGGACGGGAATCGCGGCGGGTCGGGGCCGGCAGGGCCGCCGTGCCGGAGGTCACCAGCCGGGCGATGACTTCGTCCGGCCACATGGGCCGGCCGAAGTAGAAGCCCTGCGCATTCAAACCCGGGCAGCCGGCCAGCCATTCCACGGCCTCGGCGGTCTCGATGCCCTCGATCACCACGTCCGCCTTCAGTGCGGTGAACATGGCGATCAAATGGCTGACCACGATGTTCCGTGCGGTTTCGTCGTCGTCCCGGGCGCTTCCGTCGTCGCCGCTGACCAGCGAGCGGTCCACCTTGACGATGTCGAAGGGGAACTCGGTCAGCGAGTTCATGGATGAGTAGCCGGAGCCGAAGTCGTCCACGGCGATCCTGAAGCCCTCGCCGCGCAACTGCACGAGGGCCGCCCGGGACTGCTCGGACATCTTGTCCAACGAGTTTTCGGTCAGCTCCACGATGATGTTCAGCTCCGGCCCTTCGGCGCGCATCCGCCTCAGCCTGTCCACGACGGGGGAACCGGCGGCGAGCTGGCCCAGCTCCACGTTGACGGAGATGGAGCGGACGCTGGTGACTTCGCTGATGCGGGCCATCGCCGCGGCCGCACCGTCGATTACCTGGATGGTCAGCTCGTTGAGCAGGCCCAGCCGGTTCGCTTCCGTCACCAGCCGGTCCGCCGGGATGTTGCCGAGTTCGTCGTCCTCGTACCGGGCCAGGGCCTCGAACCCGACGATCGCATCCAGGTCCAGGGAAACGATGGGCTGCAGCGCCGCGCGCAACAGGTGCCGGCGGATGCCGCGCTCGACCGCAACGGCCAGGCAGGCTTCAGCCTCGGAGCCGTCGCGCTGTGCATCGCGCAGCCGCTGCTGCAGCCGCTTGGAGCCGTACATCCCGGAATCGGCGTTGCGCAGCAGCTCCTCGATGTTGGGTGCCGGGCGATCCGAGTACGCCACGCCAGTGCTGGCCCGCACCCGCAGCGTGTTGCCGCGGGCGGTGAGCGGGCGCGCAATCGCGGCGGCAATGCGTTCGGCGGCGGCGCGCGCGCCGGCTTCGCTGGAAACGTTACGGAGCACGACGACGAATTCGTCGCCGCCGATGCGCGCGGCCACGTCGTCCTCGCGGATTTCCGAGCGTATCCGCTGCGCGGTGGCGGTCAGCAGCAGGTCGCCGACGTCGTGGCCGTGCCTGTCATTGACGGCCTTGAATTCGTCCAGATCCAGATAGACGACGGCGATGGCCTCGCCGAAGCGGCGGCCGGCGTTGATCTCGGCCAGCCGCTGCCAGAGTGCCCGCCGGTTGCCCAGCCCGGTCAGGGCATCGGTGTCCGCCTGCAGCCGCAGCTCGTGCACCAGTTCATCGTGCCGGACCATGATGCTGCCCACGTGCGCCAGCGCGTCGAGCACCTGCTCGTCTTCCTCCGTGAACTGTGCGCCGCCGTTCCGCGAGGCCACCAGGTAGTTGTCGCCGTGGTCCCAGCGACGCATCCGGACACCGATTTCCCTTTCTTGCGGCGCTTCGGGACGCAAGGACACGCGGTCGGCGCGCACCGAGGCGCTGGCGGCGGCGAGGAGGGTCCGGTCGAGCCCGTCCGGGCTCCACGGCAGCTTGAGCGAGGCGTCGACCAGGCCGGTAAGGCGGCGGCGCAGCTCGCGGTTGCGCAGCCAGCCGGTGACCGCAAGCGCCAGCACGGACGCGAAGACCAGGAGCAGCGACTGGACGCCGTCGTGGCCGAACCGGAGGGCGGCGTACTGGGCGGCCAGGCACAGGAGCAGATTGATGGCCAGCGTGCACAGGGCCGGCGCCCAACCGATGCCGTTGCGGAAGGTGCTGCTTCGCGTTGCGGTGGTGGCGAAGGCACGCTCGACGGCGATCGCGGTCAGGAAGAAGGCCAGCCAGCCGGCCAGCAGGGCGGCCGGCCAGGCAAAACCGCCGGCGTGGAAGGCCTGGAACACCGCTACCAGCACGGCGGAGGCGAGCAGCCGGCTGATAAACCAGTACACCTCTCCCCAGCGGAAGCGCCAAAAAACCACGCGGGTGGCCAGCAGTCCGACTCCCACCACCGCCACCGTTTCGTGCAGCGGGGCGGTGAGGTCGTTGCAGACGATCACGGCGGCGGTCATCGCGGCGGTGGTCTGGCGCCGCATGAGCGGTGTATCCACGCGCAGATGCCAGGCCAGCACCAGCATCAGCACGGAGAGGACGGCCACCAGATCGAACCGTGGCGGAGCGACGATCGAAGCCGCGATGACCTGGCCCATCACCAGCAGCCCGGCAGCCGAAATGCCGGCGATGGCAGCCCACGCGAAGACGGCCGCCGCCTTGGTGGCCGTCATGATGCTGCCGGCATGCCCGTTCCCCACTTCTTCTGCCGTCCGATGTTAACGTTTCAACAATCGTAACCGTGCAGCACGCGCAGCCGGCGCACCGGGTGGCTGACGCTCCGAAGGGGGAGGGGTCAAGGGAAGCCTACGCCGGCGGGTGCCTTCGTCATGGGCGGCCGGCACCAGCCCACCGAAAGACACAAAGCAGGCGGCCCGCCCATCCGCGGCCCATGTCCGGCTCGCGCCGGACATGGCAAACCGCGTGGGCGGGCCTTCACCTTTAGTGCTTGAGCAGCCCCTCCAGGAAGGTGGCGGGCCGCTGCATTTCACCGTGCTTGGCACCGAGCACGATGACAGTGCCGGCGAAGGCCGGGATGGTCCACTGCAGCAGCTTGAGCTGCTTCTGGGCAGACTTAAGTTCCGGTGATGCCATCGGCGACGGCTCGGTGGCGCCCTCTGCCCCCTGCTCGGCCATCTTCTCCACCTTCTTGCCCAGCATGCCGGCGTAGAGGGTGACGCCCGCGCCGGCCAGGGTGACAACGGTCTTGATCACGGTATTCCGCGCAACCCCTTCCTGCTTGACCATCCTGCCCTTGTTGCCCGCCAACAGCGGCAAACCGGAAGCAAGGTGCGATACGAAGGCCAGGGTCTGGACCGGTGCCCACTTCATCCAGCCGATGCTGGACAGACGGGTCCGCTCCCGCGGATCCTGGGCGGCGGCGGCCGCACCGTTAAGACCGATGGCGCCCATCAGTGATCCGCCGAACCAGGCGGCGGCAGTAAGGTCGTGCACAGAACGGGCCAAAAGATTTCCGGACATTGCTGACTCCTTAAGTGCGTGCTGTCTTGCCGATCGGCAAATGCCTCCGGCTAAAGGTTGACGACGTCGTTCTTGCCGACGTCGTCTGCTTTCTTCCCGGTGACCATTCCCTTGGCCAGCTTGAACAGCGTGGCCACCTTGGGGGAATCCGGCTTCCAGTATTCGGCCGTGTGGGCCTCGACCCGGAGCAAAGCCACCGTCGGGTCGTCCTTGCCGTTTTCGAACCACGGTTCCATCATGGGCCCCCACAGTTCGTCGATCTTCGCCTGGTCGCGGACGATTGAGGCGGTGCCCGAGATGGAGAGGTAGCCGTCCGACCCGCTGACCGACACGTTGACGTGCGGATTGGCTCGAATTTCGTTGGCCTTGGGCGAGGGATCGTGCGTCACGAACCACAGGTCCCCGTCGAACTCTGCTTCCTGTAGCGCCAGGGGCCGACTAAACAGCTGACCGCTGGCATTGACCGTGGTGAGGACGCCGATGTCAGCGTCCTTCAGGATCTTGGCTACTTCCTTGCGTCCTTCATCATCGTTCGCCATGAAACCACCTTCCGACTAGGGTGCAGGGAATCCTCAGCATACTTTCTAATTCCGAGGAGGCCAATGGTGGTTGCGGGCGGGAACGGTTGAACAGCGAAGTGCGCGCGGCAAAAGGGCCGGGGCCCGACAGGCTCCGACCCCAAGGCGCGGCAGTGGCGCCCTTTTATCCGGTGCGGGCGCCCGCGAGCAGTTCGTCCAGCCGCTCGTAGCCTTCGCTCATGCCGCTTTCCATGCCGGACTGGGCCATGCCGTCGCGGGCCTCCAGCGTGGGGTAGACGGAATGGCCGATCAGTTTGCAGCGTCCGTTGCCCAGGTCCTCGAAGGTCATGAACTCGAGGCTCACGACGTCCGGGTAGCCGCCGAACTCGAACGTCTGGATGGCGAACTCGTTCTCGCGGATCGTGTGGAAAATGCCGGTGAAGGCGTACTGCTGGCCGTCGGGTCCGGTGTGGAGGTAGCGGTAACTGCCGCCGGTGCGGAAGTCGTAATGATCGACGTCCATCTTCATGCCCCGCGGGCCCAGCCACTGCTTGAGGAGGTCGGGGTCTTTGTGCGCGCGGAAAACGTCGGCGACGGGATAGTCGAACTCGCGTTCGGTATCGATGAACGGAAGGCCCTCCGGGAGGGCGACTTTGAGTGAGTTGGTCATGTCTTGTCCTTGGATAGTTGGCCGAGCACGGCGTCCAGTCCGCGGTACTGCGCCTCCCGAACCAGCCGGTACTGGTCGATCCACGCGGTGAGCGCTTCGAGCCGTGCAGCGTTCAGGTGAACGGGCCGGCGCTGGGCTTCCCTGGTGCGGGTGACCAACTGTGCCTGCTCGAGGACCTGGATGTGCTTCGAAACCGCCTGCTTGGAGATTTCGAAGGGCTCGGCCAGCTCGTTGACCGTTGCCGGTCCGCGGCTGAGCCGGGCGATGATGCGGCGGCGGGCCGGATCTGCCAAGGCCATGAACGCCCTGTCCAGGAGGGCCTCGTCGCTGCTACCAGTCACGTTATTCAACTCTTCCCTTGATCAACCTTTCGGTTGTCCAATAAGTTACTCCCAGGTCCCCGGGCGGTCAAGGGCCCAATGGTGTCCCTTATTAACCCTGGTCAAGGTGCTGGTGCCGGATATATGGACGAAATTCCGGGGCTCGCCTAGTATGGCCGTCAAGCGGTCGCCGACGACCGGGGGAAGCGGAATCAGTGCCATGACGCAGATGCTGAGGGTCGCCGACGCCGTCGGCCGCATGCTCGCCCAATTCGGGGTCTCCCAGGCGTTCGGGGTAGTCGGCAGCGGCAACTTCCTGGTGACGAACGCGCTCATCGCGAACGGTACCCGCTACGTCGCCGCGCGCCACGAGGCGGGGGCCGCATCGATGGCCGACGCCTACTCCCGGATCACCGGCGAGGTGAGCGTGCTGAGTCTGCACCAGGGCTGCGGGCTGACGAACTCGCTCACCGGGGTCGCGGAGGCGGCCAAGTGCCACACGCCATTGCTCGTGCTTGCCGCGGACACCTCGATCGGCGATGTCACCTCGAACTTCTACATTGACCAGGACGCGGCCGTCGCGGCGCTCGGCGCCATCCCGATGCGGATCCACTCTGCGGAGACCGCGATCGCCGATGCGGCGCGCGCCTTCCGGGTTGCGCAGGTGGAGCGCGCGACCGTCGTGCTCTCGATGCCGATCGACCTCCAGGAGCGGGAGATCCGCTACCCAACCACCCATCCGGCGTCCCAACTGCACGTGGCGAGGCCGACCATCGCGGCTGCGGATGTCGAAGCGCTCGCGGCGCTCCTCGCCCGCGCCGAACGCCCGGTCATCGTCGGCGGCCGCGGGAGCCGGGGCGCGAAACATGAGATCCGGGAGCTCGCCGCCGCGGCGGGAGCCCTGCTCATCGCCTCCGGCGGGGCCCGCGGCGTCTTCGAGGGCGACGACTGGGCGCTCGACATCATGGGCGGATTCGCTACCGACGGCGCCTCCGAGTTGGTGCGCAACGCGGACCTCATTGTCGGATTCGGCGTGGCTCTCAACCACTGGACCACGCGCGGCGGCACGCTGACCGCCGACGCCACCCTCGTTCAGGTCGACGACCGCGCCGAGGCGATCGGCAAGCACCGCCTCGTCGACCTCGGCATCATCGGCGACGCCGCCGCCGTCGCCCATGCCACGAGAGCGGCTCTGCTGTCGGCCGGGCCCGCCCGCGTCGGCTACCGCACGCCGGAGGTACGCGACCGAGTGACCCGCGTCCGGTACTGGTCGGACCAGCCGGTCGAACCGGTCAGTGAGCACGGCTTCGCCGACCCGGCCACCCTAACCAACGCACTCGATGCGATGCTCCCGATGGAGCGCGTCGTGGTCGTCGACGGCGGCAACGTCAACTGCTATCCGGGCGCCCACCTCCGGGTCCCCGACGACCAGGGGTACGTCCTGCCACTGTCGTTCCAGGCCATCGGCCTCGGACTGGCGAGCGCCATCGGCGCGGGGGTCGCCCGTCCGGACCGGATGCCGGTGCTCGGTGTCGGCGACGGGGCGCTCCTCATGGCGGCGGCCGAGCTCGACACCGTCGTGCGCCTGGGGCTCGGCATGCTCATCGTCGTCTACAACGACAGCGCCTACGGCGCGGAGGTCCACCTGTTCCCCGACGCGACCGCCCAAGAGCAGGAGATCGTCCGCTTCCCCGACACCGACATCGCCGCGATCGCGCGTGGCTACGGCTGCGACGCGATCACCGTCCGGTCGCTGGACGATCTCGGAGGGATCTCGGCGTGGCTCGACTCCGCGCGCGACCGCGCCCTGGTGATCGACGCCAAGATCACCGGGCGTCCCTCCTGGCTCATGGCCCGGGACCACGAACCCGCCCCCGAGTAGCCCACCGCGAAGAACGAACAAAGGGAGTTCACGATGATCCACAGCACTGAATCCCGTCCCCGCAGCCCCCGGCTCGCCGCCGCGGGGCTCGCCGCGGCACTCGTTCTCGCCGGATGTGCGGGGGACCCGGAAGGCGACCCGACCGGCGGCGGCAACACCGACGCCGACGTCATCCGGGTCGCCTACCTGGCCACCGGTTCCTCGCTGCCGCTCTTCGCCACCGCGGAGAAATACGCCGAGGAGGTCGGGCTCAACCTGGAGATGGTGGAGGTCACCAGCGGCAACGAGTCGATCACCGGCGTCGCGACGGGGCAATACGAGATCGGCTTCGCCGGCATCGGCTCGGCCGCCTACAACGCGTTCGACGAGGGGCTGCCCGTGAGCTACGTCGCGCCGATGCACGCCGGCTACATCGAGGACTACTTCATCATCTCGTCCCAGCTGGCGTCCAACGCCGAGGAGGCCGCCGCGCTCGCAGAGGACATGTCCCACCTCGCTGGCGAGACGTTCGCCGCGAACGCGCCCGGGGTCGTGACCGAGGCGCTGCTCGGCTTCGCCCTCGAACGGGTCGGACTGTCGATGTCCGAAATCACCCTCGAGCACATCCCGTTCCCTGACCAGGTGCCCGCACTCGCGAACGGTGCCATCGCCGGGGGCATCCTGTCGGAGCCGTTCCCGACGCAGGCGGAGAACAGCGGTGCTGGCTTCCGGCCATGGGAGACACCTGACACCGAGCCGTTGCCGTTCACCGGCATCATCTATAACACCGACTGGGCCGAGGAGAACCCGCAACTCGCGGAGGACTTCATGCGGGCGTACACGATGACTGCGGAGGACCTCGCCGAGAACGGCTGGAACACCGACGAAATGCTTGATCTCGTGGTGGAGTACACAGGCGCCGACCCCGCGGCCATCGCGGCGTCGCGGCAGCACCACATCCCCGCTGACCTGAGCGTCGACTTCGAGACGCTGCTGCGGTATCAGGAGTTCTTCATGGAGCAGGGGTCGCTCAACTACGAAGAGATCATTCCGGAGGAAGAGATCTGGGACTTCACCTGGCGCGACGCGGTCCTCGGGAACTGACCCGGAGAGGTAGGGGCCGTGAGCGGTGAGGTGAAGGTTCGGTTAGCCGATGTTGCGAAGCGGTTCCCCGGCAAGCAGGAGGTGAGCGCGCTCGAGGACGTGTCGTTGGAGATCGCCGACGCCGAGTTCGTGTCGATCGTCGGTCCGTCCGGATGCGGCAAGTCAACCCTCCTGCGGCTGGTCGCCGACCTGTACAAACCGACATCGGGCACGGTGGAGATCCGCACCTCGAAGCCCGGACGGCCGAAGACCGCCATGGTGTTCCAGGATCATGCGCTGTTCCCCTGGCTGTCGGTGCGCGAGAACGTCATGTTCGGCCCGCGCAACCGTGACGTCCCCAAGAAGGAGGCGGCCGCCGTCGCCGAGGAGCAGTTGGCTCGCCTCGGCCTGGCACGCTTCGCGGACTTCTACCCTCACCAGCTCTCCGGCGGAATGAAGCAGCGCGTCGGAATTGCCCGCGCGCTCGCTCAAGACGCCGAGATCCTGTTGATGGACGAACCGCTCGGCGCCCTCGATGCGCAGACGAGGACGCTGCTCCAGGAGCAGATCCTCGAGCTGCGCCTCGAAGCGCGCCCGACGGTGCTGTACGTCACGCACGCGATCGATGAGGCGGTCTTCCTCTCCGATCGCGTCGCGCTGATGTCGGCGCGCCCGGGTCGCATCCGGGAAATCGTCGAGCTGGATTTCCCGTCGCCGCGCGGCCCCGAACTGCGCGGCACCCCGGAGTTCGCGGCCCTCTCGCAGGGCATCTGGGAGCACCTGCGGGTCGAGGTCCAGACGGCGATGGCGGTGGATGAGCCGTGAACCTCCGTGTCCTCCGCGAGAAGGGGGCGCTCGTCGTCGGGCCGGTGCTCATTCTCGGGGCATGGGAGCTCTTGAGCCGGGCGGAGGTCATCCGCTCGACGTTCTTCCCGCCGCCGACGGAGATCATCGCGCGCGGCGTGATCGTGTTCGATGTCGAGTCGGGCCTGGGCGGCGATATCGTTGCGACGGTCCTCCGCGTGCTCGTGACGATCGTCCTGGCGATCCTCATTGGCGTGTCGGTCGGGATCGCGATCACCGCCTCCCGGTGGACGGAGCGCGGCACGAGCACCGTGCTCGCGTTCCTGTACCCGATTCCGGGGGTGTTGTTCTTCCCGTTTCTCACCTTCCTGCTCGGGCGAACCGAGACGGCGATCCTGCTCACGGCGCTCGTGACACCACTCGTGGTCATGGTCTTGTACACGGTCGCCGGGGTGCGGAGCATCGACCACACCCTCCTGGAGGCGGCAGATAACTACGGCTCGCGGGGCGCGCGCCGGTTCTTCCGAGTCCTGGTGCCCGGCGCGCTGCCGTCGATCGTCACCGGCATTCGCCTCTCGCTGGGGTTCGGGTTGATCTCGGTCATCGCCATCGAGATGGTCGGCTCCGGTACCGGGCTGGGACAGTTCCTCTGGTCGAACTGGCAGATCCTCCGGGTCACCGACATGTACGTGGCGCTGCTGTGCATCGCCGTGCTGGGCCTGCTGAGTTCGGTCGGGTTCGATGCGCTCGCCGACCGGCTCCTGCCGTGGCGGCGCGGCCTGCGGGGGATCCGATGAACGCGGCCGTGCTGCGCTTGGCGCAGGCATGGGCCATTCCGGTCGCGGTCCTCATCCTGTGGGAGTCCACGACTCGGCTCGGCCTACTCGATCCGCGGTTCTTCGTGCCCCCGAGCGACATCGTCGTCTTGATGGTCGGCGAGTTCCTGCACGGGCGCCTCGCCCTGGACATCGTGCTCACGTTGCAGCGGTTGGCGACCGCGTTCGCGGTCGCGGCAGTGGCCGGCGTCGTCATCGGCGTCGCGTCCGGGCGGTGGCGCATCGTCGAACTGCTCATCCGCCCGCTGACGGATACGCTCTACCCGCTGCCGAAGATCGCGGTGCTCCCGCTGTTCATCATCATCGTCGGCCGCGGGGAGATCGCCTACATCCTGACTGCGTTCGCCACTGCGTTCTTTCAGATCATCATCAGCACGCGGGGGAGCGTCCGGGATGTCGACACCGAGCTGCTCGAAGCGGGACGCAACTTCGGCGCCACCGGGTGGCGCTTCTTCATCCGGCTGTTGTTCCCGGCGATCGCGCCGCCGCTGCTGAACGGGCTGCGGCTCGGGATGGCGACCTGCCTCATCACCCTCATCGCAGCAGAGTTCGTCGCCGCCGAATACGGTATCGGTGCCATGATCCGCCGCGCCGGCCAGCAGTTCGAGGTCGGCGAAGTCTATGCCGGCCTCGCCCTCACCGGGCTGCTCGGGTTGCTGATCAATCTGGTGTTCCGGGTCGCGACGCTGCTGCTGCTGCCCTGGGAGCGGCGCGGCGAGCAGGCCCCCTCGGCAGTCGCGGGGTGATTGGGACCGCGCCTAACCGGTGGGTTTAGCGGGGCGCGGCGGCCCTGCGGGATCCGATCGCCGCGCGGCTCGACGGTCAGGGAGGCGACCTCTTCCAGCTGCGGGTTGCAGGTGCTCGCCGTCGTGCACCACGCCCTTTTCCCACCGGAACTTCAGGCCGTCGTCGGACTCCTCGAGGGTGGCCAGGTTGTTGTCGAACCACGGCCGCTCGAGCCCTTTCCACCTCAACGGCGGCTGCGGGACCTTCGCGCCGTGCGCCACCAGCGCCCCGACAGGGGCGGCCACCCCGTAGGACAACGCCGCGGTGAAAGGTCGGAGGAACCGCGGCAGCGGATTGCGTACCGGGGAGCACACGGCCTGGACGATGCGGCTGCCCGAGGACCGCTGCACCTCGGACACGTAGGAGAAGTGGACGTCGCCGGAGAGGAAGGTGACGGTCTCCGGGGACGGTCCCCGTCCGAGGTTCCACTATCGGTGCGGGCCCACCAGGACGCCGGTGAGACGGACGAATGGGTCCAGGCCGTTTCGACTAAGTGTCAGCGGGCGTGGGAGTTACTGGCCTTGGTGATCCACCCCGGGGGACAGACTATGGGGGCAGAACCGATGAACCGTCTTGATATTCGATTGAAGAAAGTCCTGGACGCGGTGGTTGCGGCCACGCTGCACGGCACTACCGCCGGCGGCACCGCGACCGTGAGCGAAGCCGTCCGCCGGCTGCCGCTGGAAGGCGCCGAAGCCGATCTGCTGTCCGGCGGGCCGGTGCCATAGACGCCGTCGGTAATCCGCGCCGCACCGTACACGGGCCCGTGCTTTTCCTGCAGGTGGCAGCCCCAGGCGGAGGCCGCGCAGATGCGGCTCGACTCCGCCTCCGGCCTGTGGAGCCTCACCGTGGAACTGCCCGCCGGCTTCTACAAGTTTAAGGCCGCGCTGAACCGGTCCTGGGTGGAAAACTACGGCGCGTACGGCATCCCGAACGGACCGGATCACGAACTGCACCACGACGGCGGGGCGGTCACCTTCCGCTACGATCACCGGACCCGCAACGTCACGCTGGTCTAACCGGCGCGCTCACCGCACGGTGACCTGGCCGGCGTCGACGTCCCAGCGGGTGTCCAGCCGGACGTTTTCCAGCAACCGGCGGTCATGCGAGACCAGCAGCAGCGTGCCGTCGTAGCCGTCCAGCGCCTGCTCCAGCTGTTCGATGGCGGGCAGGTCCAAGTGGTTGGTGGGTTCGTCGAGGACCAGCAGGTTCACGCCGCGGGCCTGCAGCAGGGCGAGGGCGGCCCGGGTGCGCTCGCCGGGGGAGAGGGCGCCGACGGCGCTGGACACCTGGTCGGCCTTGAGACCGAACTTGGCCAGCAGCGTGCGGACCTCGGCCTGGCTGTAGTCCGGTACCAGTGCCTCGAAGGCGGCACCGAGCGGCCGGTCCTCCGCGAGCTGGCCGCGCGCCTGGTCGATCTCGCCGATGGCGACGCTGGCACCCAGGCCGGCGGCGCCGTCGTCGGGCTGCTGGTGTCCCAGCAGGAGGCGCAGCAGGGTGGACTTGCCCGCGCCGTTGGGGCCCGTGATGCCGATGCGCTCGCCGGCGTTGACCTGGAGCGAGACCGGGCCGAGCGTGAAGGCGCCGCGGCGGACGGTGGCCTGGTTCAAGGTGGCGACCACCGAGCTGGAGCGCGGGGCGGCGCCGATGCTGAACTGCAGCTGCCACTCCTTGCGGGGCTCCTCCACCTCGTCCAGCCGGGCGATCCGGGACTCCATTTGCCGCACCTTCTGCGCCTGCTTTTCGGAGGACTCCGTGCTGGCCTTGCGGCGGATCTTGTCATTGTCCGGATTCTTCTTCATGGCGTTCCGGACTCCCTGCGAGCTCCACTCGCGCTGGGTCCGGGCCCGGGACACGAGGTCCGCCTTCTTCTCCGCGAACTCGTCGTACGCGTCGCGGGCGTGGCGGCGCGCCACGGCCCGCTCCTCCAGGAAGGCGTCGTAGCCGCCGTCGTACACCGCCACCTTGTTCTGGGCCAGGTCCAACTCCACCACGGTGGTCACGCAGCGGGCCAGGAACTCGCGGTCGTGGGAAACGAGCACCGCGCCGCCGCGCAGGCCCTGCACGAACGACTCCAACCGGGCCAGTCCCGCCAGGTCCAGATCGTTGGTGGGCTCGTCCAGCAGGACCACGTCGAATCGGCTCAGCAGCAGGGCCGCCAGGGCGGCGCGTGCGGCCTGGCCGCCGGAAAGCCCGGTCATCGGGGCGTCCGGGCCGACGTCCAGGCCGAGCTCGGCCAGCATGGGCGGGATCCTGTCCTCCAGGTCCGCGGCCCCGCTGGCCATCCAGTGGTCCAGGGCGGCGGCGTAGGCGTCGCCGGCCTGCTTGGAGCCGGAGCCCAGCGCCTCGGCCGCGGCTTCCATGGCGGCGGTGGCGGCCGCGGCACCGGTGCGGCGGTCGAGGTAGGCGGCGATGGTCTCGCCGGGAATCCGTTCGTGTTCCTGCGGCAGCCAGCCGACAAAGGCGTCCGAGGGCGCCGTGCTCACCGACCCCGCCAGCGGTGCGTCCCCGCCTGCCAGGATCCGCAGCAGCGTGGTCTTGCCGGCACCGTTGGCGCCGACCACCCCGACGACGTCGCCCGGCGCGACGGTCAGGTTCAGGTTGGAGAACAGGGTGCGGTGGCCGTGGCCGCCCGAGAGGTCCTTGGCCACCAGCGTTGCAGTCATGCCTACCAGTCTAGAGAGCGGCGGCGGGTGGTCCGGACCGCGACGGCTCCGGGGCGGGGAACGGTGGAGCCTGCCGGCCCGGCCCGCCACCGGCGGGGAAGGGCGTGGGCGCCGGCTGGCTATGCTGGAGAAGTCGCGTCGCAGCGCCTGGGGCGGACAGAGCCCGGCCGCATGCGGCGCCGGATTTGTTGAACAAGCGCGAAGGCGGGATGCAGATGTCAGGGATAGTGGCTGCCCACGGGGAGTTCGATGCGACAGCGGGCGAACGGATGCTGGACCGGTTGGCACACCGTGGGCCGGACGGATCGGGGTCGCGCCGGGTGGGCAATTCCTGGCTCGGCAGCCGGCAGCTGGCCATCGTCGATCCGGAGAACGGGCAGCAACCCCTGGCCGGCCGCGACGGCGACGCGTGGCTGGTTGGCGACGGCGAGATCTACAACTACCGCCGGATCCGCGACCGGCTCGGGCATGAGGGTTTCCGGACCCGCTCCGATCTGGAGGCCGCGCTGCGGCTGTACGAGGAGCTCGGCGTGGCCGCCTTCGAGAAGCTCTGGGGTCCGTTTGCCCTGGTGGTCGCGGGCGATGACGGGCGGTTCGTCGCGGCCAGGGACCTGCTCGGATTGTCCCCGTTGTACTGGGCGCGGCGCGAAGAAACCGTGCTGTTTGCCTCCGAAATGAAGGCGTTCGACGACGAGTGGCGGCCTTTCGTGGAGCCGTTTCCGCCGGGCCATGCCTGGACGCCGGAGGACGGCCTGATGGCGGGGCCAGTCTTCCCGGCGGGCGCCCCGGTGCTGCTCAAGAGCCGGCGGCCGGACGAGGATCCGCCGCAGTGGGTCTTCGATGCCCTGCGCGAAACCCTGGTCCGGGCGGTGGAGCGCAGCCTGGAGGCTGACGTGCCGGTGGGCGTCCTCTTGTCGGGCGGGGTGGACTCCAGCATCGTCACGGCCGTGGCGGCCCGCAAGGCCTCCGAGCGCGGGAAGGTTCTGAAGACGTTCGCCGTCGGGCTGGAGGGCAGCGCCGACCTGCTCGCAGCCCGGGTGATGGCGGCCGCCGCGGGGACCGAGCACCACGAGCTGGTCTACACCGCCGAGGATGCGATCGCGCTGGTACCGCAGGTGATCGCGGAGCTTGAATCCTTTGACCCGACGCTGGTGCACAGCGCGGTGCCGAACTTCCTGGTGTCCCGGCTGGCCGCCGAACACGTGAAGATCGTGCTGGTGGGCGAGGGCGCCGACGAGCTGTTCGCTGGCTACTCGCATTACGGCCGCCACGACTCCGGCGAGGCGCTGCACGAGGACCTGCTGGAGACCATCGAAGGCATGCCGATCGGGGGACTGCAGCGGGTGGACCGGGTGGCCGGCGCCAACGGGATCGAACCGCGGTTGCCCTTCCTGGACCTGGACATGGTGGAACTGGCCTTGGCGTTGCCGCCGGCGTGGAAACTGACCGGACCGGAGCGGCCGGCCAAATGGCTGTTGCGCAAGGCCTTCGACGGGATGGTTCCGCACGAGGTGCTCTGGCGGCCGAAGGAGCAATTCGGCGAGGGCACCGGCATGAACGATGTGCTCCGCGAACACTTCGAAGCCTCGGTCAGCGAAGCCGAGCTCGAGCACGAGGCAGGTGTGCTGGATCCGCCGGTGCGGACCCGCGAGGAGCTCGCTTACTACCGCATCTTCGCCGCAGCCCTGCCGGGGATCGATGCGCAGAAGACGGTGGGACGTTTCGCGGAGGCCTGAGACGCGGGCGGTTTCGGGGAGGCCCGGGACTGCCGGCGGTTTCGCGGAGCCTGAGACGGCCTGCGGCCGCCGGTCGTGGTGACCGGCGGCCGCTGGCCGTTCTGCGGAAGCAAGGTCCGGTGGCTAGCCCACCAGGCCCTGCTCCTGCAGCCACTCCTCGGCGACGTCGCGGGGATCCTCGCCGTCGTTATCCACCCGGCCATTGAGCCCGGTGATGACTTCATTGGTCAGCGCGGCGCTGATCGGAGCCATGATCTCCGCAATGGCCGGGTACTCGTCCAGGGTTTCCTGGCGCAGGGTCATGGAGCCCTGGTACGGGACGAAGAATTCCTTGTCGTCTTCCAACACGGTCAGTTCGTTGGAGATGACCCGGGCATCGGTGGAGAAGACCTCGCCGAACTGGCAGGATCCGCCGACCTGTGTGTAGATGAGGTTCAGGTCCAGCTCCACTACCTTGCTGAACTCAAGACCGTACGCCTTCTCCAGGCCGGGGAGCCCGTCGTCGCGGTTAATGAACTCGCTGGCGGCGCAGACGGCACCCTGGTCCGGGTTCTTCTGGATGAATGCGGCGGCTTCGGTCATGTTGGTGATGCCTTCGGCCTCCGCGAACTCCTTCTTGGCGGCGATCCGGTAGGTGTTCTCGAACGGCGCCGGTTCCAGCCAGGCGACGCCGTTCTCCGCGTCTTCCTTCGCGACGGCGCCGTAGAGGTCTTCCGGCACGTCCTCGGTGGTGTGGCCGAGGACATTGACCCAGCCGGTTCCGGTGTAGTCCCAGTAGAAGTCCACCTGGCTCGACTGCAGGGCCTCGCGTACGGTGGCGCTGCCGGAGATGCCCGTCTTGTCCTCGACGGTGGCGCCGGCATCCTCGAGCGCGACGGCCGCGATCTGGGCAAGCAGGATGGATTCGGTGAATTCCTTGGAGCCCGCCGTGAAGTGCGCGCCCGCAAGCTCGCCGTCGCCGGTCGCCTCGGCTGCGTCGCCGCCGCCGCAGGCCGTCAGCAGCAAGGCCACTCCGGCGCCAAACGCGGCGAACGCCGTCTTCCGTGAACTATTCGCTTTCATCATTCCTCTTTCGTCATGCAGGGGATGGCCTAAAGCCCTTTCGGGCGCAGGAAGTCTTCGGCGATGCTCGCCAGGTAGTCGATCAGCAGTGCCAGCACCGCCGTCAGCGCGGCGCCGACAATCTGGACCAGCACGCGGTTGGTGGACAGCCCGGCCACGATGATGTCCCCGAGTCCGCCCGCGTTGATGTAGGTCACCAGGGTGGCCGTACCCACGTTGATCACCAGGGCGGTGCGAACGCCGGCCAGCATGATCGGCACCGCGAGGGGCAATTCGAGCCGGCGCAGGACGCCGAACTTGGAGATGCCCATGCCCCGCCCGGCTTCCAGCACGGATTCGTCGACCTGCTCCAGGCCCACCATGGTGTTGAGCAGCACCGGGATGATGGCGTAAAGCACCAGGCCCACGATGGCGGCCTGGAAACCCAGGAACAGAAACGCCACGGCCAGCAGGACAAGCACGGCGATGGTCGGAACCGCCTGTCCCAGGGTCAGCAGGGTAATCAGGTAGGGGCGGACCCGGCGCATGGCCGGGCGGGTGAACAGGATGCCCAGCGGCACCGCGATGACCAGGGTCAGCAGCGTCGAGACCGCGGTCAGCTGCAGGTGCCGGCCCAGGGCGGCGGCCAGGTTGGCGGGGGCCAGGGCACGCGCCTCGATGCTGTCCAGTTCCTGCGAGCCGACATACAGGTACAGCGCCAGGCAGGCCAGCGCCAGGATGGCGGGCACCAGCAGGTAACCGGTCAGGGTCCGGCGCCGCGTCCTGGCCGGTGGTTGGGCGACAACGTCCTGGTCGTGCACCGAGTGTGGTGCGGCAGCGGCCACGTCAGCCACCCGCCTGTACGGCTTCGGCCACCTCGCCCAGCCCGGCCCGGGCTCGAGCGACCGCCGTGTCCCGCATGGCCCGGATGGCCTCGTTGATCTGTTCGATATCCACCACGCCCTGGTAGACGCCGTGCGAGTCCACGACGATCGTCACGCTGTAGCGTGCGGTGATCAGTTCGTTGAGCGCATCGGACAGCGTAGCCCTTGGTTCCAGGATTGCTTCCGGCGGCAGGCCCACTTCGTCCAGCGCGCGTGCGCCGGCCCGGTGCAGGTCGTCCGCACCCACCCAGCGGCGGGGCCGCCCGGCGTGGTCGAGCACCAGGAGCGCCGAGCGGTCGCTGCGCCGCAGTTGCTCCAGCGCGTCCTCGGCCGGGGTGTCCAGCCGGACGGTCGGCCACTGGGTCAGCTCGATATCGGCCACCCGGCTCAGGTTCAGCCGCTTGAGGGAGGCGCCGTTGCCGATGAAGTCGGAGACGAAATCATTGGCAGGGGCGGTCAGGATCTGCTCCGGGGTGTCGTACTGGGCAATCCGGGAGCGGTCCTGCAGGATTGCGATCCGGTCGCCCATCTTGATCGCTTCATCGATGTCATGGGTGACGAACACGATGGTCTTGCGCACCTCCGACTGCAGGCGCAGGAATTCGTTCTGCAGCCGGTCCCGGGTGATCGGGTCTATCGCCCCGAACGGTTCGTCCATCAGCATCACTTCCGGGTCTGCGCCCAGAGCACGCGCCACCCCTACCCGTTGCCGCTGTCCGCCGGAGAGCTCCTTGGGGTAGCGGTTGCGGTACGTCGACGGCGGCATGTTGACCATGTCCAGCAACTCGTCGACCCGAGCGGAGATCCGTTTGGCGTCCCAGCCCAACAGCTTGGGCACGGTGGCCACGTTTTCGCCGATGGTCATGTGCGGGAACAGGCCGACTTGCTGAATGACGTAGCCGATGCGGCGGCGGAGCTGGTCCGGGTCGGTGGTGGTGACGTCCTCGCCGTCCAGGATGATCCGGCCGGAGGTGGGCTCGATGATCCGGTTGATCATCTTCATGGTGGTGGTCTTGCCGCATCCCGACGGGCCGACCAGCACCACGATCTCGCCCTCGTAGATGTCCAGGGTCAGGTCGTCGACCGCGTTGTCCTTCTGCCCGGGAAACCTCTTGGACAGGTTCTGTAAGCGGATCTTGACCGGCCTGGGCTGGGGGGTCTGATGGTCGGAAACGGTCATCGGATTCCTTTGGAGGTAGTCAGCTTGCGGACGGTGTGGAAGAGCAGGTCGAACAGGATGGCGAGGACAATCACGCCGAGGGTTCCGGCCAGGACCATGTTGACGGCCACCGGCGTGCCCACCCGGGCCAGGCCGGTGAAGATCAGCTCGCCGTAGCCCGGGCCCAGGACGATCGCGCCGATGGCAGCGATGCCCAGCAGGATCAGGGTGGTGACGCGGATGCCGGTGATGATCACCGGCCACGCCAGCGGCAGTTCGATCCTCAGCAGCCGCTGGGTCCGGCTCATGCCCATGCCCTTGGCCGATTCCACGATGGCAGGATCCACTTCGCGAAGGCCGGTGATGGTATTGCGGACGATGGGCAGCAGGCCATACATGGTGAGGGCGACGACGACGGGCAGCGCGCCCAAGCCCAGGGGACCGATGAGGAGGATGAACAACGCGAAGGAGGGAACGGTCAGGAAAGCACCGGTGACCGCGAGGACTGTTTCGCGCGGCCGTTCGTGCCGATACGTCGCGATGCCCAGGCCGACCCCGATCACGGTGGCGAGCATGACCGAAACGCCCACGAGAACGGCATGCTCGATGCCCATTTCCAGCATGTCGTCGGCGCGTTTCGCGAGAAACTCGAAAAAGTTCACACGTTCCTTTCTGCAACCTCTGCCGGGAACAAGACACGGAGAGACCGAGGCTGGTGTGGTTTCTGTTGCCGATGTGGCAGATGCTACGACTGCCCGTAACTATAGTTGATTCCGGCTCGCGGATGCCCATCGGGCCGCCGGCAGCGGGCCGCCGTGGACGGTCAGTCGCGGATCCGGACGGCGGTTTCGCGCAGGAACTGGTCCACGCGAGTGTAGGCGTCGCGGGTGAGCGCCTTCCACAGGCGCATCGCCAGTTTCGGGTCCTGCTCCTCGAGTTCTTCGATCGCCTCCGAGGAGAGCACCATGAGTTCCACCGGTCCGTCCGCTTTCTCGGTGGTTTCCTGCCGGTCCTCGCTGCCCAGCGCCAGTTCGCCGAACGTCATGCCGGCGCTGAGCGTGCTCAGCTTGACCCGCCGTCCCTCGGAGTCGGCGGCGATGGTGCTGATCCGGCCGGAGACAATGAAGTACACACCGCCAAACCGTTGGCCGACCCGCCGGACGATCTCGCCGTCCTCGTACTTCGCGGGCTCCATGCGTTCCACCAGGGCGACAATTTCGTGCGGGTGCAGGGTGCCCAGGGCCAGCGACTGCTCCACCGGCACCGACGTGGGCACGCCCAGCGGATCCCCGTAGCGGGCAATAAGGCGGTTCTCGGAGAACTCGACGGCACCGGTGCGGGTGTCGAAAACCGGCACGTGCCGCCCGGTGTCGACGAAGACGTCCGCGAGCCTGTCCTCCGGATCGATCAGCAGCAGTTCACGGTTGTCCGCGGCCAGGATCTCCTCCAGGCGGGCGAACATGCGCAGGGCTACGCCGCCCACTTCGTCGACGCGGCGCAGGTCCAGGACCACCAGCTCAACGTCGTCGGGGAGCGAGCTGATCTCCCGGACCATCGATTCCGTACCGGCAAACAGCAGGTCGCCGTTGAGCTCGATCAGCTGCGCGCGATGGCCGTTCTCCCGCAGCACCTCGGCCGACTCGTCCGTGCGGCGGATGCCGGAAGGAACGACGGTGATGTCGTAGCTGGCGCGGATCGCGGAACGCCCGGCACGCGCGGAGCGGACGAAATGCATCTCCATGTCCTCGGACAGCCGCCGGCTCACGGCGATCCCGCGGACCGATCCGCCGTGGTCGTCCAGCGGCGGGGAGAACACCGCGAGCCCGACCTGGCCGGGAAGGACCGCCAGGGTGCCCCCTCCCACCCCGGACTTCGCCGGCATCCCCACGTTGGTGACCCAGTCTCCGGCGTCGTCGTACATGCCCGAGGTCATCATGACCGACAGCACCCGTTCCACCGGCCCGATGTCCATGACGTGGTTGCCGGTGACAGGATTGGTGCCGCCGTTGGCCAAGGTCGCGGCCATGATGGACAGGTCCCGGCAGGTCACCTGCACCGAGCACTGCCGCAGGTAGTTCTCCAACGCGGTGGTGGGGCTGTCCTCGATGATGCCGAACGAGCTCAGCAGGTAGGCCAGGGCGTGGTTGCGGTCGCTGTTGCGCAGCTCGGCCTCGAACACCCGCGGGCTGCTCTTGAGTTTCCGGCCGGCGAATTCGGAGTACGTGTTCAGGATCCGTTTGATCGCGGACCGGCCGCCGGAGCCCTTGATCATCCCGGTGACCGCCAGCGCGCCCGCGTTGATCATCGCGTTGGCCGGCCGCCCGGTGCCGGCGGCGAGGGAAATCTCGTTGAACGGGTCCCCGGAGGGCTCCACATCCACCTTTTCGTCCACCGCGTCGAAACCAAGTTCGGCCAGCGCGAGCGCGTAGCTGAACGGCTTGGAGATCGACTGCAGCGTGAATTCCTTGCGCGTGGTGCCCACCTCGTAGACGTAGCCGTCCACGGTTGCCAGGCAGATCCCGAAGTCGTCCGGATCCACTACCGCCGAGGCAGGACCCACCAGATACGGCGTGCCGTCGCGGAGCTCGGAGATCTCGGCGTGCAGGGTGCGCAGGTAGCTGTCGATCGGCGATTCCATATCACCAGCGTAAGTGGGCGGACGGCGCGCCCCGGACAGCCGCCCGCTGGCCTACGCCTCATCGCGCCCTCGGGCCAACGCGCCATCCGACTACCACGCCATGGGGCTACCGCGCGATCCGACTGCCCTGCGGCGCGATGGTCAGGGAGGCGACCTCTTCCAAGTCCGGGTGCAGATCGTCGCCGTCGTGCACCACGCCCTTTTCCCACCAGATCTTCAGGCCGTCGGGGGAGTCCTCCAGGCTGGCCAGGTTGTTGTCGAACCATGGCCGCATGCGGCTCTTCCAGGTGAACGGCGGATCGGGGACCTTCGCGCCGCGGGCTACGAGCGCGCCGACCGGAGCGGCGATGCCATAGGACATGGCGGCGGTGAAATAGCGCATGAAGCGGGGCAGCGGGTTGCGGACGGGCGAGCAGACGACCTGGACGATCCGGCTGCCCGAGTCGCGCACCACCTCCGTCACGTAGGAGAAGTGCACGTCGCCCGAGAGGAAGGTGACGGTCTCCGGCGCCGGTCCGCGTCCGCCGTCGGCCACCTCCTGCACCATGGCCGCCACCTCGTGGAAGGTGCGCTGGAAGGCTGCCCAGTGCTCCAAATCCACGGCCCGCCGCAGCAGTTCCCCGGCGGCCGCCGGCAGCTTGCCCCAGGCGCCTTCGCTGAGGGCCTCGTTCCAGGACTCGATGTGGTGCAGGCCCTTGGGCAGCAGGAACGGCAGCGAGGTCCCGATCAGCAGGTGCTTGAAGCCGCCCTGGAGTTGGCTGTCCAGCCAGGCCATTTCTTCCTCGTCCAGCAGCGTCCGCCGGTCCGGCTGCAAGTCACGGGCCGCGCGCGAGTCGAGCACGACCAGCCGTGAACCGCCGATGTCGCGGGTGAAGCTCCAGCGGTAGGTGTCCGGCTGCCGGTCCGCCCGTTCCGCGAAGGCTTCCAGCGCGTCGCTGAGGTCCGGTTCGCCGTCGCCCGGATGGTTCACCACCTGCTGCCACAGTTCGTCCTCGGCACGCTGCTCCGGGGACAGGTTGCCCAGATGCTGGTAAACCCAGTAGGACGCGAGGCCGGCGACAATGCGGCCATGCCACCAGGGCTTCTTGGCCATCTGCCGCCGCCAGGTCAGCGAGGCGTTCCAGTCGTCGCGGATGTCGTGGTCGTCGAAGATCATCGCACTGGGCAGCGTGGAGAGCAGCCATCGGTTGGCGCCGTCCGACCACGCGAGCATGTACAGGTGGGCGTATTCCGCGTAGTCCTTCAGCTCTTCGCCGGGCGGTTCCTTGATATTGCGGCGGGCGCGGATGAACTCCTGCATCGCCTCGGACGTCGAGTCCGCATAGACCTGGTCGCCGAGGAAGAGCAGCAGGTCGGGCCAGCCGGGGTCCGTCCCGTCGGGTGCCTCGCCGGTCGCGTCCCCGGTCCCGGTGCCTTCCTTGTCCCCGGGCCGGGCAGCCCCGTCGGCACGGTGCAGCGCGTATGCCCGGAGCGCGTCCACGCCGTGCTGCCTGTTGCCGGTCGCGTCATGCTCGACGCTGGTGCGGCAGGACCCGAAGGCCAGCCGGAGCGGGCGTCCGGGCGTGAGGGTGCGGATCACGGGCGCCGGGTACGGCGAGTCCGGTTCCGGCCAGGCCGGCATGCCGTCGACCTCCACCCGATAGGGTGTCACGCTGCCGGGCTCCAGCCCCTCGGCCTCGACCAGCGCGTAATGGTGGCCGCGCACGGAGAACGTGCCTGCCTGCCAGCTGCGCCCCTGGACCACGACGGCGACGGTGGCGGCTTCGCGGGTTTCCACCCAGATGCTGGCCGACGTCTGGTCCACATAGCGCAGCATCGGGCCAAGTACCAGCGGCGATGCGGTCATGAATCCTCCTGCCTGTCCCGACAGAACGGTGTTCCCTTGCGCAACTCTGCCACTATCGTCCGCCTGCGGAAAGAGCCCGCTGCGGAGGATCCCTTTTCGCCGCGGGCATCGCCGTCGTCATTCCCGGGGCCGGGTGGCGGGGTGGCGGCGGCCAACGAAGGCGGCCGGTCAGCGCTCCGGTGACGGGAGGGGCGGCAGCGTGGGAAGGTGGCCGGTAGCGGGGACGGGCACGTCCTGCTTCTCCCGCGGGGCGCCCTTGCCGGGATTGCCGTCGCGCTGGCCCAGGGACGGATAAGGCAGTCCGCCCTCCAGCGGCGGCACCGCGGGGAGCACGTCCCGGGACGGCTTGCCCGGCGGACGCTTGGCATCCTGCCCGGCAGCATCATCGGGACCAGGGGCCCGCTCCGCCTGGTGCCCGGGCTGCGGCGCGGGGGCAGCAGGATGTGCCGGGGCAGCGGGAGCGGCCGGGGAATCGGTGCCGGTGTCGGCCGAGCCGGAGCCGCCTTCCTCAATCGTGATTTCGCCCGTTACGGCCGGGACGTGGGCGGGGGCTCCGGGCGCGGAGTGGTCCCGGGGAGCTTCCTGGCCGGTGCCGGATGGGGCGAGGAAGCCCACGACGTGCCGTACGGCCTGGTCCGCGGCTGCCCGGAAGTCGGGGTTGGCGGCCGCGACGCCGGACACTCCCAGCCCGGTGGCGGCCACCGCGGCCGTGAGGACAAGGGCGCCGCGCACCGTGCGGCGTCGCCGCAGCGGCACGACCTGGGCGCCCGCGGCCGCTGCGCCGGCAGCCGGCGTCAGGTAAGCCAGCACCTCGGGTGAGGGGGCCGGGATGGGGGTTTCCCCGGCGGCCCGGAGGGCCAGCAAGGAAGATTCCAGCGGGGCAGAAGGAGCCAGCCCCGATTCGTCCAGCAGCTGGCGGACGGCGTCGTCGTCGGACATTTCAGCGCTGTTCATACCAGGGCCTCCTTCCTTTCCAGAACGGATTTGAGTTTAAGCAGGGCACGCCGCTGCAATTGTTTGATGGAGCCGGCGCTCCGGCCCATGATTTCGGCAACCTGTTCGATCGACAGGTCGGCGACCACGCGCAGCATCAGCACTTCCTGCTGCTCCGGCTTCAGCTCCTTGAGCTGGCGTCCCACATCGCTCTCGCTGAGCGTCTCCAGGACAGTTGTTTCGGCGGAGTCCACCGCGCGGGCGTCGGCATCCGGGTCGTAGGGCGACAGCACCGGCTGCCGGGCCCGCCGCCGGACATCGTCGACGTAGCGGGCGTGAGCGATGGAGAACGCCAGCGTCCGCAGCCCCTGGAAGCCGCCGGTCACCGACCGGATCCGGGAAAAGAGGGCGAGGAATACTTCCTGCACGGCGCCTTCGTGGTCATCCAAACCGCGCACCTTGAGGTAACCATTGAGCCCGGGTGCCAGCGCGGCGTAGATCTCGCTGAAGGCAGCTGCATCTCCGGACTGCGCCGCGAACACGATGTCGTCGGGAAGTGATGGGGGCAAGTCGACGTTCTTTCAGACAGCGGGCGACGGGTGCGGCGCCCCCAGTGTAGGCGCCGCACCCGGTACCACGGGAATTACTGTCCGGCTTCTACCGTGACCGAAGCGGCGCCACGGAGTTCGGCGCGGGTTTCCGCGGCTTCCGTGCGGGCATCGATCGCGGCCTGGGCCTTGGCGTTCGCGGTTACCGGCAGCTCCGGAACGGCAGGGACGGCGGGCACGGCCGGGGTGGCAGGCAAGCCGTCGGCACCCGGGACGGCCGGGGTTGCCGGGACTGCCGGAGCCACGGCGGCACCCGAACGCAGCTCGGCGGCGGCGCCGTTCTCCTCGGTGCCGGCCTCGGCCTCTGCGCCCAGCGCCGCGTCAGCCTCTGCTCCGTCTACGCCGGCGGTGACGTCGGCCTCGGCGTCGCCTGCGGCTGCGGAACGGACTTCCGGCACGGCGGGGGAGGCCGGGATGGCCGGGACTGCGATCTCACCCTCGCTGGCGGGGACAGCCGGGGTGGCCGGGACTGCCGGGGTGGTGACCGCGGTCTCCGAGCCGCCGACGGCGGTCAGGGCGGGTGCTGCCACGGCGGCTCCGGCGCCTCCCACGGCGATGACGGCGGCCAGGGCGGCTCCCTTGGCGGGCAGGCTCAGGGTGCGGAAACTATTCGACATGGATCTCCTCAAAAGGTTGCTCGGCACGGCCGCGGTACTGCTAGCGCGGCGCGCCCTTACACCTGACTAATCGAAGGAGGAGGGTGAAAGGTTACGCTTTCGTGATTTTTCCCGAGAAACACCGGTGGCCGGGGCATGACGCCCCGGCCACCGGCCTTCGACCAGCTGACGGGTGTCAGTAGGCCTTGACCCGCTGTTCGACCACCAAGTGGATCAGGGCGAAGGTCTTGTCCTCGTCGATGGCCTTGAGGGCAGCTTCGAGGGCGGCGGGCACATCGGCGTCCTTCTCCACCTTCACCCCGAAGCCGCCGAAGGCCTGGGCCATCAGGGCGAAGTCGGGATTCTTCAGCTGGGTGCCGGAGATCCGCTCCGGGTACCAGCGTTCCTGGTGGGTGCGGATGGTGCCGTATTCCTGGTTGTCCATGACGATGACCAGCGGGGTAGCCCCGTACTGGGCGGCGGTCGCCAGTTCCTGCCCGTTCATGAGGAACTCGCCGTCGCCGGCGATGGTCACCACGCGCCGTCCCGGGTGGGCCAGCGAGGCGGCGATGGCAGAGGGGACGGAGTAACCCATGGAACCGTTGCGGGCCGACAGCATGGAGGCATAGTCGTGGGTGGGGAAGTAGCGGTGCGCCCAGTTGGTGTGCTCGCCGGCGCCGAGGGTGACCATGGCGTCGCGCGGCAGGCCCGCGACCAGGTTCGCCATCATGGTGTCCATCCGGGCCGGCCCGTCGCCGGGCTCGGCCGGCGGCAGGGCGGCGAACTTGACCTGCTCGCCGCGCATGCGCTGGGTGAAGTGTTTCCACTCGTCCTTCACCGGCAGGTCCATCATGACCAGGTCGCGGACAAAGACGTCAGGCTTGGCCACGATCTGGTAGGAGACGGGGCCGGAGCGGCCCCGCAGCGACGGGTCGATGGTGACCAGGAAGTTCTTCTTGGACCAATCCTGCCGGACCAGGAAGCCGTCGGTGATGACATCGCCCGGGACGGTGCCGACGAAGACCAGCAGGTCGGTTTCCTCGAGCAGGTCGTAGGTGGGCTTCGGCCGGCCGTAGCCGATCGGGCCTACGTAGGAGGGGGAGTCGAAGGGAATGGTGCCCTCGCAGCGCCATTCGACCGCCGCCGCGATGTTGTGCTCCTCGAGCCATGTCGTGAGCGCGCTGGACCCTTCCTGGGTCCAGTCATTGCCGCCGACGACGAACAGCGGCTTCTCGGCTTCCTTCAGCGCAGCCTTGAGCGCCTTCCAGTCCGTGACCGTCATGCCGCCCTGCGCCACAGGAATGACAGGGTGCAGCGTGGCGTCTACTTCTTCGCGGATGACATCTTCGGGAAGACCGACGACGACGGGTCCCGGCCGCCCACTCATGGCGGCAAACATGGCCTCGGCGACGATTTCGGAGGCCCGCTCGGGGTGGTCCAGCACCATGACCCGCTTGGCGCCGGTGTCGAACCAGGATTTGATGTCGAATTCCTGGAATGCTTCGCGGTCACGGTGCTCGAAGGGGATCAGGCCAACGAACAGCACCATGGGCGTTGCGTCCTGCCAGGCGGTGTGGAGGCCGACGTGTGCGTTAGCCGCGCCGGGTCCGCGGGTGACCATGGCGATGCCCGGACGCTGGTTCATCTTTCCGTCCGTCTCGGCCATGTAGGCCGCCCCGCCTTCGTGGCGGCAGACGATGGTGTCGATGCTGGAATTGTGGAGTCCGTCCAACACTTCCAGGTAGCTCTCGCCGGGAACCACGTACGTTCGTTCGACGCCGTGCGCCATCAATGAATCGACAATGATGTGCCCTGCCGATTTGCGGACCGACTGCTGCTGCTGCGCTGCGACTGCGACCGCTTCCATTTGATCCTGTGTCACAGGAGACCTCTTTCACCTTTGAATCGAACTCGTCCGCGGCATTCTTCTCGTGCGGGTGCACGGTTCCCGATGAACGCGCTTGAGCAAAAGTACATGATGGGGTGTGTTATGACACCGTCCCTGTGACATGGCGAGGTAACGAAAGTGACGTGGTTCGCATTGTGCGGACGGGGTGTGCAACGTCAGCAGAACGCCGGCAGGGCGCTGACGGCATATCCGCGCGGCAGATCCGCCCGGTACCGCGGTCCGTTATCCGCGCGGCAGATCCGCCCGGTACCGCGGTCCGTTATCCGCGCGGCAGATCCGCCCGGTACCGCGGTCCGTTCCCGCGCGGCAGTGCCTGTTCCTAGTCTGGAGGTGACTGCTGGGGCCGTTCTCACCCGTGCCGGTGGCGGGCCACGAAATCGGCGCAGCCGCGGATGGCGCCCGCGGCCAGGCAGATGAGGCCCAGCATGGCCAGAACCAGCGCATTCCCCGCTATGCCGATGAACAGCAGAAGCGCGCCGGCCAGGGCGAGCAGGGTCGCCGCACCGACAACGTGGCCGAAGACCAGCACGCCACGGGCAGACAGAGAACGGGCCAGACGGGGGTCGTCGTTCTCCAGTTGCTGCCCCAGCCTGTCCAGGCGCTGCCGTTCGTCATCCGATAGAGACATTCCGACCTCCTCGGGCTCCGCGGCGCCGCAGCCGGTGCCGCGCCGGACACCGTATAAGACAAATGTAGCCTCGGGATGCCCGCCGGGGGTATGGGCCGGGGCCAAGCGAAGGCCGATTCGTTACCGACGCCCTCGGCGGAACGCTGCGGTTTTGCCGGAGCATCTCCGCCGGTGGTACTTTGATCCGGATAAATCTGATTTATTGACGAGAGATTGGTCACCAAATCAGATGTAATGATGCGTCTGAGGAGTTCTGCCCATGTCTCTGCAATATCCCCCGCTGGTGGTCATGGGCGTCCAAGGATGCGGAAAATCCACGGTGGGCAGCACGGTCGCCCGGCACCTCGGCCTTGAGTTCATCGACGGCGATGACCTGCACAGTGCGGCGAACAAGGAAAAGATGGCCTCCGGCCAGCCGTTGACTGACGCCGACCGCCACCCCTGGCTGAGCGCCATCGGCCAGGTCATGGCAGAGAAACTGGCGGAGGGAACCACCGCCGTCGTCGCATGCTCGGCGCTGAAGCGCAGCTACCGCGACCTGATCCGCTCCTTCGCGCCGCAGACCCGGTTCGTTCACCTCACCGGCAGCCAGGAACTGATTGCCGAGCGGATCAGCGGGCGCGACCACGAATACATGCCCCCGACACTGCTGGATTCGCAGTTCCAGACGCTGGAACCGCTCGGCGACGACGAGGCGGGCCTTGAGGTCTCCGTCACCGATTCCCCCGAGCGGATTGCGGTGCTGGTGGAGCACTACCTGCAGGACCCGGCCGGCCCGGCGGGGAGCTAGCGCCGGCGGGCGGGAAGCAACTGAGCCAACAATTGAAACGGTTGATCCGATAACCCGTCGGGCGACCGTCCGATACAACGAAGGACAATGATGACCGAACTCGAGCTCAACTGGACGTTGGGCACGGCGGGCCTCCTGCTTGTCGCCGTAGCAGCCATCGCGCTGCTGCTGGTGCTGATCATGCGGTTCCGCGTGCACGCCTTCCTGTCGCTGATTATTGTCAGCCTGCTCACCGCAGTGGCGACCGGCATTCCGGCCGCAGACATTATGCCGACGCTGCTGGGCGGCTTCGGCGGAACCTTGGCCAGCGTGGCCCTGCTGGTCGGCCTGGGCGCCATGCTCGGCCGCATGCTGGAGGTCTCCGGCGGCGCGGACGTCATGACGCAGGCGTTGATCAACAAGTTCGGCGAAAAGCGTGCGCCGCTGGCGCTCTCCGTGGCATCGCTGCTGTTCGGTTTCCCGATCTTCTTCGACGCCGGCCTCGTCGTCATGCTGCCGATCATTTTCACCGTGGCACGACGCCTGGGCGGATCGCTGCTGACCTATGCGTTCCCCGCAGCCACCGCCTTCTCCGTCATGCACATCTTCGTGCCGCCGCACCCGGGTCCCGTGGCCGCCACCGGCCTGCTGGGCGCCGACGTCGGACTCGTTCTGATTCTTGGCCTGGTCATTGCGATCCCGACCTGGTACCTGGTGGGCTACCTGTTTGGCCACTTCCTGGGCCGCCGGTTCAACATCGCTGTGCCGGACATCCTCGATGCCCCGAAGGGTTCGGTGGAGAACGAATTCCGCTCCTCCCCGAAGCTGGGCACCATCTTCTTCCTGCTGCTTCTGCCGCTGCTGCTGATCTTCCTCAACACCGGCCTGAACATGCTCGCTACCGCCGAGGTTGTCTCGCTGGACGACACCTGGGTGCAGGTCCTGCGCACGCTCGGTGAGACCCCGATCGCGCTGCTGATCACCGTGCTCCTGGCCATGTGGCTGCTGGGCCACCGCCAGGGCAAGAAGCACAGCCTCGTCGAGACCGTGGTGGACAGTGCACTGGGCCCGGTGTGCTCGATCATCCTGATCACCGGCGCCGGCGGTATGTTCGGCGGCGTGCTGCGCTCGAGCGGCATCGGCAACGCGATCGCGGAGTCTCTGGACGCGATCGGCCTGCCGATCATCGTGGCCGGCTTCGTGATCGCCGCCGTCGTGCGTGTGGCCCAGGGCTCCGCGACGGTCGCGCTAACCACCGCGGCCGCGCTGGTCCAGCCGGTCGTGATGGGCAACCCGGAGTTCAACCCGGTGGAACTGGCCGCCATCGTGCTGGCGCTGGCCGCCGGCTCGGTGTTCGCCGGCCACGTGAACGACTCGGGCTTCTGGCTGGTCAGCAGGTTCTTCCAGATGGACACTAAGACCACGCTGAAGACCTGGACCGTGGGCCAGGCACTGGTGGGCGTCGTCGGCTTTGTCCTGGCACTGGCCATCTACCTGATCGCCACGAACTTCTAGTACACCCTTGGACAACATGGACGGGGCGGCTGCGGCCGTCCCGTCCGCATTTGGAGAGTAAATGACTGTGAACCTGTTCGACATTTCCTCCCGGGTGGCGCTGGTGACGGGCTCCAGCCGCGGGATCGGCAAGGCGATCGCCCGCGGGCTCGCCGCCGCGGGCGCCGTCGTGGTGCTCAACGGGCTGGACGAGGAACGGCTGGAAGGCACCCGCGCGGAGCTGGCCGCGGAGTTCGGCGAAGACCGTATTTTTGCCCGGGCCTTCGACGTCACCGACGCCCAAGCGGCGGCCGACGGCGTGGCCTGGGTCGAGCGCGAAGTGGGCCCCCTGTGGGTGCTGGTCAACAATGCCGGCGTCCAGCACCGGGTGCCGATGCTGGACCTGGACGTGGACGACTGGGAGCGCGTGCTGCGGACCAACCTGACGAGCGCGTTCCTGGTGGGGCGCGAGGCCGCGCGGCACATGATTGAACGCGGCGCCGGGAAAATCATCAACATCGCGTCCGTCCAGACCGACCTGGCCCGTCCGACCATCGCCCCCTACACGGCGTCCAAGGGCGGCATCCGCAACCTGACCCGGGCGATGACCGCCGAGTGGGCCAGCCTGGGGCTGCAGATCAACGCAATCGCGCCGGGCTACATCCATACCGAGATGACGCAGAAGCTGGTGGACGACGAGGCGTTCAACACGTGGATCCTCGGCCGGACCCCGGCGCACCGCTGGGGCACGGTGGAGGACATCGTGGGACCTGCCCTCTGGCTGGCCTCCGACGCCTCCAATTTCGTGAACGGCCAGGTGGTGTTTATCGACGGCGGCATGACCACCGTCGTCTGACCCCGACCCGTCGTAGTTTTCCAGCACCATCGAAAGGCAGTTTCCATGACTTCCCTCCCAACACAGTCCCTCGGCGTCGTGGCCCACGCGGCCGGTGACCTGCGCGTCGAACCGGTCGAGCTGGCGCCGGCCGGGCCCGACGAAGCCGTGGTCGAGATTGCCTACGGCGGCATCTGCGGGTCGGACCTGCACTACTGGCAGCACGGCGCCGCCGGCGAATCCATCCTGAAAGCGCCGATGCTGCTGGGCCACGAAGTGGTGGGTACCGTGGCGGCGGCGGCCGCCGATGGCAGCGGACCGGCCGCCGGCACCGCCGTCGCCGTGCATCCGGCGACGCCCGGACCGGGTGACGGATCCAGGTACCCGGAGGACCGCCCGAACCTCTCGCCGGGCTGCACCTACCTGGGCAGCGCCGCACGTTTCCCGCACACCGAAGGCGCGTTCGCCCGCTACGTAAACCTGCCGACGCGGATGCTGCGGGAACTGCCCGCCAAGCTGCCGCTGCGGCGGGCCGCCCTGGTGGAGCCGGCCAGTGTGGCCTGGCATGCCGTCGCGCGGGCCGGAGACGTGGCCGGCAAGCGGGTGCTGGTCATCGGCTGCGGCCCGATCGGCGCCCTGATCATCGCGGTGCTGAAGCGGGCCGGCGCTGGCGAGATCGTCGCCGTCGACATGCACGAGAAGCCACTGGACATCGCCCGGGAAGTCGGTGCCGGCCGCACGCTGCTGGCGACCGATGCCGAGGCGATCGCCGGGGTCGAGGCAGACATCTGCCTCGAGTCGTCCGGCAACCATCACGGCCTGGCGTCGGCCGTGCGCGGTGCGGCCCGCGGCGGCCGCGTGGTGATGGTGGGGCTGCTGCCCTCGGGCGAGCAGCCGGCGCTGATCTCGCTGGCGATCACCCGGGAGCTGGAGCTGGTGGGTTCCTTCCGCTTCAACGACGAGATCGATGAAGTGATTGCGGCGCTGGCCGACGGCTCCCTCTACGCGGACCCGGTGACCACGCACGAATACGCCGCGGCCGACGCCCTGGAGGCGTTCGGCATGGCGCGGGACTCGTCGCAGAGCGGCAAGGTGCTGCTGCGCTTCAGCGACGTGGAGTAGCCGACGGGCGGCGGCGCCCCCGGGATCTACTATTCGGCAGGCGCCCCTTCTCTCACACGGGAAGGGCGCCTGCTGAACAGTCGATGCGGGCATGGCAGGCCTAGGCGCCGGGGGCTTCGAACAGCCGGGGCTCGGACTCCCAGACGCTGCGCACTTCCTCCACGGTCCGCCGCATGATCTGGTCCATGGCCGCCCGGGCCGCTTCCGGGTGGCCCGACTGGATGGCGTCCGCGACGTCGACGTGCAGTTGCAGCGCTTCTTCGTGCGGGTGCGCCGGCATCAGCCCGTAATCGGTGCGGCCACGCAGCACCTCGGCGATCATCGAGTGCATCTGCGCGAACATCTCGTTGCCGGAGGCCGCCAGCACCAGCGTGTGGTAGTGGATGTCCAGCTCCAGGAACTGCTGCAGGTCGCCGGCCCGTCCCACCGCCCGCATCTTCGCCGCGACGGCCATGAGCTCCGCCGCTGTGTCCTGCGGCGCATGCTGCGCGGCCAGCTCGGCGGCGGCCGGTTCGACGGCGGAGCGCAGCTCGGTCAGCGAGCGCAACTGCACGCCCTTGCCGTCCCCGGCCAGGCGCCAGCGGATCACCGAGGGGTCGAACTTGTTCCACTGCTCCGGCGGCAGCACGCGGATGCCGATGCGCTTGACGGACTCCACCAGCCCCAGCGACTGCAGCACGCGCACCGCCTCGCGCAGCACGGAACGGGAAACGCCGAGCTCGGCCTCGAACTGCTCGGCATGCGCGGTGGCGCCGGCCGCCAGCTCGCCGGAGACGATGCGCTTGCCAAGCGTCTCGATGACGAGGCTGTGCAGGCGCGAACTCATGCGCGCGGAAGGGTAGCGGTCACGCGTTCATTCTAGGGGGGCCGGATGCGCACACCGGCTGCGTTGCGGGACGTTGCCGGCGCGAACCGGCAGAAGGTCAGGGTCTTCTCGGCGGCAGGATGGGCCCCGGATCGGGGAACGGGCCGGGCTGCGGTTGCGGCGGAAGCGGCTGGGGCCCCGGGTCCGGGGGCGGCTCGGGCCGTTCGGGCGCGGGCGGCGCGTAGGGATCCGGACTCGGCTCGGGCCGTTCGGGCGTGGGCGGCGCGAAGGGATCCGGATTCGGCTCCGGCGGGAACGGGTGCCTGGGTCCCGGCTCGTTCGGATCGTGTGCCGGCTCCGGCGGCGGTGGAATGGTCACGGCGTGCCTCCTTGGGCAGCGGTGCGGTAGGCCTGCTGCCTGCCACGCTACAACTGTGTCCCGGACGCCTCAAGGATTTCTCCCGCCGCCCGCGACGAGGGTCAGCAAGTCCCCGGCGACGCGGTCCGGGGCGTCCCAGAGGACCGTGTGCCCGGCCCGGGGGTAGTGGTTGCGCCGGGCGGAAGGGATCGCATCGGCCAGCACATTCTGCTCGGCAGGGTCGAGCAGGTCGTCGTCGTCGCCCCACACCACGAGGGTCGGGGCCTTGACGGCCTCCGGTGGCGGCGGCGTGGCTTCGGCGAGGCCAGCCAGCGTCTGCTGCCAGACGCGGGCGGGGATTTTGAGCGCGTCCGCCAGCACCGCCTCTCGGACAGCCGGGCCGGGGTCACCCAGCAGGGTGAAGGACTCCACGAAGGCGCGGACGTCGGCGGGGTCGATGGGATCGCGGAACGCCTCGATGGCCGGGGCAAAGGGCGGCCGGCGCTGGTGCAGGCTCAGCGGCGAGCCGATGAGCATGAGAGCCCGGACCCGTTCGGGCCGGTCGACGGCGAAACGCCGCGCGACATAACCGCCGCTGGAGTGACCGGCGATCACGGCCCGTGCGATGGCCAGGGCATCCAGGAAGTCGCCGAGGTCGTTGCTGAAATCGTGCAGCCGGTAACCTGTCGCGGGCTTGTCCGAATCGCCGTGGCCGCGGGGGCTGAGCGCTATCAGCCGGAGCGACGCCGGTAACCGCTCGAAGAGCGGGGCCCAAAACCGCCAGGAGTCCCCGTAGCCGGGAACCAGCAGGACCGGAGTGCCGCCGGGGGAGCCGGCCTCGGCATAGGCCAAACGGAGTCCATTGGCGAGAGGAACGAAACGTTGGCGGGGCTCCATGGCCGGATCCTCAGGACCCCGCGTGCGCGATGGCCAGCAGCCGGCGCTCGTCGTCCGGGGCCAGGCCGGCTTTGCGCGGACGGTCGGCGCCGACCGCCAACTCCCACGCCAACGTGTCGGCCAACGTGTCCCGCAGCGGGCGCAAGGCCAAGCCGGCTGCCTTGGCGGCGGCGTTGCTGCGGGAGGAGAAGCCGGCGAAATCCGGCAGCGGAAGCCAGAGCGGCAAGGACCGCTCGCCGGCCCAGGGGTTGATGCCGGCCGCTGCCAGTTCCTCTTGGCCCAGGGACCGGACCGGACCGGTATGGTCCGCGACCCGGCGCGCAACGTCCAGGTGTGCGGCCAACGGAATGGCGTCGCCCACCGCGTTGAACTCGCCGGCCAGTCGCTGTTCGGCCGCGGCGATGAGCCAGTCGGCGAGGTCCCGGACGTCGATGACCTGGGCGTCCAACCCGGGCGCGTCGGGGACCAGGACGGCACCGTCGTCGGCCACGGGCCGGGCGAAGCGCAGGGGCCAGTAGCCGGTGCGGTCGGTGGTGTCGCCGGGACCGGCGATGAGGCCCGGGCGGACGATCAGGCTGCGGTCGGGGCCAAAGGCGCGTTGCACTGCCTGCTCGCAGGCGACCTTCGCCTCGCCGTAGACGTCCGGAGACGTCATCACGTCCGAGGCCAGGGGCGGCAGCAACGGGTACGTTTCGTCGGCGCCCGGGGTGTGGTGGTCGGCGTAGACGCTGCAGGAGGACACGAAAACAAAGTGCTCCGCCGTGCCGGCCAGCGCGGCCGCGGCACGGCGCACCTGGCCGGGCTGGCGGGAGACATCCAGTACGGCGTCCCAGTGCTCGGCCGCGACCGTGTCCAAGCCGTCCGGGGCATCCCGGTCCGCGCGCACCAGCCGGGCGCCGGCCGGAGCGGAGCCCGATGTTCCACGGGCCAGGCAGGTGACCCGGTGGCCGCGGCGCAGGGCCGCGGCAGCGGTTTCCTGTCCCAACCAGGCCGTACCGCCCAGGACGAGTAGATGCATGCTGCCCATGGAACACCGTCCCGGGCGAATGTGCACCGGTTGTTCGCACACAGCGGGGAGAACCGTCCCGAATCGGTGTGAAACGCCTTAGTGGCCGGCGGCCCGTGTCCTGAACTGTGGCTATGCTCCGTAGATGGCTAAACCCGACGACTTCACTCCGCGCCTCGACGCCCCGGACATGGGGGAACTCTCTCCCGGGCAGGCATCGGCGTTGGTTCCCGAGGCCCGCGTAGCCGGGAAGCGGTTTGCCGGTGCGGAACTGGGCGGCCGGCGGCTGGCCGGCGCCTCCTTCACGGAGTGCGAATTCCTGGATGTTTCCGCGGACGGGGCGGACCTGCGTTCTGCCGGCTTCGTGGACGTAACATTCGAGCGGCTGAATGCACCGGAGTTCAGTGCGCCGCGCTCGCGCTTCCGCCGGGTGGTGATCGACGGCTCACGCCTTGGGTCCGCCGAGGTCTACGAATCCGAGTGGGAGTCGGTGGAATTCCGCAACTGCAAACTGGGGTATGTGAACCTGCGTGGAGCCGAACTTCAGGACATGCGGTTTGCCGGCTGCATCGTGGACGAGCTCGATCTGGGCGGCGCGACCGGGCGCCGGGTGGCGTTTGAAGACAGCCGGGTCCGCAGGCTCGACCTGACCGGGGCGAAGCTGGCGCACGTCGACCTGCGCGGCCTGGACATCCGGGAACTGGCCGGACTGGAAGGCCTGCGCGGGGCGGCCATGACCCCCATTCAGATCGGCGAACTCGCCCCGCTGTTCGCCGCCCATTTCGGCGTCGTGGAGAAAACTTAGCCGCAATATACGTAACTGCCGCGCCGAATTAATCCACAGTTCAGCTTTTTTCTGTTTGGATGGTTTGTAGTGGACTGGACAGCAGGCGTCCGGCGAACAACAGAAGGTAGATGATGGACTTCCGTCAGGCCGAGCATCCACGGCCGAACCATTTCTTACTTCACATCAGCGACACCCACTTGGTGGGCGGCGACGGCCGGCTCTACGGGGCGGTGGACAGCGAAGCCCGGCTGGAGCAGATCTTCGAGGATCTGGAAGACTCCGGATCCCGCCCCGAAGCCCTGGTGTTTACCGGCGATCTGGCCGACAAGGGCGAACCGGAGGCCTACGGCAGGCTCCGCCGGATCGTGGAACCGGCGGCCGTCCGGCTGGGAGCCCAGGTGATCTGGGCGATGGGCAACCACGACGACCGTGCCGGGCTGAAGACCATGCTCTTGGACGAACCCGGCGGCTCCGAGCCGCTGGACCGGGTATACGACGTCAACGGACTGCGTGTGATGACCCTGGATTCAACTGTGCCGGGGGCACACTACGGCCGGCTGGAGGACGAGCAGTTGCAGTGGCTGGCCGACGAGTTGGCCAAACCCGCACCGCACGGGACCATCCTGGCCATGCACCACCCGCCGCTGCCGAGCGTGCAGGACCTGTCCGTGCTGGTGGAACTGCGCGGCCAGGCCGAACTGGCCGAGGTGCTGCGGGGCAGTGACGTGAAGTCGATCATCGCCGGACACCTGCACTATTCCACCTCGGGCACCGTGGCCGGGATCCCGGTGTCCGTCGCCTCTGCCACCTGCTATACCCAGGATCTGGCCGCCGACGCGGGCAGCACCCGCGGCCGCGACGCCGCGCAGGCTTACAACATGATCCATGTCTACGAGGAAACCGTGGTCCATTCGGTGGTTCCGGCGCGCGGCGGCCTGCCCGTGGGCCGCCAGGTCAGCGCGGAGCAGACCCGGCAGCTGCTCGAGGCCGCCGCCGTCGTCATCCCCGACGCCGTGAGCCCCGGCCGGATGCCGGCACACCACTAGCCCGGAAAACTACGCCGCCGGCGGTTTCTCCCACGGCGCACGGAGCGGGAAGTAGCGGGCCAAAAAGTCCGTGACCACCCGCTGGCGCTCCTCGGCGGGGACCTCCGGGAAGCTGCCGTCGTTGAGGCAGAAGAAGTCCCGGTTGCGCTTCTGCAGCAGCTTTTCCAGCTGCTTCAGGCCCGCATACATGGTGGTGTCCACGTACTTGACCTTGGCGCCGGGATTGGTCACCGCGCGGCCGGTCAGCAGCGCGTAGTAGTGGTAGAGCGAGTTGGTCACCGAGATGTTGTCTTTGGCCCGGAAGCGGCTCGCCGCCGTCGTCTTGAACTCCTCGGCGAACTCTTCCTCCATCTCCAGCAACACGGATTTGCGCAGCGGCGCGGCACAGTGCTCCAGGTGCCGGGTGGTGATCCTGCCGAAGCGGTCGTGCAGCAGCCTGCGGTTCACCCGGGCGGCATTCTCGAAACCGGACCGGTCCAGATGGTTGTCTCCGAGCCCGATCCGGGTGTCTGCCTCCACGAACTTGGTGATGCCGCCGGGGGAGAAGAACATGTCCGGACCCACCGGCCGGCCGAAGAACATGTCGTCATTCGAGTACAGGAAGTGCTCGCCCAGGCCGTCGATGTGCTGCAGCTGCGCCTCGATCGCCTGCGAGTTGAACACCGGCAGCACGGACGGGTCGCGGAAATGCTGCTCGCTGCGCACCACGCGGATGTCCGGGTGCTCGGCGTCCAGCCACGCCGGCAGCGGCGAATCCGTGCAGATGAAGATGCGCCGGATCCAGGGGGCGAACATGTAGACCGAGCGCAGCGCGTACCGCAGTTCGTCGATCTGGCGGAAGCGCGCCTCGGCGTCGTCGCCCTCACCCACCACGGCGTGCTCCATGAAACTGTTCCGGTAGCGGCGGTACTCCTGATTGTTCCCGTCCACCCAGGAGAAGACGATGTCGATCTCGAAGTCGATGTCCGTGGCGTGGTCGGCGAACATGTTTTCGATGGTGGGCCAGCGGTGCCCGTAGCGTTCCACTTCGCCGCGCACCGCCTCCGCGGCCGGCAGCGTGCGGCGCGTCAGCGAGTTTTCGATCGGCAGGTGGATCAGCCCGTTGTCCCAGCGCCACAGCTCCACCTGGACACCCGTGCCCTGGCCGTACCGCAGCCCGCCGGTCGGCTCGATCCGCGGGCGGTACAGCCGGAAGGCGCGTGCCTGGTCGCCCTCGGCGAGCTCCCCGTCGGCCACCAGCCGCGCCGTCTTCTTCTTCGCGTCCATGGTCAGCGAGTAGAACGGCTCATCGGCGCAGGCGGCCACCAGCGCCGCGCGCAGCTCGTCGCGCTTCTCCCAGTTCACCGCCACCACCGGGCGGGCATCGTTGCCGCGCACCAGCAGGTAGGGAATCTGCGCCCCGTCCAGCGCCCTGCGGACAAACAGCAGGTCCTCCACCATGGCCTGGTGCGGCGTCAGGGTGGTGTTGACCAGTGCGTAGCCGCCCTTGACCATGACCACATCGGGGCGCTCCGTGAGGCGTACGACGGCGGCGGGCGAGGCGATCTCGACCCTCGACTCCGGCGCGCGGTCGGGTTCGGGCTCGGCGTAAAACGCGTCCTGCACTGCAGGCATGCTGGTCACAAAAAACCTCCGGAAACATAGTGGCGCCAACCCGAGTAGGGGCTGCTGTCACCCATGGTAGGCGTGGGCGGGCGGGCGTTACAGACGCTACCGCCAACGAAATGAGGGCTGCGCGGATCGTCCGCGGCAGGCCACTCCTTTGACGGTACATGCAGTTTGGCCCTCACGCTGCGTCAGGACCTGCCCGGCCGGCAAAAAAATAGGGTGTGGCACGGCCACCCTGGCAGGGGCCCTGCCGTCTGCCGGGCCACGTGTTCGTCGCCTGCCGGCTCCGCCCCGTTGTCTTGGCGCTCCTGGCCGTGCAACGTTCAGCAGCATTTTCCCCGCCGCATGCCCCAGGTGTCATACGATCTGAGCATGCCGGATCTTGCCGCGTCGATCGGACTGGTGTCCGAGGTGCTGACGTGGGCTGCCCTGGTCCCGGGGCTGCTGTTGCTCTTCGTGGCCGCGGTGCTCCGCCTGGCCGGAACCCGGTGGCACCGCGCCGACGGCGTCGCCTTCGACGACGGCCGGCGCCGCGGGGTGCGCTGGTTCGACACCCGGCACGGTTTCCTGGAGGGCGTCTTCCCGACCGGAACGGGCTCCGATGTAGCCGCCGGGTCGGACGTGCTGGTCTTCTACGACGCGCGGCGGCCGGACCGCTGGCAGGTCTCCGAGCCGGAGCGGCCGGGCCGCATCGTCTTGCTGCTGGGCAAAATCCTTACCGCCGTCGGCGTGCTCTCCGCCGTCGTCGGGTTGTTGGCGATGGTCCTGGCCGGGGGCTAGCCGGGCCGGCCGTGGCGCTCGCGGCCCGGCTTTGGTGCTCGCCGCTTGCGCGGGTAGGGTGGAACCCGGTGCGCCGGGAAGTCTGGTCGGCAGTTCTGTTGTCGACGCTTTGAGGACCCGCCATGGCCGCCAAGACCCCCGAATCATCCGCCAAACCCAAGGTTTTGGGACGCGGAAGTTATGCCGAAGCGCTGCGAATCGGCGAAATCCTGCGGAGGGAAACCGTCGGCGGGGCCCTGCTGGTGGCCGCAGCCGTCGTCGCCCTGATCTGGGCCAACTCGCCCGCGGCAGACAGCTACTTCGCCCTGCGCGACTTCACCGTCGGCTACGAGCCCTGGCACCTGGAGCTGAGCCTGGGGGCGTGGGCCGCCGACGGGCTGCTGGCGGTGTTCTTCTTCCTGGTCGGGCTGGAGCTCAAACGTGAATTCGTCGCGGGGGACCTCAGCAACCCGCGCCAGGCCATGGTGCCGGTCGCGGCAGCCGTTGGCGGAGTGGTCGTTCCCGCCGTCATCTACGCAGCCATCAACTGGGGCAGCCCCGAAACCATCCGCGGCTGGGCCATCCCGACGGCGACGGACATCGCGTTCGCGGTAGCGGTCCTGGCCGTCATTGGATCGCACCTGCCCAGCGCGCTGCGGATTTTCCTGCTGACGCTGGCCGTGGTGGACGACCTCATCGCCATCGCCATCATTGCGTTCGTCTACACGAGTGAGATTCAGGTCCCGGCACTGCTGCTGGCCCTGGTCCCCATCGCGCTCTACACCTTCCTGGCCCAGAAGTTCCGCAGCTTCTTCGGGAAGCATCATGCGGCTTTGTGGGCGGTCCTGCTGCCCATCGGCATCGTGGCCTGGGCCCTGGTCCATGCCTCCGGCATCCACGCCACCATCGCCGGCGTGGTGCTCGGCTTCACCGTCCCGGTGTTGCGCAGCAAGGCCAGCGGCGGACCGGAAGCGGGCCCGGGGCTCGCCGAGATCTTCGAACACCGGCTCCGGCCCGTGTCCGCCGGCTTCGCGGTCCCGGTCTTCGCGTTCTTCTCCGCCGGCGTTGCCGTGGGCGGAATTGATGGATTTGCCTCCGCCCTCGGCGATCCGGTGGCGGTCGGCATCATCGCCGGCCTGGTGCTCGGCAAGCCGATCGGCATCGTCGGCACCACCTGGCTGATGAGCAAGCTGACCCGGGCGGAGCTGGACACGTCGATGAAGTGGGTCGACCTGTTGGGCATCGCCATGCTGGCCGGCATCGGCTTCACCGTCTCCCTGCTGGTGGCCGAGCTGAGCTTCGGACTGGGCACGCCGGCCAATGACCACGCCAAGGTGGCCATTCTCGCGGCATCCCTGCTGGCCGCGCTGCTGGCAACGGTGGTGCTGCGCGTCCGCAACCGGCATTACCGGCGCATCCAGGCCGAAGAACGGGTCGACGCGGACAACGACGGCATTCCGGACGTCTACCAGGACGGCAGGGCGTAGCCGCACTGGGTTCGCGGCAGCTCCTCGGCCGCTCCTCCGAGCGCCGTCAGGCCTCCAGGTCCCGGCGCCGGAACGTTAGCGTGCCGCCGCCGATGAGCAGCAACGCGACCGCCGACATCCAGGCCAGCGGCAGCACGTCCAGATCCGCGGCCGGTACGCGCGGGACCAGCCCGAACGGCTCGGCGTCCAGCACCGCCTCCGGCAGGTTGAGCACCGCCCCGTACATGCCCACCAGCAGCGCAGCGATCAGCAGGATCCAGACCCACCAGGTACCGCTGCGCAGCCCGTAGGCGAGGGTGCCGGCACCGGCGAAACAGAGGATCAAGGGCAGGAAGGCCAGCCCGGCGGGAGCGAATTCCGCGATCACCGAGCCGTCGCCGACCACCGAGAGCGCCCCCAAGGCCAGGCCCAACCCGGAGACCACGAGCATCAGCGCCGAGGCCAGCGCGGTGACCAGCAGCGCGGACAGGACCCAGTGCGCCCTCCCCACCGAGGCCGCGAGCACGGCCCCCGTCCGGCCGTCGGCTTCTTCCTTGCCGAGCCTGCCCATGGAGATCACGGCGAACACGGCCACGGCCATGGCGAAATACTTCAGGAACGCGGCCAGGGCCGTCCGGAGGAAGTCGGAGCTGTCGTCCAGGCCCAGCACCGCGGCCAGCTGCGGCTGTGACTCGTAACTGTCCACCACCGCCTGGGCCAGGGACCCGGTCAGAACGGCGAAGACGAACAGGCCGAGCGACCAACTGAGAATGCTGCCGCGCTCCAACCGGAGGAACAGCCCCGGCAGCCGCACCAGCAGCGGCGTGGCATTGGCGCGGCCCCGGCGGGCGGGCACCAGCCCAGCGGCCAGGTCGCGCCGGGCCTGCAGCAGATACGCCGCCGGCACCAGCAGCGCCGCGAGCGCCAGGCACAGCAGCAGGGGCCACCAGCGCAGCTCGACATAGGCCCGCACCTGCTGGGCCCAACCGATGGGGGAGAGCCACGACAACGCGGTGCCGCCCAGCGCCTGGGCATCGCCGATGCCGCGGAGGATGTACGCCAGCCCCAGCAGCGCCCCGGCCATGCCGCTGGCTGTCCGCGCATGTTCGCTCAGCTGCGCGCTCAGCGCCGCTACCGCGCCGAAGACGATCCCGACCAGCGCCGCTCCGGCCGCCATCGACAGGGAATCGAGTGCCGCGAGACCGTTGGCCACCAGTGCGGCGAACAGGGCCGCTGCCACCGCCAGGTTGGTGAGCAGCATGACCGCCAGCGCGGCGGTCAGCGGTGCGCGTCGTCCCACGGGCCCGGCCAGGATGAGCTCGGCACGCCCGGCTTCTTCATTGGCCCGGGTGTGCCGGACTACCGAGAAGATGGACATCAGCGCGGTGGCCACCGCCAGCATCCCCAGCACTTCGTTGGCCAGCATCGGGCCCAGGCCGTAGTTCTCCAGGCCGTACCCCGGGCCGGCCAGCAGGGCGCCGGACGGGTCCTGCATGATCGCCGCCCGGCTCTGCCATGCCGCCTGGTCGCCGTAAACCTGGGGCAGCACCAGCGCGAAGTAGCTGATGAACCCGCCGATGGCCAGAGCCCAGACCGGGATCCGCACCCGGTCCACCCGCAGCGCCAGGCGGAGCAGCCGGCCGGTCCCGGCCAGCGCCTGATTCCGTGGGCTGTGCGCACGGGAGACCCACGGCGCCGCGGTCGACGTGCTCATGACCTGCCGCTTTCGGCTGCAGCCCGCCCGTCGGGGCCGTACTGGTGGACGAACAGTTCCTCCAGGGTCGGCGGCGTGCTGGTCAGGCTGCGGACACCCAGCGGGAGCAGGGCCGCCAACGCGGCCGGCAGTGCGGCTTCGTCAACGGTGAAGTGCACGCGCCCGTTGTCCCGCCGGAGGTCATGCACGCCGGTGAGGCTGCCCACCGCGGTGGCATCGCCGTCGGCCACCACGACGACGGCGGTGCGCCGCAGGTGCCTCAGTTCCGCGAGCGAACCGGTTTGGACAGCGCGGCCGGCCCGGATGATGGTGACCTTGTCGCACAAGGCTTCCACCTCGGCCAGGATGTGGCTGGAGAGCAGCACGGTCTTGCCGGCGTGCCTGGACTCGCGGATGCACTGCTGGAATTCCAGTTCCATCAGCGGGTCCAGTCCGGACGTTGGCTCGTCCAACACCAGAAGCTCGACGTCGCTGGCCAAGGCGGCGACGAGCGCGACCTTCTGCCGGTTGCCCTTGGAATAGGAGCGTGTCTTCTTGGTGGGATCCAGGTGGAACCGTTCCAACAGTTCGGCCTTGAGCCTGCGGTCGATCCCGCCGCGGAGGCTGGCAAACAGGTCGATCGCCTCGCCGCCGGTCAGCTTGGGCCAGAGGCTGACGTCACCGGGAACGTAGGCCAGCCGGCGGTGCAAGGGCACCGCACGGGTCCACGGGTTCTCGCCGAAGAGCCGCACGGTTCCGGCATCGGCCTTCAACAGGCCGAGAATGATGCGGATGGTGGTGGACTTGCCGGCGCCGTTGGGGCCGAGGAAGCCGTGGACCTCGCCGGGTTCCAGCACCAGGTTGAGCTTGTCCAGGGCGCGGACGGAGCCGAAGGCCTTGTCCACTTGGTTCAGGTCGATCACTTCAGACATGGAAACCATCTGCTTCGGGCGGACTATGGAAGGAACACGGGTGCGCGGGGCGCGGACGGGACTCAAACGCGGCGGGTCAGGAACCGGGCGGGTCTGTCACATACAACAGGTAGGCGTCGAGCAGGTCGCGGTTGGTCATCAAGCCCTGCGTGTAGAGTTCCACGTTGGCCAGGCCGTGCCGGTCCAGGTAGCCGCGCATGATGCCGGAAAAATCGGTGGGATCCTCCGGCGGGTGAAGCGTCAGGTCCAGCAGCATCGCCCCGAATCCCTGGATGGTCAGATAGAAGGCGCGCGCCTTCTCGTCGACGGACGGGTGGATGGTGCCGGCGGCGACGCCGTGGGCCAACCAGGCCTCGGCGTCGGCGGCGAAGTGCTCGATGAAGGACTGGGCCAGCTCGCCGCCGGACTGCAGGCTCCGCAAGGCGTAGCCGACCAGCGGCGCCGTTTCCTCCAGCTCAGCCATGGCCGCCAGCAGTTCCGTGGGCGAGCCGGGTTCGACTGCCTGTTGCTTGTACGCGCCGATTTTGGCCAACACGTACTCGTCACATGCCGTCCGCAGGCCGTCTTTGGAACCGAAATGGTGCAGGATCAGCGCCGGGCTAACCCCCGCCGCCTCCGCAATGGCGCGGACGCCCACCCGGAAACCCCGACTGCCAAACAATACGACGGCGGTGTCCCGGACCCGGGCGCGGGCGGTGAGATCACTGGGTGCGTCGCCCCGGGGCGGCGCTGCTGAACGCATGTTCAGTAGTCTAAACCTGTGTTCAGCCCACGGCAACGGTTTCTTGAGGGGGCCGCCTCCCGGACTCCCGGCCGGTCGCCGTCGCCCGCCCGCCCTCTGGCCTCCCTTCTGGCCGCCGCCCGGCCGCCGTCGGACGCCGGCGCCCCGGCCTCCCGCCCGGGGCGTCGCCGGAACCCGCTGCCCCTACTCAGCCGCGCGGCCGTCCCCTAGGGTGGAGGCATGGAAGAGGTCGTCCTGGTGGGATTCGACGGCTCGGAGACCAGCGCCCGCGCGCTGGACTGGGGGTTGTTCGAGGCCCAGTCCCGCGGATGGCCGGTGCGGCTGGTCACCGTCGTTTCAACCGCGGGCGTGGACGATCCGGAGGTGGACCACCAATATCTGGCCTCCGCCCGGCGCGGCGGGGAAGGCGTGCTGCAGGCGGCGCTGGACCGCGCCGGAGCGCTGGGACTTCAGGCCGAAGGGCACGTGATGGCCGGGGATCCGAGCGAAGTATTGGTGGACGAATCCGCTTCCGCCGGACTGGCCGTGGTGGGCAAGCGCGGCCGCGGGGGCTTTGCGGGACGGCTGTTGGGCAGTGTCTCCTCGGGCCTGGCGGCGCACGGCGCCTGCCCCACGGTGGTGGTGCCGCAGCGCTGGAAACCGGGTGCGACGGCCGCCGAGCTTTCGCAGGATGCCGCCGCCGAACTGCCCGGCGGACCGGTGCCCTGGCTGCTGCCGTCGCCGCGGGAGGGGGCGGACCGGGGGCTGCATCCGCCGGACGCCTCCGAAAAGTTCAGCTACGCCGGGCAGGTGGTGGTCGGCGTCGACCAGTCGGGCAGTGCGAATCCCGCCCTGTGGGCGGCGGCCGAGATGGCCAGCCGGCGTGCCGTCCCGCTGCGGATGCTTTCGTCCCGGGCGCCCTTCTACCGCGATTCGGTCTGGCTGGACCGCGCCGAGGGTGCGCACCGGTTCCGCGAGGAGGTCGCAGCGGAGCTGGACGGCCCGCTGCGGGAGGTCCGCGGCCGCTACCCGGACCTGGATGCGAGCTGGAACTTCTATCTGGCCAGGCCCGCGGAAGTCCTGATCCACGCCACCCGCACGGCCCAGCTGATGGTCGTGGGTACGCGCGGCCACGGCGGATTCCCCGGCCTGTTGCTGGGCTCGGTCAGCCAGGCGGTGCTGCACCATGGCTTCTGCCCCATGATGGTGGTGCCCAAGGGCGTGGACGTCAGCCGGACCCCGTGACGCCGGGAGCCCGGTAACGGACTTCGCCGGCCATGCGCAGGGCGTCGATGGTCTCGTCGATGGTCAGCAGCACGGTTGTTTCGAAGGAGCTCAGCGCACCGCCTCCGCTGATGGCCAGGGCGACGGCGGCCATGGAGACGTTGTTCGGGGCCTCCCACACGCTGTAACCGTCGTGCATGCCGAAGGCGTACCAGAAGCCGTGCAGTTTCCCGCCGACGGATTCGATGTAGGCCTTGGCCGCCTTCCCTCGGTCCTCCGGGTTGTTGATCATCCTGGCCCAGGTCTCCGGGGTGTAGCTGAACTTCGAGAGATACAGCACCATCGGCTTTCCTTTCGAACGTGTCCGGCCCCGGATGGGCGCGGAGCAGGCGTTGGCTCACACCTTGGCGGAACGGCGTCCCCGCCGCAGTGCCTGGGTGAACGTGGCCACGGCATGGCTGGGCAGGGACTGCGCCGCCACGAACCCGTCGGGCCGCACCAGGTACAGCTGTTCCGGATCGAGCTTCTTGTTCCCGTTGCCCGGCAGCACGTGCATCGTCAGCCCCAGCGCTGCCTCCACATGATTGACGACGACGGCGCCCGGGTCGCCGTACGAGTGCACCTGCCACTGAAGGCTGCGCAGGACGTCGAAGTTGCCGCCGGTATACGGCAGCCGCCGTCCCACGACACGGCCCCGCCGGCCGCGCGCCGCTTCCTTGGCACCCGGGGCCATCCAGTAATGGATCCGGGTCTGCGATATATAGCCAAACAACCGGGAGGCACCGGATGACCGCGGCACCACCCGCGCCACCACGGGGATGAGGAACGGCAGCACCGACCTCCGGGCGGCCAGTGCCCAGGGCGCCGTCGACGTGATGAACGCGAACACCCGGTCCGTGCTTTGCAGCAGCCGCACCGCGACCGGCCGCCGTTCGGCCTCGTAACGGTCCAGATAGGAGTCCGCGGCCCGGCCGGCGAGGACATCGGCGAACTTGAAGGCCAGGTTGTGGGCGTCCTGCAGGCCGGTGTTCATGCCCTGGGCGCCCACGGGGGAATGGACATGTGCCGCGTCCCCGGCGAGGAAGACCGGGCCGTCGCGGAACCGGGCCGCGATCCGGTGATGCACGCGGTAGGTGGAGAACCAGTTCGAGGCGCCGTAGCTGACGCCGAACTCCTGGGCCAAGCGCTTCCGGAGGGGCTCCTCGGAGACGTCCGCTCCGCCGTCGTTGGCCCGCCCCTGCGCGCCGCCCTCCGGGTCGCGGACCACGCCGATCAGCCGAAGGTGGCCGGGACCGCTCATGGGAAACGCCAGCAGGAACTGCTCCACGCCCGCGCGGATATTGACCACGTCGCCGAACAGGCCGCGGACCTCGGTGGCGTCATTGACAAAGAAGGTGTGCGGACTGGTGGAGCCTTCGAAGCCGATGCCCCGGCTGGTCCGCACGGTGGACGACGCACCGTCGGTGCCCACGCAGTAGCGGGCGCGGACAGACGCCTCGCCCCCTGGGCCCGTCAGCTGCGCCCCGACGGGGTGGTCCGGGTGGCTGCCGTCCGCGATGTCCAGGGCGCCCAGTCGGCTCTCCCACAGCACCTCGCCGCCGAGTGCGTGCAGGTTCTTGAGCAGCAACTCCTCGTTCTTGCTTTGTTCGTAGAACATGATGCCCGGGAACGGGGTGATCCCGCGGCCCATCCGGCCCAGCGGGACCCTGCCGCGCGGCTTCGTGCCGAAGCCGATGACCACCGCTTCGGCGAGGACACCTTCGGCCATGACGGTGTCGGCGACGCCCAGTTGGTCGTAGATTTCCAGGCTGCGCGACTGCACCCCGAGGGCCCGGGATTCCCTCGTGGGGCCCGACTTGCCGTCCGCGATGATGTGGTCGACGCCCAGCTTGGCCAGCCAGTTGGCGAGCATCAGGCCGGTGGGACCTGCGCCGACAATCAGCACATCGGTGTGGAGTTCGGCTGCCATGGCGGTACCTCCTCCTCCGAGGTTACCGCTGGCGCAGTCCCGGCGGCAGGGGGCATCGGCAGGGATCGGCGCGGACAGCGGTGATCGGCAGCGCCCGCGGAAGCGACGGTCGGGCGGGCCAGGGGCGCCGGTAGAATTGGCCGGTATCCCCGCACGATGATCGGAGCCCCATAGTGTCCATCGCGACCGCCCGTCCTGAGCTGACTCCCGAGGAGCGCCAGTCCGTGCTGCGCACCCTCAAGTCGCCGCGGCTGCTGAAGACGGAAGTGCTCGGCGGGCTCGTGGTCGCACTGGCCCTGATCCCCGAGGCCATCGCGTTCTCCATCATCGCCGGGGTGGACCCGCGCGTCGGGCTGTTCGCCTCCTTCACCATGGCGGTCTCGATCGCGTTCCTAGGCGGCCGCCCGGCGATGATCTCGGCTGCCACCGGCGCGGTGGCGCTGGTGATCGCCCCGCTGGTGGAAAGCCACGGCCTCGACTACCTGGTGGCGGCCGTCATCCTGGCCGGCGTATTCCAGGTGCTGCTGGCGGTGCTTGGCGTCGCCAAGCTGATGCGGTTCATTCCGCGACAGGTGATGGTGGGGTTCGTCAACGCGCTGGCCATCCTGATCTTCATGGCGCAGGTGCCTGAACTGCTGGGCGTTCCGTGGCTGGTGTACCCGCTGACCGCGCTGGCGCTGGCGATTGTTTTCGGTCTTCCGAAGCTGACCAACGCGGTGCCCGCGCCCTTGGTGGCCATCGTGGTGCTGACGCTGATCACGGTGTTCGCCTCCGTCGCCGTGCCGACCGTTGGCGACAAGGGCGAGCTGCCGGACAGCCTGCCCGCGCTGTTCTTCCCGGCAGTACCGCTGACCCTGGAAACCCTGAAGGTCATCTTCCCGTTTGCCCTGGCGATGGCCTTCGTGGGGCTGCTCGAATCGCTGATGACGGCCAAGCTGGTCGACGACGTCACGGACACCCGCTCCAACAAAACCCGCGAGTCCTGGGGCCAGGGCGCGGCGAACATCATCACCGGATTCTTCGGCGGCATGGGCGGCTGCGCGATGATCGGCCAGACCATGATCAACGTCAAGGCCTCCGGAGCCCGCACCCGCCTCTCCACCTTCCTCGCCGGCCTGTTCCTGCTCATCCTCGTGGTGGTCCTCGGCGACATCGTGGCGCTGATCCCGATGGCGGCCCTGGTGGCCGTGATGGTCTTCGTGTCCTGGGCGACGTTCGACTGGCACAGCATCAAACCCTCGACCCTGAAGATGATGCCGAAGAGCGAGACCGCCGTCATGCTCGTCACCGTCATCGCCACCGTCGCCACGAACAACTTGGCGATCGGCGTCGGGCTCGGCGTGCTGACCGCCATGGTGCTGTTCGCCAACCGGGTATCGCATCTGGTGACCGTGGAGCGGACGGTGCTGGAACTGAACGGCGAGGAGACGGCCACCTACGTGGTCGACGGCGAGCTCTTCTTCGCGTCCTCAAACGACCTCTACACCCAGTTCCAGTACGCACTGGACCCGCACAAGGTCGTCATCGACATGCACGCCTCGCACCTGTGGGACGCCTCGACCGTGGCGGCACTGGACGCGATCACCGAGAAGTACCGCGCCCACGGCAAGGACGTGCGGATCATCGGGCTGAACTCGGCCAGTGTGGCGATGCGGGAGCGGATGGCGGGCAAGCTCAACGGCTGACCGGCGGACCGGCTGACGGGCTGACCGGCTGTCCGCTGCAGCCGCGGCGGCCGGGGCCTCCCGTGCCGGGCGTCCACCCCATGTACCGCGGCAACGGCGTATTCTAGGGGCACCCCGGTCCGGACCTGCCGGACCGTCCAGCCGACGGGAGGCACAGATGAGCGAGAGCTTGACCCACCAGGATGTGGAGCACTTCGCCGCGCTGCTGGACGCCCGCGAGGCGTCGGACCGCGCCCAGGTGGAGCGCCTCACGGTCGACATTGCCGAAGTCACCGCCGCCACCCGGGACGTCCCGGCCGACGACGAACACGACCCCGAGGGCTCGACGGCCACGCTGGAACGCGCGCGCGAAGTGGCGCTGCTGGCCAGCACGGAAAAGGCGCTGACGGACATCGCCGCGGCCCGGGCCCGGCTCGCGGCCGGCACCTATGGCACGTGCGCCTCGTGCGGCAACCCCATCCCGCGCGAGCGCCTGGAGATCCGGCCGGAAGCACAATATTGCGTGACCTGTGCGGCGAAGCGGCGCCGTGCCTGAGCGAATCACCGTGGATCGTGCCACGCACGGGGCGGGCACCGCCGTCGTTGTTCCGGAAGCAGAACCGGTCACCGCGGTGACTGCTACCCGGTTGGCGGACGGCCGCCAGTTGCTGTTTTTCGACGACGGCGCGCGGCCGGTTCCGCGGGAATCGCAGGACACCCGGGACCTGCCGGAGCGGCCGCCGGTGGGGGAGTTGCGCTACGACGTGCTGACGGGGGAGTGGGTGGCGCTGGCCGCGCACCGGCAGACCCGCACCTACCTGCCGCCGGCGGACGCGTGCCCGCTGTGCCCGAGCACGCCGGACTACGCCTCCGAAATCCCGGCGGCGAACTATGACGTGGCCGTGTTCGAGAACCGGTTTCCGTCGCTCGGGCCGGACCTGCTGGCGACGCCCGAGGACCCGGAGTGGGGCCGCGCCTACACCGCCAGCGGGCGCTGCGAGGTGGTCTCCTTCACCTCTGCGCATACCGGTTCATTCGCCGGGCTGGACGCCCGCCGCGTGCGCACCGTGATCGACGCGTGGGCGCACCGGACCGCGGCGCTCAGCGCGATGGACGGGATTGCGCAGGTCTTCTGCTTCGAAAACCGCGGCGCGCAGATCGGCGTGACGCTGCACCATCCGCACGGCCAGATCTACGCCTACTCCTACCTCCCGCCCCGCGGGGCAGTCATGGCCGCGGCCGCGCGGCAACACTTCGACGCCACCGGCGGGCGGCAGACGCTGACCGGGGCGGTGCTCGGCCGCGAGCGCTCCGACGGCTCCCGGATGGTGCTCGAAGGCGAACACTTCAGCGCCTACGTGCCGTTCGCCGCGCGCTGGCCGCTGGAGGTGCACCTGGTGCCGCACCGGCAGGTCGCGGACCTCGCCGGGCTTACGGGTGCGGAGCGGGACGAACTGGCGGTGCTGTACCCGCAGCTGCTGGGCCGGTTCGACGCGCTCTACGACAGCCCCACCCCGTACATCGCCGCCTGGCACCAGGCGCCGGTCGCCCGCGCGCTGCGGGAAGCGGGCTACCTGCACCTGCAGCTGACCTCGCCGCGCCGGGCCGCCGACAAGCTGAAGTACCTGGCGGGCTCCGAGGCAGCGATGGGCGCCTTCATCAACGACACCCTCCCGGAGCAGGTGGCCGCCGCGCTGCGGGACGCGGATCCGCGCCGCATCCCGGGTGCAGGCGGCGACGGGCCGGGCGGGACACGCGCGGCGGGCGAAGGGGCCGGGGCCGCAGGGGCAGCCGGCGGGGAGGTCGGCGGGGGCGCCGGCGGTGAGGCCCCGTGACCGCCGAAGCTTTGGCCGCACGCACCGCCGACGCCTTCGCCGCACGGTTCGGGCGCGACCCGGACGGGGTCTGGGCGGGACCGGGACGGGCCAACCTGATCGGCGAACACACCGATTACAACGGCGGCTTCGTGCTGCCGTTCGCCATCGACAAGATCACGACGGCGGCGCTCGCCGTGCGCGGCGACCGCACCGTTCGGGTGGCCTCGGCCCTGCCGCGCGCCGAGGCGGTGGAAGTCGGGCTGGATGATCTCGGCCCGGGCGCGGTTTCCGGCTGGTCGGCGTACCCGCTGGGAGTGGCCTGGGCGCTGGAGCAGGCGGGAGTACGCCTGCCCGGCTTCGACCTGCTGGTGGACTCGGACGTTCCGGTCGGCGCCGGATTGTCCTCGTCTGCCGCGCTGGAATGCGCGGTGGCCCTTGGCCTGGCCGAACTGGTGGGAGAGCGGCGGGCCGATCCCGCGCTGGATCCGACGGGGTCGGACGCGAAGGGGACGGACCGGGCGGTGTTGGATCGGGTCCGCCTTAACCGGGCACATCTGGCTGCCGCCGGGCGCCGCGCGGAGAACGAGGTGGTCGGTGCGCCCACCGGCATCATGGACCAGTACGCCTCCCTGTTCGGGGCGGCGGGGTCCGCGGTGTTTCTGGACTGCCGGAGCGAAGAGGTCCAACTGGTGCCGCTGGACCTCGAGGCTGCGGGCCTGGCGTGCCTGGTCATGGATACCAAGGTTTCGCACGCTCATGCCACCGGTGACTATGCCAGCCGGCGCGACTCCTGCAACCGGGCCGCGGAAGCCCTGGGTGTGCCGCTGCTGCGCGACGTGCCGCTCGACCGGTTGCCGGAAGCTCAACGGCTGCTCGATGAGGAGACCTTCCGCCGCGCCCGGCATATCGTTACCGAGAACGTGCGCGTGGTGGAAACCGTGAAAGCGCTGCGCTCCGAGGGACCGGCGGCCGTCGGCCGGTTGCTGGACGCCAGCCACGTTTCCATGCGCGATGACTTCGAAATTTCCTGTCCGGAGCTGGACCTGGCCGTGGAGATTGCACAGGCGAACGGCGCCCTGGGCGCCCGCATGACCGGCGGGGGATTCGGCGGTTCAGCCATCGCCCTGGTCCCGGCAAACGAGGTGGATGCGGTGCGGGATGCGGTCTTGCGGGCGTTCGCTTCGCGCGGCTTCCGGCGCCCGGAATTGTTCACCGTCATCTCCGCGGACGGTGCGCGGCGGCTGTTGTAAGCCCGGGACTATCCGGGCAGCGGGCCGGCCAGCGCGACCACGAGCGCGGCGGTGATCATGGACGGGCCAAACGGGATGTCCGAATCCCGCCGCAGCACGCGGGCCAGCATGAGCAGGACGATGGCCGCGGCGTTCAGCAGGAACGCCCCCAGCAGCACGGCCACCCAGGCCGCTGCGCCGTCGTAGCCGGCATACAGGCCCACGACGGCAGCAAGCTTCACGTCTCCCATGCCGATGCCGCCGGGCTTGATCAAGGCCGCCAGCAGGTAGGCGGCAAACATCGCCAGCGAGCCGAGCAGCCCGGCCAGGACCGGCTGCCACGCGGAGCCCGTCAAGGCAGGCAGGAGCAGCAGAGCCACTGCCGTCCCCAGGAACGGAAGGACCACGCGATTCGGCAGCAACTTGTGCCGCAGGTCAATCGCGGCCAGCAGCACGCCCAGGACGGCGAGAAGGCCGAAGGCGGGAAGCTCTGCCGCTTCCCGGGCCGGAGCAAGGAGGCCGCAGAGGATGCCCGTGACAGCCGCCATCGGCCAGCGCCACGCGACAGGAAGTGTTGTCCGGTTCTCCCGGCGGGCGAGCGCGAAGACGCACCAGCCGGCCAGGGCCCCGAGCGCGGCAAGCACGAGCGGCAACAGCATGGTCACCGGGCCCGCCCACAGGCCACAGCCCTTGTTCCTTGAGGTCCCTCGGGTCTGTGAATCGTTGGTCACCCTTTCATCACATTGCTGCCCGACATAGGCTCACAGTAGTACGAATCGATTAACCTCTAGGAGTATCAGAGATCCGGGCTTCTGCAGAGGCCCGGATGGCCTTCGGGCATGAGCCCGACGCGGACCGTGCAGGGAGGAGATGCATAATGAGTGACCCGGGTGCGGCCGTAGTGATCGAAGACGACGTGGACATCCGCAATCTTGTGAGCGCCGTCCTCCTGCAATCAGGCTTCGACGTGCAGGCGGCCGCGAGCGGGCGGGAAGGGATCCATGCCGTGCGGCAACGGATCACCACCGTTGTCACCCTGGACATCTCGCTGCCGGACATCGACGGCTTCGAAGTGCTCCGGCGGATCCGCCAGTTCAGCAACTGTTACATCGTGATGCTCACCAGCAGGAACGAAGAACTCGACACGCTCACGGCGTTGCAGCTTGGCGCGGACGACTATATGACCAAACCGTTCCGTCCCCGCGAGCTGCGGGCCAGGATCCATGCGATGATGCGCCGGCCCCGCACCCCCCATCCGCTGGAAGCCACACCGGCCAACGCACCGCCGCTGCCGGCGGCCCCGCCCGCCGACAGCAGAATCCTCGAGCACAATGGGCTCATCCTTGATTCCGATCGACGTATGGCGTCGCGCGAGGGCGAGGAATTGCGGCTGACCAGGAGCGAGTTCAACGTGCTCCAGGAGATGCTGCGCAGCTCGGGGGCGGTCCGCTCGAAGGCCGAACTGGTCAAGGTAGTGCGCGGGGACTATTACCCCGAGGATGCCTATATCAGCGAAGCCGATGAGCGGGCGATCGAAGTCCACGTGGGCAATCTGAGGCGCAAGCTGAAGGAAGATCCGCACCGCCCGCGCTGGCTCGTTACGGTGCGGGGAATCGGTTATCGGTTGGCTCCGCAGCGCCCGTTGTAGCGGGTGCTCCTCCCTCGGCCCTCATTCCCTGCATTTCCCTGATCGTGGCCGCACCGCACTGCTGGATTAGACCAAGCATGGCGGTTGCCTCGGTGAAATCCGCCGCACGAATATGATCCTCCACCTTGCCGGCCAGCCAAGCCAGTCGGCTGGCACCCACCATCATCGAGGCGGTCTTCAGGCTGAGGGCTGCGTCCAGGGAATCGGTCCGGTCCTGGCTGTCCAACGCGGTTTCCAGGCAGCTGAACCGTTCCGGCCATGCTTCGGAAAAGTCCTGGACCAAGCCACGGGCGATGCCGTGGTCGGCCAAACCGTCGCCAAGGTCTTCCACTACCGCGCGGTCAACCAGCGGCAGGGCGAGGTGCTGGTCGGTGGTCATCATGACAGGCCCCGCGCGGGGCGGGTCCCGGCCGGGGCCAGCCCGGTCGGTGCACAGTGGGTGGATGGGGTGGGCATGGTTCGAGACTACTTTCAGATGTCGGGCCGGTCTGCCGGTTTTCCGGTTTCTTTGGCTAATGTTGCGGGATTGCTGAGGTTGCCGACGTGCCTGCCGGTCCTCGGTCAGCCGCCCAGGGTGGCGATGATGTTCAGTGCCGCAGGGCCGAGCAGCGCGATAAAAAGCACCGGAAGAATGCAGAACATCAGCGGGAAGACTACCTTGACCGGGATCTGCATGGCCTTTTCCTCGGCGCGCTGGCGCCGCTTGACGCGCATTTCGGCCGCCTGCGTGCGGAGCACGCCGGAGACGGAAACTCCGTAGGCGTCCGCCTGGATGACGGCGCGAACGAACTGCTGCAGGTCCTTCGAGGTGGTCCTGCCGGCCAGCGAGTCGTAGGCCTCGCGGCGCGAGCGGCCCACCTGCATGTCCTGCAGGACGCGGATCAGTTCGGCGGCCAGCGGGCCGGAACCGTTCGCTCCTACCCGGGCTACCGCTGCGTCAAAGCCCAGGCCGGCCTCCACGGCGATGGTCATTTGGTCCAGCGTGTCCGGCAGCTCCTCGCTGATGGTTGCCTGGCGTTTCTGGCCCGCGCTGTGCAGCAGAAGGTCAGGGAGGCAGTAGGCGACGACGGCGATGACGATCGCCAGCAGGACGCTGGGCCCCGCGGATGCGGCGGCCACGTACAGGAGCCCGACCACAATGTTTGCCACGGCAAGTACGATCTTGGCAACCATGAGCCGCTTCAGCGGCCAGGCCTCGGGACGTCCGGCCAGCGCCAGCTGGCGTTCCAAGCGCTGGGCAAAGGTTGCCGGCGTGAACCGGGTGGCCAGCGCCTCGAACCGGCGCCTGCGGGCGCGTTTGACCGCGCGCGGCCCGGCCAGGCCACGGGACAAATTGGCCCGGATGGCCTCGTGCTGGGGATGCTTCCCGCCCAACAGGGACCAGGCAAACAGCGGGAGCGACAGCACCAGGGCTGCGGCAGCCACCATGATAGTCAGCGGCATCGGCGGACTCCTTTACTTACGGTGCTGAACTTAGAACTTGAAGCTGACGACTTTGCGCATCCACATCCCGCCCGCGACGAGCAAGGCTCCGGCCACGAACAGCAGGGAGAAACCGAGCGGGCTCTGGGTGAAACTGTCCAGGTAGCCGGGGCTGGACACAAACAGGAACCCGCTGAGGCCAAAGGGCAGGACCATCAGGACCAGGGCGGAGATCCGCCCTTCGGCGCTGAGTGCCTTGACCTGGCCCCGGATCTGGGAGCGCTCCCTGATCGTCTGGCCCACCTGGTCCAGGACCTCGGCCAGGTTGCCACCTACCTCGCGGTGGATGTCGATGGCCTGCGCGACCCAATGGAAGTCTTCGCTGCCCATCCTGCCGGCGGTATCGTGCAGCGATTCGCCGAGGTCTCGGCCCAGCCGCGTTTCGTTGACCACCCGCCGCAGCTCTTCGGACGTCGGCGCCGCCGATTCGGCCGAGACCGCGTCAACGGCGCGCAGCAGGCTGTGGCCGGCACGCAGGCCGCTGGCCAGCAACTGGAGCGTGTCATCGAGCTGGTCGGCGAAGGCCGCCCGGCGCCGGCCGGCGCGGAAGACCAGGACCCCTTTGGCGACGGCCGGGGCCGCAACAGCCAGGAGCAGGCCGGCGGCGGGTCCCGCGAGCATAAGTCCGAGGGCCGCGCCGACCGTGGCGCCGGACAAAACCAGGACCACCAGTTCGGCGGGGGTGAGCCTCAGCCCGGCGGCTTCGAGGGCGCCGGCCATCGCCGGGGCTTCCCGGCGGCGGGCCAGGAGCCGTTCGATGGCAGCGGTGGAGCGGGCGGCCATGTCACTGAGCCGGGAGCCCTGTTCCGGGGCGCCGCGGCGGGACGGAGAAAGCCGCAGGGACCGCGTACCGAAGGCGGCTGACACCAGCAGCGCCAGCGAGCCGTAGCAAAACAGCATCCCTACAACGAGGACCGCCGGGGTCATCGCGTCGCCGCCTGGGGGCGCAACGGGCCGGTTGCCGGCTCGAAGATGTCGGCCGGCAGGTCGATGCCCAGTTCCCGGAACCGGTCGGTAAACCGGGGACGAACCCCGGTCGGAACGGGTTTGCCCAGGAACCTGCCGCTGGCATCCACACCGGCGCTGTAGTCGAAGACGAAGGCGTCCTGCAGCGTCACGATGTCGCCTTCCATGCCCTGTACCTCGGTCACATGCGTGACCCGGCGGGTACCGTCGCGCAGGCGGGTCAACTGAACGATGACGTCCACCGCGGAGGCGATCTGTTCCCGGATCGCGCGCAGGGGCAGATCCATCCCGGCCATCAGCACCAGGGTCTCCAGGCGCGCGATGGCGTCCCGGGGGGAGTTCGAATGCACCGTGGACAGCGATCCGTCGTGCCCGGTGTTCATGGCCTGGAGCATGTCCAGTGTTTCTCCGCCGCGGACCTCGCCCACCACGATCCGGTCCGGGCGCATGCGCAGCGAGTTGCGGACGAGGTCGCGGATGGTGATCGCGCCCTTGCCCTCGATGTTGCTCGGGCGGCTTTCCAGCCGGACCACGTGGTCCTGCTGCAGCTGCAGTTCCACGGCGTCTTCGATGGTGACGATGCGTTCGCCGGCCGGAATGAAGGAGGAGAGCACGTTGAGCAGCGTGGTCTTTCCAGTGCCGGTGCCGCCGGAGACGATGATGTTCAGCCGTGACCGGACGCAGGCGTCCAACAACGCGGCCATCTCCGGGGAAAGCGTGCCGAAACCAATGAGGTCCTGGACCTGGAACGGGTCCGCGGCGAACTTCCGGATCGTCAGGGAGGACCCGTTGACTGCCAGCGGCGGAATGACCGCATTCACGCGCGAGCCGTCGGCCAGGCGGGCGTCGACGAGCGGCGACGATTCGTCGATCCGTCGGCCGACGCGGGAGACGATGCGTTCAATGACGCGGCGCAGCTGGTCCTCGGACAGGAACCGGGCCGAACTGCGCGAGAGCTTGCCCTTGTGCTCCACGTAAATCATGTCGGGTCCGTTCACCATGATTTCGGAGACGTCCGGATCCTCCAGCAGCGGCTGCAGCGGACCGTAGCCGAGCACGTCGTCGCTGACTTCACGGATCAGGCGCTGGCGCTCCTGATGGCTGAGCGAATTCTCTTCTTCCTCGACCACCTTGGCAAGCTCCTGCTGCACCACGAGATGCAGCTTGTCCTCATCCAGGGAAGCATCCAGCAGCCGTGATCCCATGCGTTCGAAAAGGACCGCGCTCGCACGTTCCTTCATCCTGGACAGGGCATCCTGCGCCGGGGGAAGGGCGGCCGGGGGAGCCGTGCGGCCGGCAACGGCCGGCTGCGCCGCGCCCACGGTGGACGAAGCCGTCGCCGCAGTCGCCGCAGTCGCCGCCGGAGCGGCGGCAGCGGACGCGGAAGCAGCCGGCGCCGGCGCGGGGGTGGCCGTTGCAGCAGGCTCGGCCGCATGGCCACGGGCGGGGGGAGCTGTCGGGGCGGTGCCGTGCACTGCCTGAAGCCGTTGGGCAAGGTTCATGGCTATCCTCTTCGGTGACGGCCGCGGCGCTTGAGCAGGCCGGCCGGGGCGGGGGCAAAGCGGTCCACCACCTTGTGCAAAGCGCGGGCCGCAGGATCGCGCGGGGCGCTTTCGAGCACCGGCACGCCCTGGTTGGTGGAAATCCGGACCGCGCGGGTGTCCGGGATGACGTCGTCGACTTTGCAGCCGAGGGTGGTCTCCGCGTCGCGGCGGGTGAGCCCGTCGCGCGGATCCGCCCCGTTCAACACGATGTGGCGGGTGAGCGGTTCCATGCCCAGCTCGCGCAGGATTTCGAGCTCCTTCCGGAGTCCGCGGATGCTGGGAACGTCCATGCCGCCCACGAAGATAAAGTCCGTGGCGCGATCCAGCGCGGCCAGCGTGTGCTCCGACAGCCCCGGGGACGTATCGATGATGACGTGCGCGTACTGCGCGGCCAACTGGTCCAGCAGCAGCGATACCTGCTCGCCGGAGACCTGATCGGCATCGGCCGGCGACGGCGGTGCGCACAGCGCATACAGCCCGCTGGGGTGCCGGGCCAGGAAAGACTTGAGCACAATGCTGTCTTTCTGCGCGTTCGGCTGCACGGCGTCGACCAGGGAATGCTCCGGCTCCAGGCAGAGCGCGCTGGCCACGTCGCCGAACTGCAGGTCCAGGTCGACGATGACGGTCTGCTGCTCCGAGGCGGCAGCCAGCCCGACGGCGAGGTTGGTCGCCACCGTGGTCTTCCCGGCGCCGCCCTTGGGCGAGACGACGGCGACAACGCGACCGTTCGCGGCCTGGCCATCGGACGAGGGAACGCTGTGCCGCCGGTGGTTGGCGCTGCGTACCGCGCGGTGCAGCAGTGCGGCGATATCGCGGACTTCGGCGTCGGGAGCCACGACGTCGCGGATGCCGGCGCGCATGGCGGCCAGCACGACGTCGGGGCTCGGCCCCGCGACCAGCAGCAGCGAAACCTCGGGTCGCTGGGATTCGAACTCGGCCGCCAGCGCCAGCGCCTGCCCGGTGGCCAGCCCGGGGCCAAGCACCACGGCATCAAGGAGCTGCGGGTTGGACAGCACGGCGAAGACATCGTTGGGTTCGGTGGGGAGGCCCGCGCCGTTCCACAGCTGGGTATGGCCGGCCAGCGAGCCTACCGCGGCGGCAGCGAAGCGTTGTTCGAAGTCGGCGTCGGTGCCGACCAGTACGTAGCGGCTCATTTGTAGACCTCGTCCGCGTCCACCAGGCGCGTTCCCTTTTCGCTGGCGTCGGCCGGTTCCTTCGAGAGCCAGGTGCGGGCAAACTCCTGGGCATACACGATCTTTTCGGCGTCCGGTGCCTTGACCGCCAGGGTGACCAGCACGTTGTTGGCGGGGACGGTGGCATCGCCGGACTCGGCGGCGACCGCCACGCCCTGCACCCGGGTGACCAGGACTTTATGCAGGGTCAGGTGCGTGACGCCCTTGGTGCCGCCGGGGCCGTCTTCCATCGAGACGAAGACGCCCACGGTGTCTCCGGCCTTCAACTGACCGCCGACCACGCGTGCCGGATCCAGGGAGATGGAAAGTTCTTGCATGCCCTCGGGGACGGCTACGGTTCCCGGTTCCTGCAGGTCCGCGGGCGGGGCAAAGCGGGCCGCCAGCAGCTGTTCGCCGGCGACGAGGTCGACGGTGGCGACCTGTCCGGCCAGCTTCTCCACGTCCGTTACTACCCCGGCCGCGGCGACCTTGGCCGGAACCAGCTCGGCCGCAACGTAGGCGCCGAGCTCTTCGCCGGGGGTGCCGGCCGGCACGTTATTGGCCACCACCAGGACCTCCACCGTTTCCGTGCCGGCCAGGGCGCGCTGATCGGCGCTGCCGATGTAGGCGAGGACCATCATGGTTCCGACGACGGCCATCAGCAGCGCCGCCAGGGCGCCTATGATTCTCTTTTTCACCGACGGTGCTCCTAATGGACAAGCGTGACGAGGGAGGCGCCGAAGGTGTTGTTGGCGCCGCCGAAGATGAAGTCTTGTTCGCCGGCGTCGAGCGTCACGAACGTTTCGAACTCGCCGATGAGTGCCCGGCAGCTGCCGGTGCACTGCACGGAGGCCGGGCTGAGGTTGTTGTGGGACGTGCTGCTGAAGTTCCAGCCGGTGACCTTGAAGGCAGCGAATCCGATGATGTGGTACCAGCCATTCGTCCCCTGGCCGCCGACCTTGTCATACAGCGGCAGCAGGACGGTGGTGCCGGCAATCTGCTGCAGCATGTTGGTCTGCTTGCAGGCGGACGGCACATCGTTTCCCGTATCGCTGGCCACCTCAGGATCGACGGGGAAGCCCGGAAGGCCGGTTGCGCCGATGTTGATCTTGGCCTGGCAGGGGCGGGCCGGATCCTGCTTCAGCCAGCCGAAGCCGCCCGGGATCGTGTAGGCCGCCCCGGTGCTGCCCGGCACCGTTGAGCTGGAACATCCGGCGTTTGTCAGCCCGTTCGGGTTGAATTCCACCCGCTGCAGGCCGCCGTCGAGCATGCCCAGGAACTGGCAGTAGGAAATGGCGATGGGGAGGACGGATGTGCCGGCGACGGGGGCTCCCCAGCGGGCCCGGGATGCGGTGGTGATGGAGGCGGAGTCGCCCAGGCCGAGGATCGGCGCGAAGTGTTGGGCCAGGAAGTGGCCGTCGGAAGACCGCGTGGTGGTGGTGACCGTGGCGGTGGCGGCGGCGGGGTCCAGTTGGACGCTGGCGTTAGCCAGGCCGTCGTTCGCGTTTTGGTTGGCGAGCGAGGTGGCGAGGGCCGTGAAGTCCGCATCGCAGTGGCCTGCCGCGCAGTTCTGGGCGACGGCCAGCGCGCCGGCGTCGGCGCCGTTCTTCAACTGGGCGCGCTCGAAGTACAGCGCCCCGATGTCCAGGACGACGGCGGCCATGCCGAGCAGCACCACCATGAAAAGGGCGGTGGTGACGGCGGTGGCGCCGCGTTCGTCGCTCAGACGCTGCACTGCATGACTCCTTTGCCCGTCAAGGTGATGCTGGCCCCGAAGAGGCCGGAGAGAAAATTCATGGGGTAGGCCACGGTGACGGTGGCGACCGATCCCGGAGCACAGACACCGGTGGCACTGGGGGAAACGGCGACGGTTACTTGCTCCGGTGCAATCCGCGGGTTTAGCGCAGGGGCCGAGGCGATCACTGCCGCCCGGGATTCCGCCGCGCTGGACGGCGTGCTGTTGATGGTCATCACGCGCGCCCCGTCCCGTGCCGCAGCGGTGAGCTGCATCTGGGCGTTGTAGACGCGTCCGAACTCGACAATCCCCAACAGCAGCAACAACAGAACCGGCAAGACCAGGGCGAACTCGACGGCGGCCGCTCCGCGTTCCGATGTCATGCGCTTCATGTGTTGCTCTTTCACGGTTCGGTGGCTGGGGCGGGGGCAAACAGTGCCGCCGTCCCAGCCACCTGGGAGGTGGATACGTTCGATCCGGGATTAGCTTTTGGGGGTCTTGCTGCCATCGAGGTTCAGCTGGCCGCCGAGGTTCTTGAAGAAGTCACTCAGCTGCGGGCCGAAGATGAGGAGGCCGGTGATGAGGACGACGGCGATGAGGCCAACCATGAGGGCGTATTCGACGGCGGTGGCGCCGGTCTCCTCGCGCTGGAGGCGGTTCTTCACGGAGAAACCGAGGGTCTGAAGGGTGGCGATGATGGAAAGCATGGGAACTCCTGTGCGATTGAATCGCTGGCATTCTGGCCAGCGGCCGGCTGGCACCTCGCCAGCTCTTCAAGAAAATTAGCAAGCCGAAAGCCCCCAAACGGCTGGCTTTTGCCAATCCTGCGACACCTGTCGGGGAATGCTTCCCCCGGTGGGTAAACGATGCACTTTCGCTGCGCTTTAATGGTTTTTCCTGCGGAAAAGGCGGGCCCCAAAAGACGCCCTTTCACCCCCACTCGGAAGACCCGCTTCTGCCCGCCGCCGTCACCCCCCCACTCGGAAGACCCACTTCCGCCCCGTCGTCCCCCCACTGCTACCGCCAGGCCAACTCTCCCCGAACACCACTATTCGGATGACGCCCTTTTCGGGCCTGAAAAGGGCGTCATCTGACTTCTCGATGGAGGGGCAGGGGGTGTAGCGGGGGATTCAACCAGGCGTCAGGCGGAGCGGGCGGCCTCGAGTTGCATCGCCAGGCCGGCAATCAGCGCCTCCAGGCCCAGCCGGAAGGCAGCGTCGGCGGCCGACCCGGCGGGGCCGGCATCCTGCGACCGCACGGCTGAGGTGAAGGCCGGGTTCGCCGCCGCGAGCTCGCCCGATTCGAAGATGTCCGCCGGTGCGGTCACGTCGAAGGCTGACCCGAAAATAAAAGATTCCAGGGCCACGATCGCCGGCACCACCTGCGGCTCCGGCCAGCCGGCCCTCAGGAAGCCGGCGGTGACGGCCTCGTACATGGCCAGCGTGTGCGGGGCGCCGGTGACGGGCAGCACCGCGATCACGGGAATCAGCGGGGCGTGATGGGTGAAGGCGTCGCGGTAGGACCAGGCCCAGCGGCGCACCGCGTCCGCCCACTCCAGGTCCGAAAACACGCTCACGTCCACGCCGGCCATCACGTGGTCCTGAAGGAGCAGCAGCACGTCGTGTTTCGACGCCACGTGGTTGTAGAGCGCGGAGGGGGCCACGCCGAGGGTTCGCGCCAGGGCCGACATGGTGAGCCCCTCGTAGCCGCGCGATTCGATCAGGCCGAGCGCCGCCGTCGTCATCAGTTCCTTGGACAGCAGTTTCTGCACGGGGCGGCCGGCGGGTCGGTTCCCGTTCCGGACGGGGGCGTCCTCGCCGGCTGGGCGTGCTGTTACCACGGGCTCCCTCTTCCCTCGGCCGTGCGGGCCGCGGCGGTGCGGCCTTTAGGGCCATCCTACGCAACGCTTTCCGAACGTCAGTGGAGGCACCGGTTTCCAAAAGGCTGTGGCACGGGTTACAGTGTTGTCGCTAAATGAATGTCGTTCATTTAGCGGCGGGGCCAGGCAGCCAAGCGGCCGGACGCCACGGCACGAATGGGAGTTGAACACAGTGAGCAAGTTGAAGCGGGACGTAGTAGTCATCGGCGCCGGGCCTTCCGGGCTGACCGCGGCGCGGGACCTGAAGCGGGCGGGCATGTCCGTGGCCGTGTTGGAGGCGCGTGACCGCGTGGGCGGCCGCACCTGGACCGACGTGGTGGATGGGGCCATGCTCGAGATCGGCGGTCAGTGGGTTTCGCCGGACCAGACGGCCCTGCTGGAGCTGCTTGACGAGCTGGGGCTGGAGACTTACAGCCGCTACCGCGACGGCGAGAGCATCTACCTGGACCCCACCGGCGAAGCCAAGCGCTACACCGGCGCCATGTTTCCGGTCAGCGCCTCCACGGAGTCCGAGATGAACCGCCTGATCGGGCTGCTGGACGACCTGGCCGGCGAGGTCGGCGCCGAGGAACCGTGGGCGCACCCGAAGGCCCGCGAGCTGGACACCATCTCCTTCGACCAGTGGCTGCGCCAGCAGTCCGCGGACGAGGAGGCCTGCAACAACATCGGGCTGTTCGTGGCCGGGGGCATGCTGACCAAGCCCGCACACTCGTTCTCGGTGCTGCAGGCGGTGCTGATGGCCGCATCCGCCGGTTCCTTCAGCAACCTGGTCGACGACGAGTTCATCCTGGACAAGCGCGTGGTGGGCGGCATGCAGGAGGTCTCCGTGCGCCTGGCCGCAGAGCTGGGCGACGACGTCGTGCTCAACGCTCCCGTCCGCGCGCTGCGCTGGGACGACGACGGCGTGACCGCCACCGCCGACGGTGTCACCGTAGAGGCCCGCTACGCCGTGATGGCCGTGCCGCCGAACCTGTATTCCCGCGTCTCCTACGACCCGCCGCTGCCGCGCCGGCAGCATCAGATGCACCAGCACCAGTCCCTGGGCTTGGTGATCAAGGTCCACGCCGTCTACGAAACGCCGTTCTGGCGGGCGGACGGCCTCTCGGGAACGTGCTTCGGCGCCAACTCGGTGGTCCAGGAGGTGTACGACAACACCAACCACGGCGACCCGCGCGGAACCCTGGTCGGCTTCGTGAGCGACGAGAAGGCCGACGCGATGTTCGAACTCAGCGCGGGGGAGCGCAAGGCCGCGATCCTCTCCGCTATCGCCGACTACCTGGGCCCGGCCGCGCTGGATCCGGTGGTGTACTACGAGTCGGACTGGGGATCCGAGGAATGGACCCGCGGCGCCTACGCCTCCAGTTACGACCTGGGCGGCCTGTCCCGCTACGGCAAGGACCAGTCGACCCCGGTGGGACCGATCCATTGGTCCTGTTCCGACCTGGCCGGCGCTGGCTACCAGCACGTGGACGGCGCAGTGCGGATGGGCCGCGCAACCGCCGCCCGCATCCTGGCGGCGCACACGGCCGACGCCGGTGAACTCGTCCCCGCTGCCGGCCGGGAGGGCTAGGCATGCGACGCTACGTTGTGGCCTATACCGCCACGGACAGCGGGCGCGAAGCAATTAACCTCGCGACGGCGCTGGCCCGCCGGCAGGGCGGCAGCCTCGACCTGGTCATGGTGCTGCCCGAATCCTCGCCCTACTCGGGCGCCTATCCGCGGCCGGAATCGGGCTTCGGCGGGATCCTCTCCGAGCAGATCGAGCAGTGGCTGGCCGAGGGACTGGACCTGGTGCCCGACGACGTTCCGGCCCGCGCCCATGTTTGCCCCGCCGACTCCAACGCCGAGGGCCTGATTGCCGCCGCCGAGGAATTCGGCGCGGCGCTGATCGTGATCGGTGCCGGGCGCAACAGTGTTTTCCGCCGCTTCAGCGTCGGCACCGTCGCCAGCGGCCTGCTCCACGCGTCCACGGTCCCCGTGGCGTTAGCGCCGCGCGGCTACCGACGCACCGACTCCGTTTCGCGGATCACGGTGGGCATCGGCAACCGGGCCGGCGCGGACGAGGTCATGCAGGTCGCCTTGAACGCCGGCCATCAACGGGGCCTGGACCTGCGGCTGCTCTCCCTGGTGCCGCTGGATTCCTCCGACGCGGATGCGGTGTCCCGCGCCCAAGCCCACGTGAAGGAGCGGCTGGCAGAGGCAGAAGCGGTGCTGCCCGGCCGGGTGACCGCCGGCGTCGCCGAAGGCCGTTCGATCGAAGACGCCATCGACGCGCTGGAGTGGGACGACGGCGAAGTGATGCTGATCGGCTCCAGCCGGCTGGCGCCGCACAACCGGATGTTCCTCGGGGCGACGGCCAGCAAGGTGCTGCGCGCTGCCGGTGCCCATGATCGTGGTCCCGCGCGGCTACCTGGGCGCCCCACAACGTACCGAAGATCCCGGCGAGCCCACGGGGCCTGAACATTCCGACGGCGCCGGCCGCAAGGAGGCATGACCATGACCACTACCATCACCAAGCCCGGGCGCACCGGGGGCGGCCTGAGCCGGAAGGGCCTGAAATCCGGTTCGGTCGGCCTGCTCGGCGCCGTCGTCATCGGCGTCTCCTGCATTGCCCCGGCGTACACGCTGACCGGGGCGCTCGGCCCCACCATCGCCGAGGTCGGCGTGCACCTGCCGGCGATTTTCCTGGTGGGCTTCATTCCGATGCTGCTGGTGGCCCTCGGCTACCGGGAACTGAACAACGCCATGCCGGATTCCGGCACGTCCTTCACCTGGGCCACCCGTGCCTTCGGTCCCTGGGTGGGCTGGATGGGCGGCTGGGGCCTGATCGCCGCAACGGTGATCGTGCTCTCCAACCTGGCGGCGGTGGCGGTCGACTTCTTCTACCTGATGCTCGCCCAGCTCACCGGCAACGCAGCGCTCGCCGACCTGACCAACAACCTGCCGCTGAACATCGCCACCACCTGGATCTTCATCGGACTGGCCTGCTGGATCTCGTACCGGGGCATGGAAACCACCAAGACCTTCCAGTATGTGCTGGTGGCGTTCCAGGTGGTGGTGCTCGTGTGGTTCGCCGTGGCCGCCTTCGGCCACGTGGCGGGAGGCACGGCGTTCGACGCGCTGGAGATCTCCGCGGACTGGTTCAACCCGTTCGGCGTCGAATCCTTCTCGGCCTTCGCCGCCGGCATCTCGCTGTCCATCTTCATCTTCTGGGGCTGGGACGTCACCCTCACCATGAACGAGGAGACGAAGGACCCGGAAAAGACGCCGGGCCGTGCCGCCGCGGTCACCATCATGGTCATCGTCGTGATCTACATGACCGTGGCACTGGCCGTGCTGGCCTACGCCGGCGTTGGCTCCGAAGGCCTGGGCGCCGGCAACCCGGCAAACCAGGAGAGCATCTTCGCCACGCTAGCCGGCCCGGTGATGGGACCGTTCGCCATCCTAATGTCCCTGGCCGTGCTGAGCAGTTCGGCCGCGTCGCTGCAGTCCACCTTCGTCTCGCCCGCCCGGACCATGCTCGCCATGGGCCACTATCGGGCGCTGCCGGCCGGTTACGCCACGATCAGCCCGAGGTACAAGTCTCCCAGCTACGCCACCGTCGCGGCCGCGGTGGCGGCCGGCGGCTTCTACACGGTCACCCGGATCATGTCCGAAAACGCGCTGTGGGACACCATCACCGCGCTGGGCATGATGATCTGCTTCTACTACGGCGTCACCGCCCTGGCCTGCGTCTGGTACTTCCGGGCCGATGCCTTCGCCTCGCTGCGCGGCTTCGGGCTCAAGTTCCTGGCGCCCCTGCTGGGAGGCGTCATCCTGCTGGTGATGTTCGTGCAGACGGCCGTGGACTCGATGGATCCTGCCTACGGTTCCGGTTCTTCGATCGGCGGCCTGGGCCTGGTATTCGTGCTCGGCTGCGGCGTGATCCTGCTCGGGGCGGTGCTGATGGTGCTCATGTACCGGCGCAACCCGGAGTTCTTCCGCGGCGCCACCCTGCGCAAGGGAGTGGCAGCCGACGACGTGGCGGACCGCGGCTGACCGATCAGGACGGCCATCCTCCGGGAACCGTCGACGGCGGTGCCTCCCCCTTAACGGGGCGGGGCACCGCCGTCGTGCTTGCCGCTGTGCCGGCGGCGGTGAGGCGGGAGCAGTAAGGGCCGGGCAGGCGCCGTGGCGGGCTGGCATGGCCTCCGCACGGGCTTGTGGCTACAGTGGCACACAGCCGACCGGAGGTGCCCATGAGCGCAGCGCACGACTACACACCGGACTCCGTCGCCGACCTTGCCTCGCAAAACGGGCTGGCCATCGATCCACGGTCGGTACGTTTCAACGAAGCCGGGCTGGACTATCTGGTGGCCTACGCCACCGCCCATGACGGCAAGAGGTGGGTGCTCAGGATCCCGCGGCGGCCGGACGTCGCATCGAAGATGGCCGACGAGGCCAGTATCCTGAACCTGGTCAAGAACAGGATTTCCGCGGCGGTGCCGGACTGGCGGATTCGAAACCGCGGCTTGGTCGCCTACCCGGAACTGCCGGGCGAGCCGGGCCTCACGCTCGAAGACGGAGAGCCTGTCTGGCACTTCGACCGCGAGTCGCCGGCCTATTGCGCGTCGTTGGGACGGCTGATCGCCCAGCTGCAGCGCATCAGCGCGGACGAGGCGCGCCAGGCCGGCATCCCGGCTTTGACGGCCGCCGAGGTCCGTCACGAGATGCGGACCAACCTGGACAAAGTGAGATCTGAGTTCCGGGTGGCGGCGGACCTGCTGCGACGGTGGGACGCCTGGCTGGGCGACGACAGCTATTGGCCGGAGTTCACCGCTTTCAGCCACGGCGAGCTGTACCCGGCCCACCTGCTGCTGGACGAGAACGCCGAGATCCAGTCGGTGCTGGACTGGACGACCGCCAGGGTGGGGGATCCGGCCCTGGACTTCAGCCTGCACTACATGATGTCCACACCCGAGGCCTTCGAATTGACCGTGCGGACTTTCCGGGACGAGGGCGGCCGGGTGCCGCAGCGGCTGGCCGAGCACTGTGCCGAACTGGTGTCGGCCGGTCCGATCAACTACGGGTTGTATGCCATGGCCACCGGCGACCCGGACCACCAGGCGGCAGCTGCCGCCCAGCTGGACCCGTCCCGGGGCTGACCGACAACAGCAGGGCTTCGCCCGGGCAGCGGGTGCCGTAGGGCAAGAATAATGGCCGGCGCCCGTTCGCTGACGCCGACCATTGGATTGTGGGGCCGCTACTTCCGGCGGCCTTTGCCCTTCTTGAGCGGGTTGCCCTTGGCCAGCGGCGGGGCGGTGCAGACCGATCCCGTCGCTGGGTCCGCCGCCCGCTTTTCGGCGGCGGCAGGCTTTTCCCCGCCCGGTGCCGCCGCAGCCAGGGCGTCGGGCGTGGCTTCGGCTTGCGCCACCGGGGCCGCGAGTGCGTACACCGGCCGCTCCCCGCGGTCGGTGCGGGCGGCCTCAAGCTGCAGCCGGGGAGCCGCGGACGGCAGCGCAGCGAAGCCGCCGCCGGCCGCCGGCGCAGTGGCGCTCCGTGCCAGGCTGCCGGACGCGGCCGGAACCGGCCCGATGTCGTCGGCATGCTCGAACAGAACCTCGGTGAACCTGTCGGCGTAGCCCAACCGCTTGACGATCAGCCAGACGGAGGCGCCGACGATGACCATCGTGGCGACGACCGCGATGCCGGTGCCGTAGATCCGCAGCAACGCGTTGACGGGGGAGAGGGCGTGGACGGGGGCGGTGTCCAGCAGCCAGACGATGGACCAGAACACGGCCGTGCCGGCCAGGGTCAGCAGCGGGAACAGCAAACCGGCGGTCCGTACTTTCTGGGTCAGCAGCTGCCGGGTAGCGGTCAACCGTGTAGAAAGCGTGTGCACATCGTGTTTGCCACCTTGCTCAAGAGCCTTCGATGACATCGCCGGTCGTGTTCCTTTCTGAGTCGCTTCGGGTGGACGCTTCGCCGCGCAGCAGTTGCTCGGCGAAGCGGGTAAAGAGTTGGGCAAAAGCTTCGCGGTCTTCGTCGGACCAATCCGCCAGGATCTCATCCACGACGGCCGCGCCGGCCTTGCCGATGTTCCGGTGCATCCGCCGTCCGGCCGTGGACGCCGTCACTAGGGTGGCCCGGCCGTCGTCCGGATCGGACTGCTTGTCCACCAGCCCTTTGTCCTCCAAGCGGCGGACCTGCGGGGTCATGGTGGATTTGTCCACGCCCTGCTGCGAGGCCAGTTCCGAGACCCGGACGGGGCCGTTGTCGTCGATGTACTCGAGCAAGGCCACGTCGGTGGGCGTCAGGCCCACCTCGCGCGGGTCGAACAGCTGTTTACGCGTCTCCGCATGGGATGCCCAGCGCACCACTTGAGCCACGGCGTCACGGATCATGACGCCCGGATCGGGCTGTTTGCGGGAGCTGGGGGGCATGCCTTAAGTTTAGCCGTTTCCGTTTGGTTTTGCCAATCAAACCAAACGGCCGCTTTCGGGCCTCGGCGGCACCGGTTTCGGGCCCGGGAGCCGGCCATCGGGAGCCGGCCCGGGAGCCGGGAAATACCGCCCGGGCTCACGGTTGAGTTGTCCGGGCCAGGGGGCCGACGACGGGTGGCGGATCGGGGCGCTTTGCGAAGGGTTTGCCGGCCGCCCACCACGCCGTTTCGCAGATCCAGAGCAGCAGTGCCCCGGCAGCGGCTGCAGCCAGCACGGGCGAGAACAACGCGAACGCCGGAGCCAGGACGGCGACCACCGCCCAGTCGCGGCTCCAAGCCAAACAGAGGGCGACGGTCAGGAGGACAGCCGCGGCCAGGGGCACCAAGCCGGCGCCGGTAGCCGCGAGCACGACGCCGGCCATCAGTCCGATGGCGCCTGCCCCGACGGACGCCGTCAGCAGCCGGCCCCGGGCGCCGGCATGCTGAAGGTAAGACTGGACCGTCACGACCGCCCACATCAACCGGGCACGCAAGGCAGCCACCCCGGTGTCCAGCAGGGCGCGGCGGAATTCCTCGTCGTAGATGCGGCGCAGCTGCAGCGCCTGGTCGCCCGGCATGATGGAACACATGGTCGTGCGCTGGTCGTGCAGCAGGGCCGGAGCGGTCTGCCGGCCATAGCTGGCGATGAGTCCCCACATCCAGGTGGGCACCGACGCCAGGTCGGTGGAATTGTGCTCGAGCCCGGCGGAAAGATCGTGCGCCTCGATCCGGACCACGGGGGAAGTTGCTTCCGCCCGGTAGAAAATCGGCGCCGCGAGTTGGAAGCATCTCTTGGTGCGCTGGACCAGGGGAATGGCCGTCAGCGGTTCGGTGGCGGAGGCGTCCTGGTAAAACGGCATGCGGCCAGTCTTACATCCGGGGCAGACGTTCCGCACGAAGCCCTCTGCGGAATGCGCGGCCGATGAGCCGATACGCGCCGCGGCCGCGGGACCAGCCCGGTGGTACCTTCGCGGCGGCGGTCGTGGCACACTCGTGCCATGAGCCCTGTGAGCCGCAAGCGCAAGCCCAAAAAGCTGAAGAACAGCCGGTTCGGTGGCCCGCAGGGCGGGCCGGCCGGCGACCCGCTGCTGGAGCTCTACCGCGAGTTGGAGCGGCCGTTCGCCGACACACTGGACTCGCCCAGCCCCATCGACGCTCATTCCCTGGCCGGGTACCTGCTGGACCTGTGGGACACCGCCGACGCATCCGGCCAGCAGCGCCGTCATGAGCTGTTTTACGCCTGGCTGGATGTGGCCGAGGACCGCACCAACCCCGGGACCGTGCCGATGCTGCGCGCGCTGGCCTTCCTGATCGATCGTCCGGACATGCGCCGCGACGCCGAAACCCTGGCCGACCGGTTAGTGGCCGACGGGTTCACCGAGCCGGAATGGGCCAAGCATCCGGTGGCCGTGACGGCCCTGCACCGTTATGCGGACGTCTTCGGCGACGAAGCCAACATGCTCTTCGAATTCACGACCGGCACCGAGAAGGTGGGGCTGCTGGCGCTGCTGGACGGGAACATCTTCGGCGGCACGGTGATGGAAACCGGGCTGGTGGACGATCCGGCCGCCGCGCTCAAAGACCTGAACGCGGACGCCCAGGAAGCCGGGCTGGTGCTTGACGCCGACGCAGACCTGACGGGCGCCGCGCTGGACGCCTGGGAAGGCCTGGACGCCTCGACGGACCTGCCGGAGCACATGGTGGACGAGGACTTCGGTGCCCGCCGCTGGGTGGCCCAGGCGTGGTTGCGGACGATCATCGAGCTCGCGGACGACACCGAGGACGAGAGCGAAGACTGGCTCTCCGACGAGGACTATGCCCAGCTCGACGACGCCGAGGCGGGGGCGGGGGCAGCGGCCGGGACAACTGTGGCGGCGGGCACCGGGGCCGAGGCCGCTGACGCGCCCGCCGCCGGCACGCTGCCGTCCGGCGGCCCTGAACCAGGGCCTGTCCGGGAAGAAGAACTCGAGGCGCTCCGGCAGGAGGAAATCGAGGAGACGGCCGCCCGCTATGTGCGGGAGACCGGGCGCGAGTCGCCCGCCGAACGCGCCATGGTGAACCTGGTCCTTGGCTACGGCTGGGATTACGACGGCGGGCGCCTCACCCGGGTGAGCCCGGTCAAGCTGGATCTGATCAGCGAAAGCGTGCTGGCCGAAGGGGGACTGGAGCCGGTTGATCCGGGCGAGGTCACCGCCTTCCTGCACCGCTGGGTGGACTGGTGCGCACCGCGGGAGGAATTGTCCGCGCATGCGGTGGCCGTCCTGCACCGGCACCTGGACGGGGGCTAGGAACCCGGCCGCTCCACGGCAGCTGGTGGCCCCGGCCCCATCATCCGTCCGCCCCGTCATCCGTTCGGCGGCCGAACCCGGGCACCAGTCCGGTCAGGAGCGCGCGGCGGCCAGTTGGTCCGGGTCCGCCCGGTAGCCGAGCACCAGGTCGGGATCCAATCCCACAGTCTCACCGTTGGCGATGTAGCCGCGCGGCGTGCCGTGGAGGAGATTCAGCGTGAGCCGCAGGATCGTGCCGTGGGCCACCACGATGATGTTGCGGCCCGGGTAGGTGCGGAGCACTTCCTGCAGGCCGGCGATACCGCGGGCGGCCACCTCCGCTTCCGACTCGGCCTCCCGCATGAGCGCGTCAATCTCCGGCCGTTCCAGGCCGCGCAGCACGGTGCCTTCGATGCCGCGGTAGTCGCGCTCCGAGAGGTCCGGCACGGTTTCCGCCAGCTCCAGGCCCACCTGGCTGCCGATGATGCGGGCGGTCTCCATGGCGCGACCCAACGGCGAGGACACGAGTACGTCCCAATTGCTCTCGGCGAGCCAGGTGCCGGCGTCCCGCGCCTGCCGTCGGCCCACGCTGTTGAGCGGCACATCCGTATGCCCCTGCAGCCGGCCCTCAGCGTTCCAGTCGGTCTGCCCGTGACGTACCAGTGCCAGCACTTCTCCCCTTTTACCCGGTGGACGGGACGGTTCCCACAGTGATATGTCCCCTCATCAACCATAGCCCGACGGCGGTGGGCGCCGGCCGGCTACGGCTCCCGGAAGGCGGAGGGAGCTTCCATGCGCGGTGGTCTGAACGGCGTGGGGAACACGGGCATCGACAGGGTAAACGGTTCATGAGTAAGCCCTCATGCGGCTGTCATGTTCCTTTCATCGCGGCTGTGTTGACTCGTTCCTGACGCACCAACAACCAAGGAGCAGGCCATGACCATCACAGATTTCCCCGCAGGCGCCGCTGGAACAACAGGACTCGAAGCACTCGGAACTCCCGTCGCATCCACCGCCGGCGCGGCGGAGGAGGTTTTCTCCGTCGCCGCATCGACCTCCGGTGCGGCGGAGGAGGTTTTTGCCCCGGCAGCCGCTCCGGCAGACCCGCAGCGGCTGCGCCGGGCCAAGAAGGCGTATACCACCCGGTTCCTGGCCGAGCGCCTCTGCCTCGACGCCGCCGGCTACCAATTGCTCCATGCCGCCCCGGCCGCCGGCGACGTGGTGCTGGCCCGGGTGGTCGAGATCGGCAAGCACACCCGCTTGGAGAGCCCGGCCTCACGGCGGCAGGCGATGTTCGTCGGCGACGAAATCCTGGTGGCCTACGGCAACCGGTACGCGCCGGACCAGTTCCTGGCGGTGGTACCCGGCGACCTGTCCGAGTGCTCGCTGGTGGCCGGCGGGGGACTGGCGGCGCGGGTGCTGGAACAGCACGCCGGCATTGACATGGCCACCCGCATCGAGCCCATCGGCCTGCTGGCGCGGGACGGGCGCGTGGTCAACCTGGCCGACCTGGCGCCGCACTCGATCAGCGCCGACACCGTGCTGCCGGGACGGCCGCCGGTCATTGCGGTGCTCGGCACGTCGATGAACTCCGGCAAGTCCACCACGCTTGGATGCCTGGTCAAGGGCCTGACCGCGGCCGGCCTGCACGTGTCCGCGGGAAAGGCCACCGGCACCGGCGCCGGCAACGACCCGCTGCTGTTCGCCGACGCCGGAGCCGAGAAAGTCCTCGACTTCACCGACTTCGGCTTCCCCACCACCTACCTGCTGGACTACGAGCGCGTGCGCGGCCTGCTCACCAGCCTGATCGACGCGTTGACCACCTCCGAGACCGACGTGGTGGTGGTGGAAATCGCCGACGGCGTCTATCAGGGCGAAACGGCCCGGCTGCTGGCCGACCCCGTGTTCCATGCCGCCGTGGATCACGTGCTGTTCTCCGCGGCCGACGCGCTGGGCGCTACCGCAGGCGTGGCTGTCCTGCGCGACGCCGGCGTCAGCGTGCCCGCCGTCTCGGGCCTGCTGACCGCCTCGCCGCTGGCCGCCCGGGAAGCAGCCGGCGTCATTGATGCACCGGTGATCAACACCTACGACCTGTGCGACCCGGCCACGGCCCTGCGGTTGCTGCCGGAGCGGAAGTAACAGTGACTGCCCGGGTGGGCAAGGCCGCGCCGGCGGCACGGGATCGGGCGGACTCACCGCGGGAAGATCCGCAGCCCGCCGACGGGCCGCTGCCCAAGCTGCTGCGCGGCCGGCGCCGCTGGTTGATGGCGGCCCTGCTGGGGACCGGCCTGCTGATGGCCGCGGCCGCCGGGGCGAGCGCGCTGCTGATGACCCGGCTGCTGGGCGGTACCGCGCCGGACGCGGCCTACATCCTGCCGCCCGCCCTCGGCCTGGCTGCCGCGGCGCTGGGGCTGGGCGGCCTGCGGGCCGTCGAGCGCGTCCTGGCCGAAAAGCTCGGACAGGACTACATCCACGAGATCCGCAAGGGCCTGGTGGCCTCCGCCCTGGCCACCGACCGCGGACCGTCGCCGGGGGTGACCATCGCGCGCAGCACCAACGACCTCTCCAGCGTCCGAAACTGGATCGCGCTGGGCATCGCGCCGCTGGCGGTCGGCATCCCGTTGATCGCTGGAACCGCGGTGGCACTGTGGTTCCTGTCCCCGGTGCTGGCGTTCGCCGTCGTCGTTCCCCTGGTGCTGCTCGCCGCCGGGCTGGCGCTGCTGTCCCGGCCGGCGTTCCGGCGCGCCAGCGCCTTGCGCCGCCACCGGGGGCGGTTGGCCGCCCGGCTCGCCGACACGGTGATTGCCGCCAATACCATCCGTGCCGCCGGCGGCGAGGACCGGGAGGTCAGGCAAATCGACAAGGCCGGGCGGAAGGTGGTGGAGGCGGCGGTGCACCGCGCCGCTGCCGCCGGATACATCCGCGGGTCGGCGGCGGCAGCCGCCTCGCTCGCTGGCGCCGCCGTGGCCGCGGTCGGAACCTGGCAGGCAGTGCCCACGGCCAGCATCGCCGCCGGGCTGACCATCGTGGGGATGATCTCCGCGCCCGTCACGGACATGGGCCGCGTGGTGGAATACCGGCAGAACTTCCGGGCCGCGCGGCGTATTCTCGGTCCTGCCCTCGCGGTGGCCGCTGCGGCGCGGGATGTACGACGGCGGCGCCCGGCTGCCCGGTCCGGGACCCGTGAGGGGGCCGCGACCGGGGCGGCAGCGTCCGGCGCAGGGGTGCAGGCTTCCACCCCGGCGGGTTCCCGCGCCGGCGGGGCGGTGCTGGTGGACGGTTTGGCCGCGTGCCGGAACTGCCCGGTGCCGCCCCTGTCCGCAGGCCCGGGCGCGCGGATCCGGATCCGCAGCGCCGATCCGGCGGCCGGGACCAGGGCCCTGGAAACACTGGTCGGGATCCGCAGCGACCCGCACGCGGTGGCCATGGTGGGCGGCCGGCACCTGCTGGAAGGCGGCAGCCGCACCCGCCGGAAGCTGGTGGGTTACGCCGCCGCCGGCATGTACGTGGAGCGCGGGTCGATCGCCCGCAGCGTGCGGTACCGCCGGCCCGACCTCCCGCCGGAGGAGGGATCGGCGGCCCTGGAGCGCGTCGGCCTCGCCGGCCGGATCGGGCAACTGGAGCGGGGCGAGGACACCCAGCTCAAGCGCGGCGGCGAACCGTTGACCACCTCCGAGCTGGCCCGGCTGATGCTGGCGAGGGCTTCGCTGGGCGATCCGCCGCTGCTGGTCTTGAACCGGCTCGACGCCGATTTGGACCGGCAGGGGATCGACATGCTGTCGGAATTCCTCCGGGACTACCCGGGCGTGGTGGTGTTCGCCTCCGACCACCCGGACGCGCTCGGCGTGGAGTACACGGACTGGAACATAGACTGCGCCCACGCGGGCCTGGACCTGGTCTGGCGCCGGCAGGCCGGAGGCAGGTGACGGCCGGTGGAGGAAACGCCTGGCGGGAGCGAAACACCTGGCGGGAGCGAAGCGCCGGCGGCCCCGGCGCCTTCCATGGGAAGGTCCGGGCCGGCGCCGTCCCTCCGTAGGAAGGGCCGGCGCGTACCCGGGTGGTGGGCGTGAGCGGAAGCACCACGCCGCATCCCGAGGTGCCCGGGCGGGCGGGGATATCTTTAGTCCGTGGTCAAAGTTGTGGGAATCATTCAGCCGGTGGAAACCAAGGAGTTGTCGGCCGAGGGTGATACGTATGCCGAAGCCAAGGCCGCGATCGAGGCGCAGGTGCCCGAAGGCTGGCGGCTGCTGCAGATCAAGACGCAGTAGGCACTAAGGTGCTCAAGACGCAGTAGGCACTGAGGCGCTGCCGGGTGCCGGCTACTCGCCGAACAGTCCGCGGATGTCGGTGGCGGTGAGCTTGGAGGAGAACATTGCATCGTCTTCGAGCACCGAAGCAATCAGTTTGGCCTTGCGTTCCTTCAGGGCCATGACCTTCTCTTCGATTGTCCCGCGGGCAACCATCCGGTAGACCATGACGTTCTTGGTCTGGCCGATCCGGTGCGTGCGGTCCACGGCCTGGGCCTCGGTGGCCGGGTTCCACCAGGGGTCCAGCAGGAAACAGTAGTCGGCCTCGGTGAGGTTCAGGCCGAAGCCGCCGGCCTTGAGGCTGATCAGGAACACCGGCGCGTTGCCGTTCTTGAACGTGTCGATGACGTCGGCGCGGCGGCGGGTGGAGCCGTCCAGGTAGCAGTATTCGATGCCGGCCGCGTCCAACTGCTGGGCGGTCTTCTTCAGGTAGCTGGTGAACTGGCTGAAGATCAGCGCCCGATGCCCCTCGCCGAGGACGTCTTCGAGTTGCTCGAACAAGACGCCCAGCTTGCTGGAGGGGACCGACGCGTATTTCGGATCCACCAGCGAGGGATCCAGGCTCAAGAGCCGCAACAGGGTCAGCGACTGGAAGATGGTGAACCGGTTCTTGTCCATGTCCTCAACCAGCCGCAGCACCTTCTGCCGCTCGCGCTGCAGGTGCGTGTCGTAGATCCGCCGGTGCTTGGGCGTCAGCTCCACCTCGAGGATCTGCTCCTGCTTTTCGGGCAGGTCGTCGGCCACGGCCTCCTTGCTGCGGCGCATCATCAGCGGTTTGATCCGGTGGCGCAGTTTCTGCAGCAGCTCCTTGTCCTGGCTGCGTTCGATCGGCCGCTGGTACTGGTCCACAAACCGGACCGCGGACGGGAAGAGCCCGGGCGCGACGATGGAGAAGATGGACCAGAGCTCCATGAGGTTGTTCTCCATGGGCGTGCCGGTGATGGCCATCTTGAAGGGCGCGTGCAGGTCGCGGGCGCACTGATGGACCTTGGTGGCGCGGTTCTTGACGAACTGGGCTTCATCCAGGATCAGCCCGGCCCAGTCCATCTCCTTGTAGGTGTCGAAATCCAGCCGGAACAGCGTGTAGGACGTGACGATGACGTCGGTGTCCGCCGCGATCTCGGACAGCGGCCGGCCGCGGCCCTGGGTGTCGGTGATGCTCTCGACCCGGAGGTCGGGGGCGAAGCGCCGGCTCTCGTTGACCCAGTTGGACACCACCGAGGTGGGTGCCACGACCAGGAACGGCCGGGCGGTGGCCGGGTCGCCCTGCTGTTTGGCATGCAGCAGCAGGGCCAAGGTCTGCAGCGTCTTGCCCAGCCCCATGTCGTCCGCCAGCACGCCGCCCAACCGGTGCCGCCAGAGGAAGGCGAGCCAGTTGAAGCCTTCGGCCTGGTAGGGGCGGAGGTCGGCGTGCAGGCCGGCCGGCAGCGGGGTCTGCTCGACTGTTTCCAGTTCCAGCAGCCCCTGCACCGATTCGCGCCAGGTACGCGCCTGCACCGTTTCGGTGGCGACTTCCTCCAGGTCCTCCCAGAGGGACGCCTGGTAGCGGCTGATCTGCAGCTGTTCGCCCGATTCCCGGTCCTGCATGTGGCGGGCTTCGTCCACGAGCTGGCGGAGCCGGTCGAAGACCGGCTGCTCCAGCGACAGGTAGGACTTGTCCACCAGCAACAGCCGCGTCTGGCCGCGGGCCAGGGCCTTGAAGATGTTCCCGAACGGGACGGTGCGGCCGGCCACGCGGACCATGACGCCCAGGTCGAACCAGTCGCTCTCGTCGGTCTCCACAGTGCTGATGGTCAGCTCGGGTGCCTCGGTGAGTTCCTGGTAGTCGGGCTTGTCGCCGACAATTTCCACGCGCACGCCGTCGACCTGTTCGAGCGCCGGGAGAGCGTAGCGGGTGAAATCCACGGTGGCCATGTCCCGGAGGGTGCGCGCCGCCGTCGTGCCCACACCCGGCACCGCCGCGGCCGCCTCCAGCAGGTCCTGCTCGGCCGGCAGGTCGCGGTAGTGGCTGCCGTCGGGCTGCTCATCGACCGGCAGGCGCAGCGGCTTGTCCCCGTGGCGGTACTCGAGGTGCCAGCCGAGCTGCAGCACGTTGCCTTTGCGGTAGGAGGCAGTCAGCACGAGCTCCGGGGGGACGATCTCCGGGAAGCTCACCGAACCGTCGCTGCTGACGACGGCGATGCGCTGGCTGAGCACGGGGTAGTAGCGCTCCATGAACTGCTCGACGTCGGCGGCCGGCACCTTCAGCGGGGCGCCGGAGAGCAGCAGGTTCGCTTCCTGGTCGGTCACCGGATGCCCGGTCGGGGCCAGCGTGATGACGGTCTGTCCGTCGACGGCGTAGTGGTAGACGCCGTGCGTGCCGACGATGCCCGCCGTCCCGGTGGGCAGTTCCCGCCCGTCGATCCGCAGCGACGGCGTGAGGACCAGGTCCGCGGTCGCCGGCCCGGTCTCCCCGCCGGTTTCCGGGGTGGGGTCTTCCGCCTCGGCTTCCGGGGCGGGGGCGTCAGCGGAAGCGTCGGCCGGCCCGTCGCGGTGGGCGTCCAAACCGATGACGGCCCGTTCCCGGACCTCGACGACGGTGTCCGCCTTGGCGCCGATCAGGGCGATGCCCAGCCGCTTGGCCTCGGCGAAGAGTTCCCACAAGAGCGGGCTGCTGAACTCGTCCAGGAAGAGCCAATCGTTGTCTTCCCCGAAGTAGGTGAGGCCGGTGGCCCGGTGCAGCGGCGCGAACTGGCTGAACCAACGGTGCTGTTCGGGGTCCAGCGGCAGGCCGTAGGTCTTGTAGCTGATGGTGTTCCAGCGCAGCTTGCTGCGGATCCAGCGCCCGGTCTCGTTCTGCAGCACCGGACGGACCCCGACGCGCAGCCGGTTCCCGGCCTTGCGCGTCCAGTTCGGACCCGGCGCCGATGCCTGCGGCAGGGAGAGTCCCGAGGGGCGGTACTGGCGGTCCTGCCGGCGTCCGGGCTCCAGGAGGTCGAACTGCAGACCCAGCGGGGACGTACTTTTCGCCTTGGCCTTCGACGGCTTGCCGGTGTCCTGCCTGGCGGGGTCCGGCGTGCCGCCGATGAGCCCCTCCAACGAGTCCTGCCAGCCGGCCGGTTCCGGTTCCGGCTCGCGCGCGAAGGCCTGGCTGGAGATGACATGCTGGCTGTTGCTGGCCAAGAGCACGGCGGCCACGTGCTTGCAGTCGTCGCCGACCGGGCAGCTGCAGGAAGACGATGCCGGGCGCCACTGCCCGCCCTTGCCGGTTTCCAAGTAGATCCGGCAGCGGTACGGCAAGGCGGCGGTGCCTATGACCTTGGCGGTCAGCAGCCGGACGGAGGGATCCCAGACGGGTTCTGCAACGGAACCATCGGAGGCGTAGATCTTGCCGCGCGCAAAGGCGGCGCCGCCCACCAACCGGATGATTTCGCTGACGTCAACCAGCGGAAAAGTGAGAGCGGCCATGGCTTCCATCATCTCACGCTGGAACCGGCGTCCGGCACCTGCCGCTGGCGTTGTGGACGGGGGAGGACGACGGCGGAGGGCAGGCTCCGCCACCGTCCTGCCGTGAAAGCTACAGCGTCGTGAGGACCTTCGGCTTCTTGTCCTTGGTGTCCAGGATCAGCGCCAGCGCGATGCCGAGCAGCCAGACGTCCTTGGCCAAGGGAGTGCCCTCGGAGCTGGGTCGGACGCCGCCTTCGGTGGTCATGTGGGGGGTGTTGAAGTACATGGCCAGCATTGAACCGGAGAAGGCGGTCAGGCCCAGGCCGGCCAGCCGGCTGGGCACGAACGGCAGCAGCAGGGCCGCGCCCAGGGCGATCTCGCCGTACGCGAGCAGTTTGCCGAACTTCTCGGGGTCCATTTCCTTCAACTGGGGGATCGCGCGGCTGCCCATCTCCTGCATGGCCGCGGCACTGTCCCTGTCCAGCTTCCGCTTGCCCAGGCCGGAGTTGAAGATGAACGCGCCGGTGGACAGGCGCAGGGGGATATGGCTCAGTTTCATCGGATGTCCTTCTCCGCTAGGTGGCTGTCATGTTCGAGCCTACGGTCCTGCCGCAGTGTCCGCTAGGGCGGGAGCGAGCACGCCGGGGGGAAGATTGCCGGGCGCGGTATTCAAGGCACGCTGGCTCCTAAACCGGCCCTGCCGCTACTTCTTGGCGGCCCGGATCACGCGTGCCACCGCCCGACCTGCGATCCAGACCAAGGGGATCAGCACGGCGTACAACGCGACGGTGTTCGGCCGGAATGTGGCGGGTCCGCTGCCGTGGCCGACGTAGGCGCCGAGCGGAACGGCGCCACCGCCGCCGCCACCGCCGGCTGCGCCCCCGGAGTCGCCGCCGCCGAATCCGTAGTAGACCATGGCCACGGGCACCACGGTGTCGCCGCCCACCTGCAGCTGTTCTCCGTAGGTCCGGGCAACGCCCAAGGACTTGAGCTGCTCGGCCAGCCGCTCCGGTACGGACTGCCCGGCCGGCCCGCGCTGTTTCTGCCCGGCAGGCGCGCGCTGCCCCTGTCCCAGGGTGGATCCATTGTCGGGCGGGACGGAGCCGGTTTCTGTGGGCATGGCCACATCCTAGTGGAAGCAGGGCGGGCGTCCACCGGCCCGGGCTCGTGCTGAAGCTTTCACCCGGCCAGAAAGCCAAGCACGCCCCGGGCTTCGAGGTTCAGGGCGCGGCGCTTGACCCTGATGGCCAGCCGATAATAGTCCACCAGCTGCTCGCAGAGCACCGGCCACGTGCGGCCCTGCACCGAGTCGAAGGCGGCCCTGCCCAGCGCCCGCCGCTTGGTGTCGTCGCCCACCAAATCCTGGACGTATCCGCGCAGCTGGTCCAGCTTCCCGGGCTGGTAGATCCAGCCGGTCCGCGAGGGATCGACCAGGTCCACCGGGCCGCCGCGGCCCACCGCGACGACGGGCACGCCGCTGGCCATGGCCTCCTGGATGGTTTGGCAGAACGTTTCGGACTCGCCGGGGTGGACAAAGAGGTCGAAGGAAGCCACATGCCGGGCCAGGTCGTCGCCGCCCTGGAAACCGGCGAAGTGGGCGCCGGGCAACCTCTCCTGCAGCTCCTCCTTCAGCGGACCCGAGCCGACCACCACCAGCCGCGTGCCGGGGAGGTCGGCCAGCACAGCCAGGTCCTCCACCTGCTTTTCCGCCGCCAGGCGGCCCACATAGCCGATAATCCGCTCGCCGCGCGGCGCCACGGACGCCCGCCAGCCGGCGTCGTGCTTATCCGGATGGAAACGGCTGGTGTCCACGCCGCGGCGCCACAGGTGGACGCGGATGCCGCGGCCGCGCAACTGCTCCATGGCGAACGACGACGGCGCCAGGGTCAGGGTGGAGGCCTTGTGAATGTTCTCCACCCGCTGCCACAGCAGCTCCTGCAGCCAGGGCGCTCCGTAGCGGGCCGCGTAGGCGGGCACCTCGGTCTGGTAGACGGAGACCGTGGGCAGGCCGAGCTGCTGGGCGGCCTGCACCGCACGCCAGCCCAAAATGAAGGGTGACGCCACGTGGACCACGTCCGGACCGAAGTCCGCCAGCACCCGGCGGAGGCGTGCCACGGTTCCGGCCGCCACCCGCACGTTGGGATAACCGCGCAGGGGAATGGACGGCAGGCGGTGGACCGGGTAGCCCTCCACCGTGGCCGGGGCGGTGTCCTCCAGCCAGGACGAGGCCGGTGCGATCACCAGGACGTCGTCGCCGCGGCGGCGCAGGTGGGCGATGACCTGCAACAGCGACTGGGTGACCCCGTTCATGTGCGGAAGGAACGATTCGGCAACGATAGCTATCCTCACGCCGCCCAGCCTGCCCGCGCCCGGCGACCTGCAGGCAAGCATGCGTGATCGTGTCGGTGAACGGCGGCCTAACTCCACTCTGGCAGGGTGGTCGGGTGACCATGGGACTCTTGGCGCTGATCACCGGCGCAATCTTCTTCGGTTCGGTGGCCCAGCGGATCGCGGGCATCGGGTTCGCGCTGCTGGTGGCGCCGATCCTGGCGATCCTGCTCGGGCCGCACGAGGGCATCATGATGATCAACATCTGCGCCGTCGTCTCTTGCGGGCTGATCGTGCCCCGGGTCTGGCAGGAGATTGACTGGAACCTGCTGCTGTGGCTGTCCGTCCCTGCCGCCGCCGGCACGGTTTTGGGTTCCTGGTTGGCGGTGCAGGTAACGCCCGCAGTGCTCTCTGCCGTGGTGGGCGGGGTGGTGATGGCAGGGCTGGCCGTGGCGGTGGTGTTGGGCCGTGCCCAAGTCACCGTTTCCGGGCAGTTGCCCAAGGTGCTCGCGGGTTTTGGTTCCGGGCTGACCAACGCGCTCGCCGGCGTAGGGGGCCCGACCGTCAGCGCGTACGCCATTCTGTCCCACTGGCCGCCGCGCCGGTTCGCTGCCACGCTGCAGCCATTCTTCCTGCAGCTGTGCATCATCACCGTCGGCGCGAAGCTGGCGGTGGACCCGGGCAGCGTGCCGCACCTGAACTGGTGGATGTGGGCGGTGATCGTGCTTTCGATCATCATGGGCATCGTTGCCGGCGAACGGCTCGGCCGGCGGCTGCGGGACGAGCATGCCAGGACCGCAGTAGTCGTGCTTGCCTTTCTGGGAGCGGCGGGAGCATTGGCCAAGGGGCTGGCGGACTTGATGGCCTGAATCCGGTGTTTTTCCGGTATTACGGGGTGCGCGAATAAGGGCTGGCTTTATTTCCCAAAGCGGGTATGGTCTTTAGCAAGACATCCCGCTTGAGAAAGAGGAGCACGAATGTCAGGTAAAACGCCGTCGCGCGAGAGTGCCAAGAAACAAGGCAGAAGCATCAAAGAAAAGCGTGCCGAAAAGCGCGAAAAAGCGGTTTTGGAGAACGAAACCATTCCCAAGCGGCGCAAGCGCTAAAACACCGGAAACCTACGCCGTCCCTTGAGTCGACAGCCCGTTCGGCGCTGCGGCTTCGAGGCGTACGGGGTGGTGATGCCGGACGAATCGTTGAAGCACGGTTCTTGCAGACTGGCGGAGCCACGGAAAGAGTCCGCGGAATTTGTTTTCCTGCGTTGAATTTCCGTTGAGCAAATATCCGCCTGCGGGGCGGCCGGATTGATGTCAATGTCATCCGGCCGCCCATTCTATTGTCCGGCCCGGCTGAAAGCAGTATTGGTTGCCGGGCCCACGGCGCACATCGCAGTGGGCTTCTTCTTCGCGTACCGCTCGGTTCTTCGCGTACCGCTCGGATCGGTCAACGGCGCACCCGATAGCGCACGTGAAGCACCCGGTTGCCCTGAATCACGGCGGGATCCTCCAGCAGGTGCTGGGCGTGGACCGACCCGAAGTAGCGCTTGCCGGACCCGAACACGACGGGTACGACGTCCATGCGCACCTCGTCGACCAGGCCCGCGGCAAGCATCTGGCCGCCGACGTCACCGGCGGCGACCTCGACGACGCGGTCTCCTGCAAGCTCTTGCGCCTTGGCCATGGCTGCCACGACGCCGTCGACGAAGTGAAACGGCGCCTCGGGGTCCCAGCCCTCGGGCTGTGGCCGGTGCGTCACGACGACCACGTGGTCGACCCCGCTCGGAGGCTTCCCGTCCCAGCCGTCCGTCAGGTCGAAGACGTGGCGGCCGACCAATGTCACACCGATCTGGTCCCAGTACGGCCGCGTGTAGTCGTAGGACGTCTGCGACACCTTCAACTCGCCGCTCTCGTCCAACGGGACGTCACCGTTGGACAACCAGTCGAACAGCGGTCCGGGCTGGTCATTCTCGTCCGCGACGAAGCCATCCACCGACACCGAGCTGTACATGACCACCTTGCCCACGGGGCTCTCCTCTGCTTCGGGGTGCCCCCACACTAGCGTCTCGTGAGCTGGTGCTCCAGCAACAAGGCGGGAAACCGCAGCGACTCGAACCCGCTGCCAAAGCCCGGGCCGGCACCCACTGCGTCGGCAGGGTCCGCTCGAGCGCGCCGTGTGCCAATTGCCACGGCACCGAGTCGCTGAACGGGCACGGGCAGCCGGGCTGGCACGATAGAAGCAATGAAACTCACGTCGCGACCGGACGGTCAGGCCGGACTGCCGATGCCCCTGTGGCTGCAGGGTGTCTTCGAGTTCTTTCAGTGCGCCCTGCTGTCGGCCATCCTGGTGCTGCTGCCGCTGGTCGGTGTGTGGTTCGCGGACGGCTTCGACGACCGCAGCTTCGATTCGCTGGCGCGGCTCGGAGGCCAGGCATGGCTGCTGATCCACGGCGTCCCGCTGGAACTGGCCATCCAGACCGGCTCCAGTTCCGCGGAGACCCTGCGCGGCACGTTATCGCTGGTGCCGCTGGGACTCATGCTCGTCCCGTTCTTCCTCTCCTGGCGCGCCGGACGGCGCCTGGCGCGGGCGTCGTACACCGACCAGCTGTGGCAGGCGCTGGGCGGCGCGCTGGGAACGTACGCCGCGGCGGGAGCCGCAACCGCGTACATGGTGCGTACCGACGAAGTGGATATCTCCATTGTGGCCGGGGCGCTCGTCCCGCTGCTGCCCGCCGGTGCCGGGTTGATCGTCGGCGCCTACCGGGAAGCCGGGTCGTGGGGGCGCTTGATCGGCGTGGATGCCGCAGCCTGGGTTGCCCGCACCAGCCAACACTCACGCTGGGCGGGGTCTTACGTTTGGGCTGCGGTCCGCGCGGGGCTGCTGGCGGTGACGGCCGCGGTGTCGCTCTCGGCCTTGCTGCTCGCCGTCGACCTCGGCCTGCACTGGGCGGAGATCGTGGAGATTTACGAACAGCTCGGCGCAGGCGTTATCGGCGGCGCCGTGCTCACGGTGGCGCAGCTTGGGTTGGTCCCGAATCTCGTGGTGTGGACGCTGGCCTGGTCCTCGGGGGCCGGCTTCGCTATCGGTTCCGGCAGTTCCATTGGTCCGCTGGCCACCACGGTGGGCCCGATGCCGGCGTTCCCGGTGCTGGGTGCGCTGCCGACGGGTGAGCTGTCCTACGGGCTCGTTGCCCTGGCCTTGCCCGTGCTTGCCGGGGTGCTGGCCGGATGGTGGTTCCTGCGCGAGGGCGAGAACCATTTCGATGAGTGGCTCTCCATCAAGATCCAGGCCCGCTGGTTCACCGCATCCGGCTCCACCGTGGTCCTGGGCCTGTTCGTCGGGGCTGTCGCCGGGGCCGCGACCGCGGGGTTGGTGTGGCTGTCCAACGGTTCGCTGGGGATCGGGCGGTTGACGGAGATCGGACCGGATCCGATCTGGACCGCCCTCTGGGTGGCGGGCGAAGTCGCCGTCGGCACGATGCTCGGCTATGCGGTGGCCCCTTGGCTGGAACGCGAGCCGGCCAAGTCCCGCAGCCGGAAGTAACCTACGGCCTCAGCAGGTCGTTCAGGTTCAGCAGCTCGTCTTCATAGGCGGCCAGGCATTCTTCACGGGCTGACTGCGTAACGGCCATCTGGTTGCAGGCCTCGAACTCGGCCGTCAGCGGCCAGAAAAGCACCTGCGCCAGCGTGGTCAGCAGGAAGAAGCCGCCGGCGCCGGCGCCCAGTACATAGGTGAGCCGGAGCGAGCCCGGCAGGCCGGCGCGCACCGCTTTGACCAGTCCGATCACGGCGACCACGATGCTGGCCACGGCCAGCGCGGGAGCCACGGCCTTCCAGGGGAGCGGGAGCGCCGTCGCCAGGAACGTGGAAGCCAGTAGTAGCAGCAGCACACGGATGAAAAGCCCCGCCGACTTGGTCTGTTCCTCGGTCGGCGCCGGGCGCGTGTTCTGCAACATGGGTTTAAGCCTAGGCGAGAGGGACGCATAAAGTTGCTTCCATGCGCATTGTGGTCCTCGTTTCCGGCTCCGGCACCAATCTTCAGGCCGTTATCGACGCTATCGGCGACGGCCACCTGAATGCCGAGATCGTTGCCGTGGGCAGCGACGTGCCCGGCTGCCGCGGCCTGGAACGTGCCGCCGCTGCCGGCATCGAGACGTTCACCGTGGCCCCCGGAGACTTCGCCACCCGGCCGGAATGGAACCGGGCGTTGGAAGAAGCCGCCGCCGCCTTCCAGCCGGACGTGGTGCTGCTGGCAGGGTTCATGCGCATCCTCGACGCCGTATTTGTCGCCCGTTTCGAGGGCCGGCTGCTCAATACCCATCCGGCGCTGTTGCCCTCGTTCCCCGGCGCCCACGGTGTGCGCGATGCTCTTGCCCACGGGGTCAAGATCACCGGCGTGACGGTACATCTGGTCGATTCCGGGGTCGATACGGGACCCATTCTCGCCCAGGCCGCGGTGCCGGTGCTCGACGACGACACCGAAGAATCCCTCCACGAACGCATCAAGGTGGAGGAACGCCAACTTCTGGTGCAGACCCTCGCCAACTTCGCCTAGCCCCGGCTGAACAACGACGTCGGTGCCTCACCCTCCGGCTCGCTTTTCCTTGCCCACACCGAGGATAGGGAGGGCGTTGTCAAGGGACGGTTGACGTTTCGACGTGCCGCAGAGCAAACCTGTGGAAAACCTCCGCATCCGCTGAGGCGTCTGGCTAGACTGACACGCACCTAGCGTCTAGCCGACCAGCACCGGGGGGTCTGAGTGAGCCAGCAGCTACCACTCTCAGCAGGAACGCGCGCTGCCCGTATCCTTGCCCCGCTCCTCGCAGCGGCTGCCCTCGCCCTATCAGGCTGCACCGGCTCGGCCGGCGCAGAGCCCTCCGCTCCGCGGGAAACCGCTACATCGACGGCAGCCAGCGAGACTCCGCCGCCCAGTCCAACACAGACGTATGTTCCGGCGTCTGAGGACGGGCCTGCTGAGAACGTTGTCGTCCCAGTGGCACCAAAGACGATAGATGAGAACTCCCGGGAAGGCCTTAGAGCCTTTATACCCTTCTGGTTCGAGCTGTTGTCCTATGCGTACCAGACAGGGGATCTTGAGCCATTAGAGGAACATTCTGGGCCGCAATGTTACATCTGTCAGAGCTTTTCTAAGACGGTCAAGGAGGGGAATGCAGGTGAGCGGTGGATCGTTGGAGGCGAACTTACAGTCACTGATATTGAAGACCGTTATGAGTCTACGGCTTCGGGCAGTCACCGGCCAATGATCTTCCTAATTCAAGATGATCTAGAGTTTTATGAGCCAGGGAAGAAGATCGGTTCAGCAACTGGATTCACTGAGCCTATCGTCTGGATAGTCTCCGCGCAGTATAAAGACGGTCAATGGCAGATGCTCGACGCCGAGCGACCAAAGGATGCATCAGAGTGATGAACATTCCAGTTCTGACCATCTCATTAGTACTCCTAGGATCCTCGGTGCTGATTCAGCAGGAAAGCGACTATCCAGACTGGCTAACGAATTTGGATGGCAACAATATCCAAATTGAAGGGGAGCGAATCCAGCGCGGGACGACGCCAATTCCACCCGGTGGAGGAACCGGTGCTGCTGAGCAGGCGTCGAATACAGCCCGGCCTCCGCAGTATCGACATGAGCCAGTATGCATACCAGATCTATCGAATATCAATCTTGACTGTGTTGCGTTGAACGCGGATTGTTCTGTTGGTGCGAACGGTACCCTCATGCGAGTCCTGGAAGCGCCCTTCGGTCAGGCGCCGCCACAATGGAGTGACACGGGAGATAGAGTGTGTCGATACTCGGACCGTCCGACGACATCTACCGATGGCGCCGCCGTTGAATTACCAACCGTCACGATTGAGTTCTTCCGCCGGTTGCCTATCGCGCCATCGGCACTAACCGTTGAGCCTGTTCCGCATACCTTGGTCGGAGCTGAAACCAACGTCTACGCGAGCCCGAACGAGCAAACCTTCGACGAGGAGATCGATGGTCACGATGTCATCGTTCGCGCGATTCCCACTTCTTACACGTGGCACTACGGAGACGGCAATTCGATGGGCCCGACAGATCAGCCGGGAGGCCCACTGCCTGCAGAGCGATTGGGTGAGAAAACTGCTACAAGCCACCGCTATGCACAGACTGGCGACGTACAAGTGTCGTTGACGACCACCTACAGAGGCGAATACTCAATAAATGGTTCGGGCTGGATGGTGATTGCAGGCCAGGCGCAGGTGGCCAGCATTCCTGTTGACCTCAGCGTCTGGCGATCGGTGGTCAATAACTACGCAGATAATTGCCTTAAGAATCCCGAGGGTGCGGGCTGTTAGCCAGAAGCCATTTGAGTGCTGTGATATGCAGCACGTGAAGCACTTTTTTCAGACTTTCGAGCCTGAGCGCGGATAGGGTATGTGACGGTGCTGACGCCGCCGAGACCAGCGGCAGTCGGGCCCTCGCACACCGTTATTCCAGGGGAGAGCATGAAGAAGTTGATGATGTCCGGCGCCATGATGGGCGTGGCGGCAATTGCACTTGTCGGCTGTGGCAGCGAAGCCGGTGCCGACAAGCCGGCCGATAGCAACAAACCGGTAGCAGCTACCACCGAAGCGCCGGCGCAAAACGTGCGGACTCCGGAGAAGAACGACCGGATGGCCGAGGACTCGGCCGAAGGCCTGGCGTCCTTCACGTACTACTACTTTGACGCCAAGAATTACGCGGTTCAGACCGGTGACGCAGATCTGATGCGTGCAGTCGCCGCGGATTGCACAAGCTGCATGGCAGAGGCTGACGCCCTCGAGGCTGTTTACGCGGACGGTGGCTGGATTGCCGGCGGCCAGCCGAAGGCGCTGAACGTCGTGGCGTTGGATGAGGCCACGGACGACGAGGGCAATCTGAGCGCGGTGGTTCCGTTCATGGAAGATGCCCGCACCACCTTGGACAAGGACGGCCAGACCGTCGAGACCAAGGAATGGGATTCGGACGGAACCACTCTGACCGTGACTGCCAACTACGCCGACGGCGCGTGGTCGATGGTGTCGGTCGAAGAGACGCCGGACGCCGAGATCCCGGAGTAAACCGCGGTCGGATCTTAGGCTCGTGCGCCCTTCCACCTGATGACGGAAGGGCGCATTGCCGCTGAGCAGGGCGGGGGCACCGCACTAGAGAAGTTCGGCACCCTTGGTCTCGGGGGAGAAGCGCGCCATCCACAACACGGCGACCAGCACCAGGACTCCGGCGATGGCGAAGGACCAGGCCAGCCCGAGGTAGGGCCACATGACCGAGGCGAAGATGAGCGGGCCGAAGCCCGCGCCGACGCGGGAGAACGTCGATGCCCAGCCGAAGCCCGACCCGCGCAGCTCGGTGGGGTAGAGCTCGGAGACGTAGGTATACAGCACGGGAATGGCAATCTGCACGACCATGCCGTAGGCAAGCAGCAGGGCCACCACCGCCGGGGGGACATCGATCAGGAGCGCGACGACGACCAGCGTCAGTGCGGACAACGGCCCGGTGACGGCGAGGATCCACTTCCGCCCGGTCTTCTCGACGAAGTAGGCGGCGATGATGACGCCGACCAGGCCGACGGCGGCCATGCCGGCCGTGGTCAGGAAGGCCCGCTCTGCGGCGAACCCGGCGTCGATGAGGATGATCGGCATCCAGGTCAGGGCAAGGTAGTAGACCAGCAGGATGCTGAAGAACAAGGCCCACGCCGCCGTCGTAATTTTCCAGTTGAATTTCCAGACCGCCCGGAACTGCACCAGGACGTTGACGGCCGACAAGCGCGGCGCCTCGCTCGGTTCAGGCAGCCGCCATTCACGGACGGTTGCGCCGGTTCGCTCGATCATGCTGTTGATGACCTGCTCGGCCTCCGCCGTGCGGCCCCGGCTCACCAGATAGAGCGGGGATTCGGGCACCGATCGGCGGACCCAGAAGACCAGCAGCGCCGGCAGCACCATGATCAGCATGGTGAAGCGCCAATCGGCCACGGTGGCCATGATGAGGGCCGAGACGACGCCGCAGAGCGCGGCCCCGACCGGCCACCATCCGTCCATGGCAGTGAGGACCCGCCCGCGAAGGCGCCGCGGGGTGAATTCGCCGACCAGCGCATAGTCCACGGGGACACAGCCGCCAAGTCCGAAGCCCGCAATGAAGCGGAAAACGCAGAACCAGACGAGGTCCGGGGCGAACGCTCCGAGGACCGTGAAGAGCGAGAAAACCAGCAGCGTGGCAGTGAACGCCGTTTTACGGCCGATGATGTCGGCAATCGATCCCCAGATGAAGGCGCCCAAGGCCATGCCGATGAGGTTCGCGGTGCCGATCCACGCGGCCTGGGCCGGAACGAGGTCCCAGTGGTCAGACAGCAGCGGGATCAGGACGCCGTTGAGCGTGACGTCCCACGCGTCGAACATGAAGCCGAGGCCGCCAAGCAGGAAGATCTTGCCCTGCACCCGCCAGCGCCAGGGGAGTTCCTGCACGATTTGGTCGCCGGTGGGCAGGTGAGCGGTCTGCGTCATTCGTGGCCTTCCAGGGAGTAGCTATGGATACTTTAGTCGCGGGCGGCAGATGAGAACGCTCTCATGGAGTTCTCCCGAACGTCTCACATTCGGCGTGCATTGTTGATTCATCAGCACCTCACCGCACGATGAAAGGCAGGAACATGAACAAGCGCACCCTGTGGATCGCAACCGGAACCCTTGGCGTCATGGCAATCGGTGCCGGTGCCGCCGTCGCGGACTCCGGGTTCGGAAGCCAGGATCTGGGCCCGGGTATCGTCCAGGCGCCGGAAACACCGGCTGTTGCCCCCGTCGTGAACAGCAGCGTGTCGCCGGCTGCGGTGAATCTGGACCGGCAGGATGTGAAGACCGCGGCCTCCGCCGCTACGGCCCCGAGCCCGGTTAGCCCGGTCTCGGCACAGAGCGCGCCCTCGCCGGTCTCGGCCCAATCACCCGCCAGCCCGGTCTCGGCCCAGAGCGCGCCGTCGCCGGTCTCGGCTCAGTCCGCGGTGTCGGCCCAGAGCGCGCAGAGCGCTGACTGACGGAGCGCCGGATGCTGCCGGGGTCCCGGAGGTTGCCCGAGCACTGGCGCCTTGGCCCGTGTCTGCCGTGCCAGGCGGTATCCGGGCCTGCCCGGTCACGGCCTCAGTAATCCACCACGCGCCCGAACGACGGCGGTGCCTGCGGCAGGCGCCGACAGGCGATGCGGCCGCGCAGCCGCTGGAAGACGTGCGGTGGCAGGTCCAGGGCGGCGGCGAAGTCCTGTTCGGAGGTGAACCCGCCGCGATCCTCCCTGACCTGGACCGCCTTCTTCGCAAGCGCACGCGAGAATCCGGGCAGCGTTTCGAGCTCGCGGGCGGTGGCCGCATTCACATCAACCGGTTCGATCGTGGCATCGGCCTTCAGCTGTGATGCAACCGCCGGAGCCGCAGTCTGCGGGGCAGATGCGCCGGCAGGGCTTGTCGGGCCCCGGCGGGCCGTGCGGGATTTCCCCGATGTGCCGGCTCCGGGGGCCGGGGCGCCGTTGCGGGAACCGGCACCGGTACGGGGCACGGACCTGGGGCTGCCTGGGCCGGACCGGCTGCGCGACCGTCCGCGGGAGTTTAGCTGGCTGCCGGAGCGCGACCGTGTGGTTGCCCCCGTGGTGCGGGCAGGACGGGCCGCGCCGCGGTCGCGGTCCCATTTGAACCGCAGGTACTCGGGATTGATGGCCACGGCGAAGCTGCTGCCGGCCAGCCAGCATGTCAGGAGCAGCCACGTTGCGATTTCTTCCTGCACTCCGGTGCCGTCGACCAGGGCCATGGCCACGCCCGTGAGGGTGAGGTGGACCAAGCCGACGATCCACCACAGCGGCCGCCCCGCCCGTGAACCGACCACCAGCAGGGCAGCCCCGCCCAGGAACCCGAAGGTTCCCAAGGGGACCAGCAGCCAGAGGCTCTGGCGCAGATTCCACTTCAGGCTCGATTGAGCCGATGACATCAGTAATCCACCGACCTTCCGAAAGGAACCGGTTTGGCCGGCGGAAGTTTGCAGACCACCAGCCGGTTCAGCCTTGCCTGCTCTGATCTGGGCACGTCCAGCGCGGCGACGAAGTCCGCCACGGTTCGGAAGGGGCCGCGCTCCTGGCGCAACCGCACGGCCTTGCGCGCCTTGTGCCTGCTGATCCCGGGCAGCTTCTGCAGGGCCGCCGCCGGCGCAGTGTTCACGTCCACCGGCTCGGCCGACGGCGCGGAAAACGTGCCGGCTCCCGAATTGCTGGTACCCGCGTAATAACTGGCGGCGTCGAGACGGGGATCGTTGAGGAGCTCGGCGGCGGCACCCACAGGGGCGGGGGTTGTTCCTGCAGGGAGCGGCGCGGCGGTGCGGGGTCGACGGCGGAACAGTGCCCGGGCGGTGGGCATCGCCGTCGTGCTGTCCATGGCGCTGTCCGCTGGGGTCCGGCGGACGAGGGCCGTCCACGCGCTGCCGGAGGAGCGGGACGCCTGGGCCCAGCGGTTGCGTAGCCAGGCCGGATTGATGCCCAGCGCATGCAGTGAGCTGATGGCCCAGAGCAGGAGGCGGGCCGTGGGGCCGGCTTCTTCGTTCATGAACAGCGAAACCAGCAGCGCCGCCAGGTAGAAGCCGCCGGCGGACATCCAGGCAGCGCGGCGCGCCAGCAGGCCGATGATCAAGAACCCGGCCCAGCCCATGACCCCGATGCCGAGCAGCGGCAGCAGCAGCCACAGGCTGGCGACGCCCAGCCAGAGGACCGGCGGCGTTCCGGTCCGGCCCGAGAGCGCGGCGGGATGCTCAGCGGCGGACATTCAGGACCATGGTGACGCTCTGGTCTTCCTCCACGGTTTCCGACGCTAGCTCCAAGCCCGCGGTGTGCGCGCGCTCCCGCAGCTTCTCCACGACCGCCTGCTGGACCCGCCGGGCGTAGGCAGCGTCGATGGCCTGGACAATCTCGGCCGCGCGGCGCCGGTCGATGTCCTCGCCGCTGAAGTGGACCTGCCAGATGCCGTCGGCGTCGCGTTCGAAGACCGCCGCCACGTCTGCCCAGGCGGCGTCGATGGAAACCTTGGTGACACGCGCGACCTTGGCCTGCGTGTCTTCCAGGGCAGCCTGCAGCAGGTTTAGGTCCCGCATCCGGGTGCCCACCTGGATCTGGGGCACGGCTTCGACCTCCGGCACCGTGTCCGAGGCACGGCTCTCGGCCCTGCCCGCGAGGGCGGCGTTAAAGGTAGCGACGGCGGCGATGGCCGCGGGGATGAGTAGAACGGAAACACTCATGGAATTTCTCCTCGTTGAGCGCCGGCCGGAACCGGACGGGGCATGGTGGCGGGGGCGGGCGGGCGGCGGTCGGCACCCGGGCGGTCGGCCCGGGCGCCGAGGTCCGCCAGCAGAGCGTCCAGTTGGTCGTCGGTGGCCCAGCCGTTGAGGCCGATGGTGCCGTCGGCCGCGACCCGGATTTCGATCCGGTCCGGTTGGGCCGCGATGTGCTCCAGCAGGTCGCGGTAGCGGCCGGTCAGCGCGGTCAGGCCCTGGTTGGTGGAACCGATCCATGGCCGGTGCAGTTCCGGCTGGTCCCGCAGGTACGGTCCGTCGGCCAGCAGGTCGGTGGCAGCGAGCAGGCCGGCAATGTCTTCGCGGTCCGCTGCCCAGCGCCGCAGGTCACGGTGCCGGTAGCCGGTGAACGTCATGACGGACAGACCGGCCGCTTGGAAGGCGCGCGCGACGACGGCGCTGGCCGCCGCCTGTTCGAAGGGTTCGCCTCCCAGCAGGGTCAGGCCTTTGGCGCCCGCCGCCAGCGCCTGGCCGACAAAGTCGGCGGCGAATTGCCGGGTTGGGACGAGCTCTGCTCCGCGGGCGGCCCAGAGGTGGGGGTTGAAGCACCCGGGGCACCGGATGGAGCAGCCTTGCAGCCAGAGCGCGGCCCGCCGGCCCGGTCCCTCGGCCTCGGTGGCCGGGAGGAACCGCGCGTGCCGGATGAGGCCGGCGTCGGCCGGTGCCGGAGCGCAGCCGTTGTTGATGCGGGGCTCCGGGGCCGGGCCGCTCGGCTGGCCGGGCGCTCCGGGGCTATCGGTCTGCGGACTCATTGTGGACGTAGTCGCTGGTGGTGACGGCGGTGCGGTGGTAGTCCTCGGTATAGGAGCTGGAGACGCTCTCGGCCTCCAGGAGATCCTCCAAAACCGTGATGTAGTCCAGGCACTCGGCGCCGAAGATGTTGCGGGTTTCGGCCGATACCGCGCCGTCGGGCCTGACCGTGACGATCAGTTGTTGCTGGTCCATCGCACTTCCTTCGAGGGGTGGGGTGTTGTCTAGAAGTCCACGGTGCGGCCGCCGCGTACCGGCTGCCCGGAGGCTGCGGCGGGCACGGCACCGGCGGGTGGCGCCGGGTCGATCTGCTGTCCGGCGTCCGCGTCCAGATCCTCGCTGCCGGTGGCACCGACGGCACGCAAGGCAGCCCACTGCCGGATGGCACCGACTTCCTCGGCCTGCGTGATGGCCAGCGGAATCATGTTGGCGACAGCCCGCTGCAGGTCGTCCAGGCGGACCGGGCGGTCTTCGGCGTAAGCGTCGAAAAGTGCGGCGACGACTGCCTGTTCGATTTCTGCGCCGGAATAGTTTTCCGAGGCGTCGGCGAGGAGCCCGACGGCGGTCGGATCGTTGGCGACGGCGTGCAGCTGGTTGGCGGCGGTGCCCTTGCCGGCCATCTGGATCTGCCAAATCACCCGGCGTTCGGCGTCGCTGGGCAGATCGACGAAGAAGATCTCGTCGAAACGGCCCTTGCGCATGAACTCCGGGGGGAGCCGGTCGATGTTGTTGGCGGTGGCGACCACAAAAACCGGATGGCGCTTCTCCTGCATCCAGGTCAGAAACGAGGCGAACACGCGGGCTGAGGTTCCCGAATCCCCCTCGCCGCTGGTGCCGGAGAAACCCTTTTCGATCTCATCGATCCACAGGATCGCCGGCGAGATGGCTTCGGCGGTGGCGATGGCGTTGCGCATGTTCTGTTCGCTGGAGCCGACCAGGCCGGAAAAGACCCGGCCGATGTCCATCCGCAGCAACGGCAGCCCCCAGGCCGAGGCCATCGCCTTGGCCGTCAGGGACTTGCCGCAGCCGGGCACGCCGGTGATCAGCACGCCCTTGGGTGCGGGCAGGCCGAAGTCGGCGGCGGCATCCAGCCAGGAGCCTTTGCGCTTGGCCAGCCACCGCTTGAGGTTGTTCAGCCCGCCAACCTCGTCCAGGCTGATGTTCACGTCCACGTAGTCCAGCAGCCCGGACTTGCGGATGGTCTGGCGCTTCTCGTCCAGCACCACCCTCACGTCGTGCGCGGTCAGCTCGCCGTCGTCGACCATTGCCCGCGCGAAGGCGTTCTCGGCTTCGGCCATGGTCAGGCCGAGCGCCGCCTGGACCATGTTCTCCTGGTCGGCTTCATTCAGGGTGACCTTGATCCGTCCGCCGTCGGAATTCTGGCTGATCATGTGCGCGAGCATGGCCTTGATCTCGTCGTGGCTGGGCAGCGGAAAGTCGACCAGCGTGACGGCCTTGTCCAGTTCGGGCGGAATTCGCAGCAGCGGGGCGACGATGATCAGCACCCGCCCGGTGGTGCCCTGCCGGAAGGCGGCAGAGAGCTCGCGGACCTTCCGGACCACCTCGGGGTCCGCCGGGCGCTGGTCGGTGCCGAAGTAGGCGTGCAGGTCGAAGAAGATGAAGACCCCCGGATCGTGCGCGCCGAGCACCCGGTCCAGGGCACGCGCCGGGGCCGTGGTGTTGGACTGCTGGCCGTCGCTGGGGGAGAGGAGCCCGCTGCTGGCGTTCCACGTCCAGACGGGGCGCGGGGTGCGCAGCGCGGCGGCGCACTTGAGCACTTCGGCGTGCACCCGTGCTTCTTCGTGGCTTTCGACGTACAGCACGGGGATGCGGGCCTTGAACGCTTGGTCAAGCGTTTCAGCAAAAGACATGGGTCTCTCCCCTTAAGGAACGGATCGGGATCTGGCTCTACTTTAGGCATAGTTGCAGGGACCGGGCGCTTTGGCCGCAGGTTCCGGGCCGCGGGTTTGGCGCAGTTCTCAGCGCCCGATGTCCAGGCTCCAGCTGCCCTCGCTGGTGTCCACCAGGAAATACGTCACCGGGTACGGCTGCCAGGAGAACCGTGTGGTGCTGGTGCCGATCTTGTTGACCACCAGGTTTCGACGCGATTCCTGCCAGGTGTAGACGGCGATGTTGGCGTCACCGGTGTAGGTGAATTCGGCCAGTACCTCATCGCCCTCGTAGCGCACCAGGGCAGGGCCGGAGCCGGCGACCCTACCATCTTCCTGTACGGCGTAAGCGACCGGGCGGACCTCCAGGCGCCAGTCGCCGTCCGCCTCGACATGCAGTGAAAATTCTTCCCGCGCGGTGGCCAGGAGACCGGCCGAGGGTTCGTCCCGGTCGCCGGAGTTGTAGAGGAAGTGGACCGGCCAGTCGGGGTTCTCCGGGTCGTCCACCGCTACGCTGGCGTCCACGCCGCTGTCGATGACGATCTCGAACGGGCCGTCGTAGCCGGCCGGCCGCTGGTAGCCGAGGACCGCGTTGCCGGATCCTGCATAGCTGCCGGGGCCGCCGGCTTCGGTTACGGTTCCTTCCCCGGCCGCCGTTGACGCCGTGCCGGTCGCTTCCCCGGCGCCGGGCGCGGGATCCGCTGCGTTCCCTGCCGGTTCGTCCGCCGGACCGGGGTCAGCGCCCGTGGCGGACGCGGCGGTGAAAAGGTGCGGCAGCAGCCGGGGAACGGCGAAGCCGAGCGCGCCGCACAGAACTAGGAGACCCAGCAGCCAGACCACGAGCGAAAAACGACCGATCCGCAGTGCCGCGTCCTCAGTCATCGGTGCCGACATGTTGTGCTGTTCTCCTTTGTGTCCCCCATGAGGTTACCCACACCGCGGATCCGCTTCACACTCGGTGCCCGGCAGAAGCCCGACGCTAGACTTGGAGCATCCCCGAAGCCATTCTTCCTTGGAGATTTGTGTGAGCCTGAAGCAGCTTGACCGTGTTCCCATCCGCCGCGCGTTGATCTCGGTGTACGACAAGACCGGGCTGGAGGAGCTGGCGGAAGGGCTGCACAGCGCCGGGGTCGGCATCGTTTCCACCGGCTCGACGGCCAAGAAGATCGCCGCCGCAGGCATCCCGGTCACCGAGGTTTCCGAGATCACCGGTTTCCCCGAGTGCCTGGACGGCCGGGTCAAGACGCTGCACCCGCGCATTCACGCCGGCATCCTGGCCGACCGCCGCCTCGATGACCACGTCCGGCAGCTCACCGACCTCGAGATCGAGCCCTTTGACCTTGTGGTGGTCAACCTCTATCCGTTCGTGCAGACCGTGCGGTCCGGCGCCAGCCAGGACGAGGTCGTGGAGCAGATCGACATCGGCGGCCCTTCGATGGTGCGGGCCGCAGCGAAGAACCATCCGTCCGTGGCGGTCGTCGTGGATTCCGCCAAGTACGCGGACGTGGTGGAGGCGGCGAATTCCGGCGGATTCGACCTGAAGACCCGCCGCCGGCTGGCGTCCTTGGCCTTCGCGCACACCGCAGCCTATGACACCGCCGTGGCCAGGTGGACCGCCGAGCAGTTCGGCGACGACGCCGAGGCCGTCGAGGCGGCGCCGGCATTCCCGCCGTACGCCGGCCTGGCACTGGAGCGCTCCGAGTCGCTGCGCTACGGCGAGAACCCGCACCAGGCCGCCGCGCTGTATGCGGAAACCGGCGCCGAGCCGGGCATCGCGCAGGCCGAGCAGTTGCACGGCAAGGCCATGAGCTTCAACAACTACGTCGACGCCGACGCCGCCGTGCGCGCGGCCTTCGACTTCGCCGAGCCGGCCGTCGCGGTGGTCAAGCACGCCAACCCCTGCGGCATCGCCGTCGCGTCCCCGGGCGCCGCGGATCCCATCGCGGACGCGCATGCAAAGGCCCACGCGACCGACCCCGTGTCCGCGTTCGGCGGCGTCATCGCCGCAAACCGGACGGTGACCGCCGGCATGGCCACTACCGTCAAGGACATCTTCACCGAGGTGGTCGTCGCCCCGGGCTTCGAACCCGAGGCCGTCGAGATCCTGTCGAAGAAGAAGAACATCCGGCTGCTGGTCCTGCCGGAGGGCTTTGCCCGGGACACGGTCGAGTACAAGCAGGTCTCCGGCGGCATGCTCCTGCAGGCCTCGGACCGGATCGACGCCGACGGCGACGACCCTGCCAACTGGACGCTGGCCGCCGGCGAGGCCGCCGACGAGGCGACCTTGGCGGATCTGGCCTTCGCATGGCGCGCTGTCCGGGCGGCGAAGTCCAACGCCATTCTGGTCGCGGCCAACCGCGCCGCGGTGGGCATCGGCATGGGCCAGGTCAACCGGCTGGATTCCTGCCGCCTGGCCGTTGAACGGGCCAATACCCTCGGCGTGGCGGTCGACGGCGGGGCCGACGCTGCCGGGGGAGCGGCCAACGTGCAGGGCTCCGGGGCGCCCGAGCGAGCCCGCGGCGCCGTGGCGGCATCGGATGCGTTCTTCCCGTTCGCCGACGGCCTGCAGATCCTCCTCGATGCCGGCGTCCGCGCGGTAGTGCAGCCCGGCGGTTCGGTCCGGGACGAAGAAGTGGTGGCAGCGGCCGACGCCGCCGGCATCACCATGTACTTCACCGGGGCACGCCACTTCTTCCACTGACGAGTCACGCAAGAACAAGGGCAAGATGCTCAAAGCTTGGCCTTAGCCCTACCACTCCTCCCACGGGGCAGCGGGGCCGGGGCGACGGGCGAGAATCCTTGCCGGCAGGGTGTCGGGCACGCAGGTTAAGGGAACCGATGTGCCCGGCACCGGCCGCCAAGCGGCGCGCCCCTCGGGAGGCGGTGCACCGCCGTCGTGCCGGGCGCGGCACCGGTCCGGACGGGTGTGGCTTCTGCGGCACGGCGGCTTCGCGGCGGCCTCGCGATCTGAGGTGTGCGCGTCTTCAACCGGCGCCCGGCAGCCCTCCTCGGGTAAATTGGAGGAGTTGAGTAACCAAAGAGACCCACTTTTGCAGGGAGACGCCTCACCCATGGCCAAGATTATCTATACCCACACCGACGAAGCGCCGATGCTGGCCACCTATTCGTTCTTGCCGATCGTTGAGGCCTACGCCTCCACGGCCGGTGTGGAAGTGGAGACCCGCGACATCTCGCTCGCTGGCCGTATCATCGCCGTCTTCGGCGACTACCTCACCCCCGAGCAGCGGATCGGCGACGCCCTGGCCGAACTGGGCGAACTCGCCAAGCAGCCGGAAGCCAACATCATCAAGCTGCCGAACATCAGCGCCTCCGTGCCGCAGCTGAAGGCCGCCATCAAGGAGCTGCAGGGCCACGGCTACGCGCTGCCGGACTACCCGGACGACCCCTCCTCCGACGAGGAGAAGGACATCCGCGCCCGCTATGACAAGATCAAGGGCTCGGCGGTCAACCCGGTGCTGCGCGAGGGCAACTCGGACCGCCGCGCGCCCCTGTCGGTGAAGAACTACGCGCGCCAGAACCCGCACAGCATGGGCGCGTGGACCGCCGACTCCAAGACGAACGTGGCCACCATGGGCGCCGACGACTTCCGCTCCAATGAGAAGTCGGTGGTCATGCCGGCCGACGACAAGATCAAAATCCAGCTGGTGGCCGAGGACGGTACCGTCACGGTCCTGAAGGATGCCTTCCCGGTGCTGGCCGGCGAGGTCATCGACGGCACCGTCATGCGCGCCGCGGCGCTGGACGAATTCCTGGCCGCCCAGGTGGCCCGCGCCAAGGAAGAAGGCGTGCTCTTCTCCGCGCACCTGAAGGCCACCATGATGAAGGTCTCCGACCCGATCATCTTCGGCCACGTGGTCAAGGCCTACTTCTCCGAGCTGTTCGCTGCCTACGGCGACAAGCTGGCCGCTGCCGGCCTGAGCCCGAACAACGGCCTGGCCGCCATCCTGAACGGACTGGCGGCGCTGGACCCCGAAGACCGCAAGGGAGTCCAGGAGCTGATCGACAAGGGCCTGGACGAGGGCCCGGCCATCGCCATGGTGGACTCAGACAAGGGCATCACCAACCTCCACGTGCCCTCGGACGTAATTGTGGACGCCTCGATGCCGGCCATGATCCGCACCTCCGGCCACATGTGGGGACCGGACGGTCAGGAAGCCGACACGCTGGCAGTGCTGCCGGACAGCTCCTACGCCGGGATCTACCAGGTGGTTATCGACGACTGCCGCGCCAACGGCGCCTACGATCCGACCACCATGGGCACCGTCCCCAACGTCGGCCTGATGGCCCAGGCGGCGGAGGAATACGGCAGCCACGACAAGACGTTCGAGATCCAGACCGCCGGTACCGTGCAGGTAGTTGACGGGTCCGGCACCGTGCTGATCGAGCACCAGGTGTTCCCGAACGATATCTGGCGCGCCTGCCAGACCAAGGACCTGCCGATCCGCGACTGGGTGAAACTGGCCGTGACCCGCGCCCGCGCCAGCCAGACCCCGGCCGTGTTCTGGCTGGACGAAACCCGCGCCCACGACGCCAACCTGATCGCCAAGGTGAACGAGTACCTCAAGGACCACGACACCGACGGCCTGCAGATCGAGATCATGGCCCCGGAGAAGGCCACCGCCTTCACCCTCGAGCGCCTCCGCAAGGGCGAGGACACCATCTCGGTGACCGGCAACGTGCTGCGCGACTACCTGACGGACCTGTTCCCGATCCTGGAGCTCGGCACGAGCGCCAAGATGCTCTCGATCGTCCCGCTGATCAACGGCGGCGGCCTGTTCGAGACCGGTGCCGGCGGCTCCGCTCCGAAGCACGTCCAGCAGCTGCTGGCAGAGAATCACCTGCGCTGGGATTCGCTCGGCGAGTTCCTGGCCCTGGCCGTGTCCTTCGAGCACCTGGCCACCTCCACGGGCAACGCCCGCGCGCAGATCCTGGCCGACACGCTGGACGCCGCCACGGGCACGTTCCTGCTGGAAAACAAGTCGCCCAAGCGCAAGGCCGGCGAGCTGGACAACCGCGGCAGCCACTTCTACTTGGCCCTGTACTGGGCGCAGGAACTGGCCAACCAGACCGGCGACGCCGAGCTGGCCGCGGCCTTCTCCGGCATTGCCTCCGAGCTGGCAAACAATGAAGGGGCCATCGTCGGCGAGCTCAACGCCGTGCAGGGATCTCCGGTGGACCTGGACGGCTACTACCGGCCGGATGCCGCCAAGGCCGCCGAGGTCATGCGCCCGTCGGCCACGCTGAACAGCATCGTGGCCACGCTGACCGGCAAGAAGTAGGCGGCGTCGGGCGGTTTCGCCTGGCTTCAGGCCCTGAATAACGACGGCGGCCGCGCACCTCCCGCGGGAAGGTGCCCCGGCCGCCGTCGTGCTGTCCGGGCCGGTCGCTGCCGCCGCGTCGGCGCCCTGCTCTCCGGCTCAGTCCGTTACCGGCACCGCACGGTCATTGGCATAGCTGACCCCCAGCTGGGCGCGGACCCCGTCGAAGAGCCGCATGGTGTCCACGGTGTCCGCCCAGGGCATGGTGGGGCTTTGCTGCAGGCCGGACTGGACGCAACGGGTGACTTCGCGCAGCTCGAAAACGTAGCCGCGGCCGACGCTCGGGAAGGTTTCCACCCGCGGCTGGCCCAGATGCGGTTGGACCGCCAGCTCGGTGGGGTTGTGCAGCGGCGCGTTGCTGCGGAGCCACCCGCCGGTGCAGGCGACGGTGGCCGTGCGCGGCGAGGCGGCCTGCAACGAACACGCCAGCTGCGCCTGGGCACCCGAACCGTAGCTGAGCGTCATGGCGTTCTGGGCGTCGACGCCGTCGTCGTTGACCTGCCCGGAGGCGGCCACCGTCTGCGGGAAGCCCAGGGTCCCCAGCGCCCAGGTCAGCGGATAGACCGCCAGGTCCAGCAGCGCTCCGCCGCCGGCTGCCGGATTCCACAGCCGGGCCGCCGGGTCGTAGACCGCCGGGAATCCGAGGTCGGCCTGCACCCAGCGGACCTCGCCGAGTTCGCCGGACGCGAGGATGTCCCAGACGCGGTTGATGATCGGCAAGAAGCGCGTCCAGACCGCCTCCATCAGGAACAGTCCCCGCGCGGCCGCCAGTTCCGTCAGCTCCAGGGCTTCCCGGGCGTTGATGGTCAGCGACTTTTCGCACAGCACATGCTTGCCGGCCTGCAGCGCCCGTCCCGCGATCTCGAAATGCTGGCCGTGCGGAGTGGCCACGTAGACCACGTCCACGTCCGGGTCGGCGAAAAGCTGGTCGTAGCCCTTGCCGGCATCGCCGTCGAAATAGGCGGTGGCGAAGCCGAAACGCCGTTGGAAGGCCACCGCGTTGGCCTGGTGGCGGGAACTGACCGCCTGCAGCACGGCATCCTCCAGCCGGGCGATGTCCTCGGTCACCCGGGTGGCGATGGCCCCGGTGGCGACCACGCCCCAGCGCAGTTTCCGGCCGGTGGCCGCGCGCGGATCCGGCGCGCCGGGCCGGGCGCAGGGCGGGGTGACGATCCGGGGCGGTTCTGCCATGGCTCCATCTTCGCGGCCGGCGGCCGGGACGTCCATGGGCACCGATTGCCCTTTGTCCCGTCCTGCCGCGCGCGTCCCTGCCCTACCGATGTGGACCCATCGATGGTACAAAGTAAGCAGGCTCAGTAATTTCGCCACAACGAGGAGGAGCCCGCACCATGGATACAGGCATGATCGTCGGAATCATCATCGCGATAGTTGTACTCCTGATCATCATCGGAGTCATTGTCTTCTTTGCACAGAAGCGGAACACCAAGCGGAAGTTCGAGAAGCAGGAAGAGAACCGCAGGGAGGCAGCGGAGTTGCGGCAGGGAGCGCAGGTGTCCTCGGTCGAGGCGCGGGAGCGCCAGGCGGACGCCACCCAGGCGCAGGCCGAGGCCCAGCGGGCAGACGTCGAAGCCGAGCGTGCCAAGATTGAAGCCGACCGCCTGCGCCAGGCTGCTGACCAGCGGCAGGCGGACGCCCAGGGTATCCAGCAGGAGAGCGACGAGAAGCTGCGCCGCGCCGATGACCTGGACCCGGACGTCAACACCAAGGACCGGGACGCCCGTAAAGACCGCAAGCACGACGGCGGAGCCCACCGCGGCGACTCCGAACCCGACCGCGGGGTAGACACCGCCGCAGGGTACCGCGACGACGGCGGCCGGCACGTCGATGACGTGGGCAACGACGGCGCCCGGACTGCCGACGACGTACGCAACGACGGCGCGCGGACTGCCGACGACCCCCGCCGTGCCGAGGGCGGCAGCCACAACATCTAGGCCGGATCACACAACAAACGGCGCCTGCTTCCCCTGGGGAGGCAGGCGCCGTTTGTTGTTGGGGGAGCCGCTCAGCCCTTGACCGAACCGCTCATCAGGCCGCCGACGAAGTACTTTCCCAGGATGATGTAGACCAGCAGGGTGGGCAGCGAGGCGATCAGGGCGCCGGCCATCGACGCGGCGTAGTCGGTCAGCTGTCCGCCGGCCAGGAAGCTCAGCGCGATGGTGACCGGGCCGTTGGAGCCGGAGGAGAAGAACGCCGCGAACAGGTAGTCGTTCCAGGCGGAGGTGAACTGCCAGATGAGCACCACCACGAAGCCCGGGGCGGAGACCGGCAGGATCACCGAGGCGTAGGTGCGCAGCAGCCCGGCTCCGTCCATGCGCGCCGCTTCGATCAGCTCGGCCGGCACGGATTCGTAGTAGTTGCGGAAGATCAGCGTGCAGATCGGCAGGCCGTAGACGATGTGCAGCACCAGCAGCGAGGGGATGCCGTTGGGCACCCCGAGACCCTGCATCAGCTGTGTCAGCGGGATCATCACGGCCTGGTACGGGATGAACATGCCGAACAGGATGAGGGTGAAGACCACGTTGGCGTAGGGGAAGCGCCAGCGGGAGAGCACGAACCCGTTCATCGATCCGAGCAGGGCCGAGATGATCGAGGCGGGGATGACCATGGCGAAGGTGCGGCCCAACGCCGGGCCCAGGGTGTCCCACGCCTTGGCCCATCCGGCGGTTTCCCACGTCGTCGGGAAGAGCCACGCGGTGGAGGGATCGGCGTCGGACGGGCCCTTGAAACTGGTAATGAACAGGACGTAGGCCGGAATCAGCACCACAAACACGAACACCAGCAGGATGGCGTACTTGAGCGTGCGGTTCATTTTCTGCCGGCCGGTGCGGGGAGCCGCGGGCCGGGGCCGGGCAACCTCGACGGGCGGCGGCACTGTTGCGGTGGCCATCAGCGCTTCTCCTGCCGTGAGGTGTAGACGAGGTACGGGACGACCACCAGCGCGACCAGCACCAGCATGATGGTGCCGATGGCGGCCGAGTCGGCGTAGTCGCTGCCGATGTACTTGACCCACATCATGGTGGCCGGAACCTGGATGTCGTAGGTATTGGCGTCGGGAACTATCGCCCGGATCAGGTCGAACAGCTTCAAGGACATGTGGCCGATGATGATGACGGCCGAAAGCATCACCGGGCTCAGCTGCGGAAAGATCACGTGACGGTAGAGCTTCCACTCGCTGCAGCCGTCGATCCGCGCCGCCTCGCGCAGTTCTTCCGGGATGCCGCGGAATCCGGCCAGGAACAGGGCCATCACGTAGCCGGAGAGCTGCCAGATGGCCGGCACGGCGATGGCGGCAATGCCCCAGTTGGGATCGGACCACCAGCTGTTCTGCAGGAAGCCGAGCCCCGTGCTATCCAGCAGCCGGTTCAGGCCGGTGGCACGATCACCGCCGGGCTCGTTGGTCTGCAGGCTTGAGAGCAGCCAGCGCCAGACCACGCCCGAGGCGATGAAGGACACCGCCATGGGGAAGAGGTAGACCGAGCGGAACAGCCCCTCGCCGGCGCCGGGCCGCTCCAGGATCCAGGCCCAGAGGAAGCCGAAGATCAGCGTGCCCGCCAGGAACACCACCGTCAGCAGGAGCAGGTTGCGCAGCGCGTGCTGGAAATCTGCGTCCCCGAACAACCGGAGGTAGTTCTCCAGGCCGACGAATTCCGACGACGGCCGGGCCGTGTGCTGGTTGGTCATCGAGATGCGGACGTTTTCCGCGATCAACGCATAGACGAAGACCGCCAGCAGGATGAGGGTAGGGGCGATCAGGGCCAGCCCCGGTCCCCAGGTCTTCACTTTCTTGAACATGGACTTCTCCTAGTGCCGCCGTGCACGCCGGTGTGACATGGAAGGGCGGGCGCGGTGGTGGTGCCGCGCCCGCCCTTCCGGGGCGTCCCGGCTTACTGCATGAACTTCTCGGCGATGGACGCCAAGGATTCCTGCAGGGCAGCCACGTCCTGCGGGCCGCCGAACTTGCTGACGGCGGTGCTCAGCTCGTTCAGCCAGGCCACCGGCACGGCGGCACCGTGTGCCAGCGAGGACACGATGGTGTCGGACGAGAAGTCCTCGATGGCGCTCTGCTGGTATTCGCCGAACTCGTCGGACGGCACGTCGGTGCGGGCGGGGATGGAGCCCTTCGCCGCGTTGAATGCCTGCTGGCCCTCGACGCTGGAGATGGTGGTCAGCCAGGCCTCGGAGCCGGCCGGGTTGGGGGCACCCTTGGGCAGAGTGAACGAGTCAGCCAGGAAGTCGAAGATGCCGTCGGTGCCCGGGGTGGGGAAGTAGACGTAGTCCTCACCGGGCTTCTTGCCGTCCTGCGCGAACTTGGCTTCGGCCCAGTCGCCCATCACGTTGTAGGCGGCGGCGCCGTCCTCCACCAGCTGGGTGGCCGGACCCCAGTCGCTGAGGGTGTCGCGGTCGGAGTTGGTGTAGCCGAGGGTCTTCTTGTAGTTCTCGATGGCTTCGGTCACGTCCGGGCCGGACCAGTCGGTGGTGCCGTCCCAGAGCCCGTTGTAGCCCTCGGCGCCGAGGGTGGCGAGCAGGATGTTCTCGAACAGCTGGACCTGGGTCCAGGTGCCGGCCACGGCCAGCGGGGTCTTCCCCGCCTCCTTGATCTTGTCCATGTCCGCGAACCAGGCGTCGAGGTCGGCCGGCGGGCTGTTCGGATCCAGGCCGGCTTCCTCCAGCACGTCCACGTTGGCCCACACCACGTTGGCCCGGTGGATATTCGACGGCACGGAGTAGATCTTGCCCTCGACGGTCAGCCGGTCCAGCAGGTCCTGCGGGAACGCCTCGTTGAGCTGCGCGTCCTCGTAGAAGGAGGTGAGGTCCTCGAGCTGGTCGGCGGCGATGTAGTCCTGCAGCTCGGCTCCGGCATGCGCCTGGAACGAGTCCGGCGGATTGCCCGACTTCAGGTTGGCCGCCAGCACGCTCTTGGCCTGGCTGCCGGCGCCGCCGGCGACGGCAAGGTTGTCGAACTTCAGCTCCGGATACTGTTCGGTGAAGATTTCCACCAGCGCATCCAGCCCGACCTTCTCGGAACCGTCAGCCCACCAGGTGAAGACTCCTACCGATCCCGATGCCTCCTCAGGGTTGGCTTCGTCCACCGCGCTTCCGCCGCCGCATGCGGACAGGAGCAAACCCGCGGCCGCAACGCCGGCGAGCAAAGATTTGCGTCGCATAAACGCCTCCATTAATCAGCAGTCATGGCCACGGGGTCGGCAAGACCCGCACACGGATGTGTGGCTTAGTACCGAAGTTAACTCCGTCACACACCTTGTCGTCAAGAGTTGAACGCAAAGAGGGTCCCGGGAGGGTCCCGTCCGCGCTTAGGCGACCGGGAGATCGGCCTGTTGCAGCACCAGCGTCGCGGCGCCCAACGCCTCGGCGCGGCTGCCCAGGGTGGACATCGCCAGCTCCGTGGATTCCCCGACGACCGGTACCGCGTGGCGCAGCAGCCCGCGCCGTATCGGGTCCAGCAGGATGCTGCCGAGGCCCGTCAGCGAACCGCCGACCACGATGACCTCGGGATTGAGCAGGTTGCAGACGTTGGCCAGCGCCCGTCCCACGGCCAGGCCCGCGTCGTCGATCACGCGCAGGACGGCCGGGTCACCCTCCAGGGCGATCCGGACGATGTCCTCGGTTCCGATGGGCTCGCCGCGGCCGCGGCTGAGCAGGTCGATCATGGTGGAGGTGGAGGCCACCGTCTCCAGGCACCCGCGGTTGCCGCACCGGCAGATGATGCCGTGTTCGGCGACCGTGGCATGGCCGACCTCGCCCGTGACGCCGACATGGCCGTAATAGAGCTTGCCGCTGAGGACCAGGCCGGCCCCGATGCCGGAGCCGATCTTGAGGAAGACCAGGTTCTGCGCGTGCTGGTAGGGGCCCCAGCTGACCTGGGCGAGCGCGCCTAGATTTGCGTCGTTGTCCACGAAGACGTCGGTGCCGAACCTGTCCCGCAGCCGGGCCAGCAGGTTGATGCCCACCCATTCGGGCAGGATGGCACCGTGGATCACGGTGCCGGTCCTCCGGTCGATCGGGCCCGGTATGCCTGCGCCCACGCCGATCACCGCCCGGGGGGAGACGGCGTTTTCATCCAGCAGCCGCTGCGCCAGCCGGGCGGCGGTGTCGATGCCCTGCTCGGCCCCGTGGCCGAGCGGCAATTCGACGGCGCCTTCGGCGAGCACCCGGTGGTCGAGGCTGACCAGCACAACGTGCACGTGCCGGCGGCCGAAATCCACTCCGACGGCAACCGCGCCACGGCCGTCGAGCAGGACCGACAGGGCGCGGCGGCCGGAACTCGTGGTGGGCGCGGTGCTGACCAGTCCGTCGTCGGCCATCGCCTTGACGATGTTGGAGACCGTGGCGGTGGACAGCCCCGTTTGCCGGGACAGTTCGGCCTGGGTGAGCGGGCCGCGGGACATAAGCGCCTGCAGGACCCGTTGGCCGTTCCGCCGCCGCAGGGCGCTTTGGGACCCCGGCCGGAGCTGGGGTGCGTGCGGCACCGGAGGCTGCGGGGCCTCGAGGGTGGACGGCTGATCGGCTCGCATACAGAAAAGCGTGCGGCAGCGCCGCCTTGTAGTCAAGAAGTTAACGCACGGCTTCCCGCCGGCGACGACGAACGGTTCTTCGGCTACGTCGTGTCGGGCCTGACCTTCTCCTCCGGCCACGTGCTGGCGCTGCGGCGGTTTCCGGTCACCTCGGTCGGCCCCGGCTACACCTCCGTGTGGCTGCGCGACCCCGCCGAAAACTGGAACATCTTCACCACGGTGCCGGCGGAAACATCCTGTCCCCGGTATTTCGGCAGCGGGCTGCGGCATACGTCGGTGCACGCCATCGCGGTTGAATGGACCGGACCGCGCGGTTTCACCGTTTCCATCCCGGACATCGACTTCTCCTGGGACGCAACCGTCTCGGACACCCCGGTGACCCGGCTCATGTCCGGAATGACGGCCAAGACGCCGGACCGGCTGTGGCAGAGTGGGCCCTTCCTGGCGGCCATGGGCGTCATGGCAGGCCCGGCACTGCGGCTGGGGCGGATGCGGCTGGCGGGGACCGCCCCCAACCGGCAGCGGTTCCGCGCCGCACCGCACCGGCTGTGGTTCATCGACCAAAGCAGTGCACGGCTGGGGGCAACGGACTTCGGGCCGCCCGGACCGCTGCCCGAGCAAGCCAGGCTGGGCGGCTTCTGGGTCCCGCAGCGCGGTACGTTCATGATCGGCGCGGCCGCCTTTGAGACCCTCGATCCGGCCAGGCACCTGCAGCAATCCACGGCCTGACCGGGCTCTCGGCGGCTACGCCTCCGCGGCGTCGTCGATCGCGTCGCGGTGCACGGCGGCGATTTCCACGTAGCGGGCGGCGTTGTCCAGCACCGACTGGTACTCGTCCTCGCTCAGCTCGCGGCGGACCTTGGCAGGGACACCCGCGACGAGCGAACGCGGCGGAATCTGCGTGCCCTCCAGCACGACGGCGCCGGCTGCCACCAGCGAACCCTCACCGACCACTGCGCCGTTCATGATCGTGGCGCTCATGCCGATCAGGCAGTTGTCCTCGACCGTGCAGCCGTGAATCACGGCGGCGTGGCCGACGCTGACGCCGGCGCCGACGGTGCAGGGGAAGCCGGGGTCGGCGTGCAGGACCACGTTGTCCTGCAGGTTGCTGCGCTCGCCGACGCGGATGGGAGCGGTGTCGCCGCGGACGCTGACGCCGTAGAAGGCGCTGGAGTCGGCTGCGAGCGCAACGTCGCCGCTGAGCGTCGCCGTGGGGGCGACGAAGGCTGACGGATCGACGGCCGGCAGCATGCCGGAGATGGTGATGATGTGGGCCATCCCCTCAGCCTAGCGACACCGGACCCGCCGCAGGAGCTTCGTGACGGGCCTTCCGCCCCGCGGGCCGGCCGGTCACGGCTTGGTCAGGATGAAGAACTGATAATGCCGGCCGAACTCCGGCCGCTCCCAGGTGGTGAAACCCGAGATGAGGCCGTGCTCGCCGAAGAGCCGCCGGACGGTTGCGTCGCTGCGGCGGCTGTAGAAGCGGCGCGGTTCGAAGTCGTCGGCGGCAACGATGCCCTCCTCGTCGTCGCCGGACCAGAGCCCGACCGCCAGCGGAGCGTGCGAGACCAGCACCCGCATGGTCTCGGCGAGAACATCCGGCAGGTCCTGGTCGGGGATGTGCAGCAGCGTGCTCATGGTCCAGCCGGCCGAGAACGTTCCCCCGGCAAACGGCAACTCCCGGGCCGAACCGACCACCGCCTCCAGGTGCTTCGCCCGGGCCAGCCGGACGTTCTGCTCGGACAGATCGACGCCGGTGTAATGGATTCCCGCGGCCTTGAACGCGAGCCCGTCCGTGCCGGTGCCGCAGCCGACCTCCAACACGCTGTGCCGCCGGGCTGCGACCAGGGAGGCAATGAATTCCTGCCGGGCTGCGTCCCTGCGGGGATCCCTCCAGCGCCGGTCGCGCTCGGGCGCCTGCCGGTCGTAGAACGCCTTCAGTTCAGGCTCATGGTTGCCCATCCGACGAGAGTACGCCCTGCGCCGGGCCGGGCACAGGGGCGGACACCGCCGTCGTCATGGGCGGCGGAGCCGGCCCCGACGAGTCGACGACGCCCGCCCGGCGAGCCGACGCCCGGCGAGCCGACGCCCGCGTCGAACTAGTTGAAGACGACGGTGCGGGTGCCGTCGAGGAGCACGCGGTGTTCGGCGTGCCACTGCACGGCGCGGGCCAGGGTGCGCGCCTCACCGTCGCGGCCCAGCGCCACGAACTGCTCGGCGGTGTGGGCGTGGCGGACCGGAATGACTTCCTGGTCGATGATCGGCCCCTCGTCCAGGTCCCCGGTGACGTAGTGCGCCGTGGCGCCGATCAGCTTCACGCCGCGGGCGTGCGCCTGGTGGTACGGCCTGGCACCCTTGAAGCTGGGCAGGAACGAGTGGTGGATGTTAATGGCCTTGCCGGCCAGCTCGGTGCAGAGCTCATTGCTGAGCACCTGCATGTAGCGGGCCAGCACCACCAGTTCCACGTCGTGTTGCGCGGCCAGGTCCCGCAGGGCCTGCTCGGCCTGCGGCTTGCTGTCCGGGGTGACGGGAATGTGGTGGAAAGGGATGCCGTAGAACGCGGCGAGCTCGGCCAGGTCCTGGTGGTTGGAGACGATGGCGGGGATCTCGATCGGCAGCGTGCCGGAGCGTTGCAGGAACAGCAGGTGGTTCAGGCAGTGCGCCGACTTGGACGCCATGAGCAGCGTGCGCATCTTCACGCCGTCGCGGCGCAGCTTCCAGTCCATGCCGAACTCCTGCGCGACCGGCTGCAGCCGGTCGTGGAGTTCTGTGTAGGACAGGTCGGTGGCAACAGCCACTCGCATGAAGAATCGGCCCGACTGCGGGCTGCCGTACTGCTGGGAGTCGGTGATGTTTCCGCCGGCGCCGGCCAGGGCGCCGGCAACGGCATGCACGATGCCGGGGCGGTCCGGGCAGGAAAGGATCAGGGTGTAGGCGGTGGCGGCGGGAGCTTCAATCACGCATCTAGGGTACCGGCTGGGCTTCGGCTTCTGCGGCAAGGTACCTGCCCGCGGCCACGGCGGCCGCCCGGCCGGCTCGGGTGGCCCCGACCGTAGACGCAGATGCGCCGTATCCGACCAGGAACAACCGCGGCTCCTTCACCACCGAGACGCCGTCGTCGCCCATCCGGATCCCGCCGCCCGGTTCACGCAGCCGCAGCGGCGCCAGGTGGTCCAGCGATGGCCGGAATCCGGTGGCCCAGAGGATGACGTCTACATCTTCGGCCGAACCGTCGGCGAATGCGACGCCGTGCTCGGTGATGCGGGCCAGCTTGCCGCGTGAGACGAGCACGCCGTCGTCGATGCCCTTCCGGTACGTCTCGGTCAGCGGCAGCCCCGTGGCGGCAACCACGCTCAGGGTCGGCAGGCCGGCGCGCGTGCGCTCGCTGACCCTGCGTTCCACGTCGACACCCCATTCCATGTCGAACGGGGCCGCGGTGAAGTCGGGGTCGCGGCGGGTGGACCAGAGCGTGTCCGCCCCGGCCGCGTCCAGCTGGAGCAGGAACTGCAGCGCGGACGTCCCGCCGCCGACCACCAGGACCCGCTGCCCGCGGAACTCCTCTGCCGACCAGAAGTCCCGCGTGTGCAACTGGCGGCCGCGGAAGATCTCCCGGCCCGGGTAATGCGGCCAATGCGGCTTGTCCCAGGTGCCGGTGCCGCTGATGACGGTCCGCGCCAGCCACTCGCCGCCGGTGGCGCTGCGCACGCGCAGGAAGGCGCCGTCGTCGTCCACCGAGGTGACGCGCACGGGGCGGTGCACGGGGAGGCGGAACTCCCGCTCGTAGGTGCCGTAATAACGGCGGACGACGGCGGAGGACGGCTCCTGCGGGTCCGGAACCCCGAGGGGCAGGCCGGGAAGGTCGTGCAGGCCGTGCGCCGCGTCGAAGGTCAGCGAGGGCCAGCGGTGGCGCCAGGCGCCGCCCGGGCCGTCGTTGGCGTCGAGGACCACGAAGTCCTGGTCCGGGACCAGGCCGCGGCGGGCCAGCCGGTAGGCGGCGCTCAGCCCGGCCTGGCCGGCGCCGATCACCACCGCCTGCAGCGGCTGTTGACCGGTGCCGATTGTCTGGTCCGTCACGATGCCCCTCCGATTGTTGACACTTCAACATCTGTTCGGTGCAACGATGGCCGGCCGTTGGGTATTCCGCGCAGGGCCGGCGGGGGAGAGCGTGGCGGGCCGGTGGGAAGAGTGTCGCGTGCCGGATCCCTCCGATGGCCGTAAGGCGTTTTCTGCCAATCCCGATGGGTCTAGGGTGGCAGCAGCGACAACGGAAGGTCCGGGCCATGAGGCATTTGGAACGGGAGAAAACGCTCCGTGGTGCAGGGCGCGTGCTGCTGGCAGCCGCGCTCCTGGCGGGCCTGGCCGGGTGCACCGGCGAGACCGGCGGGGAGCCGCCCGCGACCGGCGGAGGGGAGCCGGCCGCGAGCGGCGGCGGGACCGCGCAGGCGCCGGGGGACGCGGGAGGACAGCCCGCGGGAGCTCAGCCTGCCGGCGGCATTCCGGAGATCGTGGAGAACGTGCAGCCGTCCGTGGTGACGGTCTTCACCGACAACGGCCTGGGCAGTGGCGTGGTCTATTCCGAAGACGGGCTGATCCTAACCAATGAACATGTGGTCGGCGACAGCACCACCGTCGAGGTCGGCTTCGCCGACGGGCAACGCAGCGCGGGCGAGGTCCTGGCGACGGATCCGGTGTCCGATCTGGCGTTGGTGCGGACCGAGCGCGACGGGCTGCCGGCCGCCGAATTCAACACCTCGCTGCCGACGATCGGCGAACTTGCCGTGGTGATCGGGTCGCCGCTGGGCTTCGAGAATACTGCCACGGCAGGCATTATCTCCGGCCTGCACCGTTCCATCCCGGGCTCCGCCTCGTCGAGCCTGGCGCTGGTGGACCTGATCCAGACGGACGCGCCGATCAGCCCCGGCAACTCGGGCGGCGCCGTCGTCAATGCGCGGAGCCAGGTGGTGGGCATCAGCGAGGCCTACATCCCGCCGGAAGCCGGCGCGGTGTCGCTCGGTTTCGCCATCCCCGCCGCCACCGCCCGGGAAGTCGCCGAGGAACTGCTCGAAGACGGCACCGCCGACCACGCTTTCATGGGCCTGACTCCCGCCAGCATCACGGCGGCGATCGCCGAGCAGCTTGGCGTGCCCCAGGCGGAGGGCGTCCTGGCCCTGTCCGTAGGCGAGGGCGGCCCGGCCGACGAGGCGGGAATCCGCGCCGGCGATGTGCTGCTGAGCGTGGACGGCGAGGCGCTGGCGACCGCCGAAGACCTGCTGGCAGCGGTCCGCCAGCACAATCCGGGCGACACAGTCAGCGTGGAAGTGCGCCGCGACGACGAGACCCGGAGCGTGCAGGTTGCGCTCTCGGACCGCCCGGTGCAGTGACCGGCTGCTAGTATTGGCTCGCCGCGACTGGCGTTAGGTGGGGCACCACCAGGAAGCGGCAGCAGGGCCGGGGACCGTTGGTTGCCGCTCCTGTATATACCGACCTCGGATCGCACGCCTGGGACGTAAGGTCACGTTCGGGCCGGAGTGTGTCCGGGGCAGGTCATGCGTCATGCGTGCGGGTGCCTGCAGCCGGTAATCTGGCCTGTAGCAGTGAGATAAGCCCCACCACCCAGGAGATTCTCCCTTGACTTCTACGCCCTCTGTGACCGATCTGCCGCTGTCCCAGGTGGATCCTGAAATCGCCGCCGTGATCGACGCCGAACTCGGCCGCCAGCGCGACACCCTCGAAATGATCGCCTCCGAGAACTTCGCGCCGCGTTCGGTGCTCGAAGTCCAGGGCTCGGTCCTGACCAACAAATACGCCGAGGGATACCCGGGACGCCGCTACTACGGCGGCTGCGAGCACGTCGACGTCGCCGAAAACCTGGCCATCGAGCGCGCCAAGTCGCTCTTCGGTGCGGAATTCGCCAACGTCCAGCCGCACGCCGGCGCCCAGGCCAACGCGGCCGCCCTCTCCGCCCTGATCCAGCCGGGCGACAAGATGATGGGCCTGTCCCTGGCGCACGGCGGCCACCTCACCCACGGGATGAGGCTGAACTTCTCCGGCAAGCTCTATCAGGTCGCCGCCTACGAGGTCGACCCGAAGACCTTCCGGGTGGACATGGACAAGGTCCGCGAGCAGGCGCTGGCCGAGCGCCCCAATGTGCTGGTAGCCGGCTGGTCCGCGTACCCCCGCCAGCTGGACTTCGAGGCATTCCGTTCCATCGCCGACGAGGTCGGAGCCTACCTCTGGACCGACATGGCACACTTCGCCGGGCTGGTCGCCGCCGGCCTGCATCCGAACCCGGTGCCGCACTCGGACATCGTTACCTCCACGGTCCACAAGACCCTGTCCGGCCCGCGCTCCGGCGTGATCCTGGGCAAGGAAGCCTTCGCCAAGAAGGTCAACTCGGCCGTGTTCCCGGGCCAGCAGGGCGGCCCGCTGATGCATGTTGTCGCTGCCAAGGCGGTGGCCTTCAAGATCGCCGCCGGCGAGGAGTTCAAGCAGCGCCAGGAACGCGTGCTCGAAGGCGCCCGGATCCTGGCCGAGCGCCTGGCCGCCGCCGACGTGGCCGAGGCCGGCGTGTCCGTGCTGACCGGCGGTACCGACGTCCACCTGGTCCTGGTGGACCTGCGCAATTCCCAGCTGGACGGCAAGCAGGCCGAAGACCTGCTCCACGAGGCAGGCATTACGGTCAACCGCAACGCCGTGCCGTTCGACCCGCGCCCGCCGATGGTCACCTCGGGGCTGCGCATCGGTACGCCGGCGCTGGCCACCCGCGGTTTCGGGGCGGCCGAATTCACCGAGGTCGCAGACATCATTGCCACCGCGCTCAAGGGCGGCGCCGATACTGCCGCCCTGCGGGCCCGCGTGAAGAAGCTCGCCGACGACTTCCCGCTCTACCCCGGCCACGAGGAGTGGTGACATGAACCTCTACACGACCCCGCCGACCGCCCGCGTGCTGGACGGCAAGGCCACCGCGGCGCAAATCAAGACCGAGCTCACGGAACGGGTAGCAGCGCTCAAGGCCAAGGGCATCGTGCCCGGCCTGGGTACCGTGCTCGTCGGTGAGGACCCGGGCAGCAAATGGTACGTCGGCGGCAAGCACAAAGACTGCGCCGAAGTGGGCATCGAGTCGATCCGCCGCGACCTGCCTGACTCCGTCTCGCAGGAGGAACTCGAAACGGTCCTGGATGAGCTCAACGCCGACCCGGCCTGCACCGGTTACATCGTGCAGCTGCCGCTGCCCAAGCACATCGACACCAACCGCATCCTGGAGAAGATCGATCCGGCCAAGGACGCCGACGGCCTGCACCCGATGAACCTGGGCCGGCTGGTTCTCAACGTGGGTGAGCCGCTGGACTCGCCGCTGCCCTGCACCCCGCACGGCTGTGTCGAACTGTTGCTGCGCCACGACGTCGAGTTGGCGGGCAAACGCATGCTGGTCGTCGGCCGTGGCGTCACGGTGGGGCGCCCCCTGGGCCTGTTGCTGACCCGCAAGGAGATCAACGCGACCGTGATCCTCGCCCATACGGGAACGATCGACCTGGCGGCGGAACTGCGCGAGGCCGACGTCGTGATTGCCGCCGCGGGGATGCCGCACATGATCAAGGCAGCCGACCTCAAGCCGGGCGCCGTCGTGCTGGACGTTGGGGTCAGCCGCGTGGAGGACGAGGACGGCAAGGCCCGGGTGACCGGCGACGTGGAGCCCGAGGCCCGCAACGTGGCCAGCTGGCTCTCGCCCAATCCCGGCGGCGTCGGTCCGATGACGCGTGCCATGCTGCTGGCCAACGTCGTGGGAGCCGCCGAGCGCCAGGCCGGCTGAACCTTGCGCTGAACCTCAAGAGGGCGGTGTCCGGATCCCGGACGCCGCCTTCTTGGCGTTTCCGGCCACGCTGCTTGGCTACAGCTGGGCTCGTCCGGTAAAGCAGGCGGCCGGGGGTCTGGCCTCGCCTACGCGCGGCGGGAAAGCCGGCGGCCGGGGGGCTTGGCCTCACGCGCGGCTGGACAGCGGCGGCAACTTTGGCGACAAAGGACTGGCGGAAAGTTGCAGCGACACGCCGACGTTCGCTGCAGCTTTCCGCCACTCGATGACCCTGTGAATAACTTCCGCACGCCCTAGCGCCGGCTGTAGATAATGTCCGGATGAGCCCAGCACGCCGCCCGGGACCCGAACAGCGCCTGCCACGGCTGAGGCCGCTCCCGCCACACCTGCAGGCCGCCGCGTTCACGATCGAGGACGGCCTGCAATCGGGGCTGAGCAAGAGCCAGTTGCGCCACCCACGCCTCATCCGGATAAGCCGGGGCATCTGCACGGTCCAGCCGGCCGGCCTCGACCTCGCAGCCCGCGTGCGGCCGTTCACGCGGATCAGCGATTCCAGCGCTGCCTCACATGACACCGCGGCACGCCTGTGGGGTTTTCCCGAACCTGCCGCCGGCTTCGATCGGCGGGTTCATATCTCGCGCCCAAGCAACCGCGCACGAATGCAACGCCCCGGCGTGGTGGGTCATCGCTCCCGGCTGGGTCCGGATGAGGTGGCTTGGGTGGATGGGCTGTGCGTCACGACGCGCACGCGGACATGGCTGGACATGGCGGAGGCCCTCGATCTAGCCGAGTTGGTGGTGATAGCCGACTACCTCCTCCGCATTCCGCGGCCGGACTTCGAAGGCCGCGTGGCTCCATTCGCCAGCCGGGAGGACCTTCAGGACCTGCTGAGCAGCCACCCCGGGAAGCGGGGTCTGCGCAAAGCTCGCGCAGCCTTGGCGTTGGCCCGGGTCGGAGCGGACTCTCCGCCCGAAACCAGGCTCCGACTGGCCATGCTCAGCGCTGGATTGCCGGAACCCGAGGTGAACAAGCCGATCAGGAACGACGACGGCGCTGCTCTGCACAGCCCGGACCTGTCGCTGCCTGAATACCGGATCGCCATCGAATACGAGGGCGAAGGCCACGGCCAGGCCGACCAAATCGAGCGGGACATCGAGCGGGCGGAACGGGCCCGGTCAGCAGACTGGGACGAAGTGCGGATCTCCAGACGACACATGGCCAACGGCGCAGATCGCGCGATCCAAAAAATCACCGCGGCATTGCAGCGGCGTGGTTGGTCCGCGGAGCAAGCTGCCTGAGCTCACAGCCAGCCCTCCCGCAGCATGTTCTGGAAAAAGTACGACGCCGGTCGGGGCGCCGGAGAGATCGACGGGAACGGACGGACACGACTGAACTACGACGCCGGTCGGGCCCCGTAGAGGTCGACGGAACGGGACGGACACTACCGAGGTGCGACGCCGGTCGGGCCGCCGGAGAGGTGAACGAACGGGACGGACACGGCCGAGGCGGGTGTCCGGTCGGGGCGCACAAGAGGTCGACGAACCGGCCGGACACGAGCGAGGCGGGTGTCCGGCCGGAGTTTGTTCCGGCAGGACACCCGCCTCGGTATCGAGTCAGCTGGAGTTACTCCAGCACGACCTTTGCTGGCTTAGACGCCGGCCTTGACGGCGTCGTCGGTGGAAACCCCGCGGCGCTTGTCGAAGACGGTAGCCCCGACTTCCTGCTCGGCCTGGTTGTTGATCGACAGATCGATGCCAGGGCGGTCGCGCAGGATCAGCACGGCGATGATGGAGATGATCGTCATGCCGAACAAGTACGCTGAGACGGAGCTGCTGGTCCCGGTGGAATTGATCAGTGCTTGGGCGATGGTCGGGGCGAACGCGCCGCCGAGGATCGCGCCCAGTGCGTAGGCGATCGAGACACCCGAGTAGCGCACCGAGGCCGGGAAGAGCTCGCTGTACCAGGCAGCCTGCGGGCCGTAGCTCAAGCCCAGGCCGAAACTGAACAGCGCCAGCGCCAGGTACAGCATCCCCAGCGAACCGGTGTCGATCAACCAGAACAGCGGGAAGACCGTCAGCAGCTGGGCGCCGAAACCAATCAGGTAGGTGCGCTTGCGACCGATCTTATCGGCCATGATGCCGGACACGGCGGTGAAGATGAACCACATGGCCGAGGCGAACGTGATGGCCAGCAGCACGTCGGTGCGCTCCATGCCCACCGCTTCGCTGGTGGCGTAGCTGGGGATGAACCCGCCGGTGGCCATGTAGCCGGCAGAGTTGTTGCCGGCGAAGATCAGTGCGGCCAGGATGACCAGCAGCCAGTGCTTGCGGAACAGTTCCACGATGGGGACCTTCTGCTGCTGCTTCTTGTCGGCGATTTCCTTGAACACCGGGGACTCGTCCACCGAGCGGCGAACCATGTAGCCGATGGCGATCAACACGACGCTGAGCAGGAACGGGATGCGCCAGCCCCACTCAAGGAAGGCCTCGCCGGGGGAGATCACGCCGGTCATCAAAGTCATGACGCCCGAAGCGAGCAGCATGCCGAGCGGAACACCCAGCTGGGGGAACGAGCCTGCACGGCCGCGGCGGTCACGCGGGGCGTGCTCCACGGCCATCAAGACGGCTCCGCCCCATTCGCCGCCGGCAGAGATGCCCTGCAGGATGCGCAGCAGGAGCAGCAGCACCGGTGCCAGCACCCCGACGGTCTCGTAGGTCGGCAGGATGCCGATCAGCGTCGTCGCTGCACCCATCATCATCAGCGTGATGACCAGCATGGCGCGGCGGCCAAGCTTGTCGCCGTAGTGGCCGGCCAGGAAGGCGCCCAGCGGCCGGAACAGGAAGCTGATGCCAACGGAGGCGAAGGCAAGGAGCAGCCCGATGGATTCGCCGGCCGGCTCGAAGAACAGGTGCGCGAAGACCAGGCCCGCTGCCGTGGCGTAGATGAAGAAGTCGTACCACTCGATGGTGGTGCCGATGATGGTGGCAAACGCGACGCGACGCTGATTAGCGGCGGACGATTGCCCGGAAACTGTAGTGCTCATAGTTGTCCTCTTGGGTCGGTCACACCGAGGAGGCCGGCGCGACCAGATGGGTGGAGCTTAGGCGGGCGGGAACGACGAGGCCGGGGTGTTCGGCCCGGATCGTGTGGTTCCGCCGCCGGGTCTGCTTTGCAGCCCGGCGATTGCCCGCCGGTTGGGATCAGCCACCGTTTGGGGCAGAACGTTGAACGTGACAACCATTGTGACACGCCTCGCAATCGTCGGTAAACTTCAGATAACCGACGAACTTCTTTGATTGGACTGAAGTACTGTGGTCGATTTCACCTTGCGCCAGCTTCAACTCTTCGCGGCCCTCCCGGACCACCCGACACTGAGTTCGGCTGCCGCCAGCCTCAACATCTCGGAGTCCGCGCTGTCGCAGGCCATCACGGCCCTCGAACGAGCCGCGGGTGAGCAGCTCTGCGTGCGGCGAAAGGCGCGCGGCCTCCAGTTGACCCCGTCGGGCCAGTTCTTCGCGCAACGGGCCCGACTGCTGCTGCGCGATGCGGAAGCACTGATGAACGACCTCTCAGGCGCAGCCGGCGAACTTAAGGGACCGGTGCGGCTTGGGTGCTTCGCGAGCTTCGCCAGCAGCGTCCTGCCCTCGGTACTCGATCGCCTGCCCGAACAGTATCCGGGCATCAGCGTGGACGTCACGGTCGGCTCCCACGACGACCTGCTGCCCGCATTGGACGCCGGGCTCCTGGACCTGGCCATGGTCTACGACATGGAACTCCCGGCCGGGTACAGCCAGCGCACCATCTATCAGACCGAGTTGCAGGCGGTGCTGCCGCCGGAACATCCCTTGGCCGAGCAGCCAACGGTGGATTTGGCGGACCTCGCAGCCGAACCCCTGATCATGTACGAGTCGAGCCCGAGCACGGCGAACACGTACCGCGTCTTTGAGGAACGCGGCCTGCGCCCGTTCATCGCCACGTCCATGCCGCAGGCGGTGCTGGTGCAGGCACTGGTCGGGCGGGGGCTGGGGTACGCGCTGCTGATGTCACGGCCGGCCGCCCCGGCCGTGACCGTCGAAGGCCGGCCGGTCGCGGTGCGTCCGCTGTCGCCGCCCGTATCGCAGACGACCATGTGTGCGATCTGGCCGGACACCATGGTGCTCAGTCCCAGGGCCGAGGCGGTGCTAGGCCATGCAGTGCAGGCACTGGGCAGCGGCGGAGGCACCGCAACCTGACCCGCGGACGGGCACCTGACCCGCCACCAGCTGACAGGCCGCCACCTGACCCGCCACCTGACTCGCTGCCCGCCGCACCGGCGGTGAAGCTAGAGCGCCGCCGGCTGCAGTTTTGAGTGGGCCTTGAGGTCGAAGGCGGGGTCGGCGGCTTGTTCGGGGGTGAGGGTGGCGCCGGCGGCGAGGAGGCGGCGGGCGGCCATGTGGTCCGCGGGCTGGTTGACGGATTCGACGGCGGCGAGGGTGCCGTTGCGGAAGCAGAAGACGGAGAACTTTTCGTCGGCGGGGTCGCCGCGGAGCACAACGTCGTCGCCGGGGGCGACCAGGCCTGCGATCTGCAGGCGCAGTGGGCCCTGGTTTGACCAGAACCAGGGCAGGTCCGCGTAGCCGCCGGACCCGGTGCCGAGGATGGCGCGGGCGGCGTGCCGGGCCTGGTCGGTGGCGTTCTGCACGGATTCGAGCCGGGTGCGGGTGCCGGCGTGGGCGTTGGGGAAGGACGCGCAGTCGCCGATGGCGTAGATGTCCGGGTCGGAGGTGCGCAGGCACTCGTCGACGGTGATGCCGTTGTCCACCTCGAGGCCGGCGGCCGACGCGAGTTCGGTGCGCGGGATGACGCCGACCCCGACCAGGACCAGGTCGGCGCGGTAGCGTCCGCCGGTGGTGCTGACGGCGGCGGTGACGTGCCCGGTCTCGTCGGCGTCGAAGGAGGCGATGCCTTCGCCCAGGCGCAGGTCCACGCCCAGGCGCCGGTGGGCGTCGGCGAAGAACGCGCTCATGGTGGGGGTCAGGGCCCGGCCCATGGGCCGGTCGGCGTATTCGAGGACGGTGACGTCGAGGCCGCGGGCGCGGGCGGCGGCGGCGAACTCCAGGCCGATGAAGCCGGCGCCGATGACGACGACGGAGCCCACCGTGTCGAGGCGGGCGTGCAGGGTCTGGGCGTCGGTGAGGGTGCGCAGGCCGTGGATGCCGGCCAGGCCGGCGCCGGGGACGGCCAGTTCGCGGTTGGCGGCCCCGGTGGCGAGCACCAGCTTCGTGTAGGACAGCGTGGTGCCGTCGTCGAGGGTGACGGTCCTGGCGGCCCGGTCGATGGAGGTGGCGCGCACGCCGAGGCGGGCGTCGACGTCGTTGGTGGTGAAGAATTTTTCCGGGCGCAGCGGCAGCGGGGCCGGGGTCTGCCCGGCGGCCAGGTAGTCCTTGGACAGCGGGGGCCGCTGGTAGGGGTGGTGCGGCTCGTCGCCGAGCAGGGTGATGGCCCCGGTGTGGCCTTCCTTGCGCAGCGAATCGACCAGCTGGATGCCGGCCTGGCCGTTGCCAACAATGACGATGTTTTCCGGGCTGTTCATGGAGGGCCTTTCGGTGCGGGACGAGCAGGCGGGCGCAGCGGCCCGGTTACGCCTGCTCGTCGGGGATGTCGACTTCGAGTTCGTCGAAGTGGTCCCCGGCGGTGAGTTGGCAGCCGAGGCGGCTGCGGGCCGTGTCGCGGGGAGCTGCGGTGCCTTGATCGTAGGCCAGCAACCGGCCGTCGCGACCGTGGTTCGCCGTGGCGGCTTCGGTCAGCATTGGTTGCGGGCCGCTCACGCAGGATGCGGGGCAGTGCAACACGGCGGCCGCTGCGGCGGCCGCCGCTGGCCGAAGGCTTAGATCTGGTCGTCGGGGACGTCGACCTCAATCTGTTCGAGGCCGTCGCCGACCGTGATCTGGCAGCCGAGCCGGCTGCGGGTGTCGTCGCGGGGGCCGGCGGTGCAGTCGAGCATTTCGTCTTCGTCGTCGCCGATTTCGGGCAGGCCGTCGAGGTATTCGGGGCGGACGTAGACGTGGCAGGTGGCGCACATGGCCTGGCCGCCGCATTCGCCGACGATGCCGTCGACGCCGTTGGTGACGGCGGCGCGCATCAGGGAGGTGCCGGGGTCGACGTCGAGCACGTCCACGTTGCCGTCAGAGTGGTGGAAGCTGATCTTTGCCATGGGGAATTGTCCTTGCTGTGGGCGCTGGCTTGGGAGTGGTGGGAACGGTGCCGTGCGGGCCGGTCTTAGCCCCAGAGCACCGGGAATTTGGTCATGCCGCGGAAGACCCAGCCGGCGTCGACCGGAGCGTTGTCCGGATCCAGGCGGAGGTTCGGCAGTTCGCGGAAAACCTGCGGCATGGCAATTTGTGCCACCGAAGCGCGTGCCACCCAGGCGCCGGCGCAGAAGTGGTTGCCGCCGCCGAATGCCAGGTGCGGCTTCTTCTCCCGGTTGATGTTGAAGGATTCGGGGTCCTCGAACACCGCCGGGTCGCGGTTGGCTGCGCCGACGACGATGCCCAGCCGCGCGCCGGCCGGCAGCTGCATGCCTTCCACGACGGTGTCGCGCGTGACCTCCCGCGGGTACATGCCGATGGGGGCGACCCAGCGCACGGATTCCTCGAAGGCGCGCGCGTAAAGGGATTCGTCGGCGAGCACCTGGGCCAACTGGTCCGGGTTGGCCAGCAGCGCCCACACGGTGGTGCCCAGGACGTCGCGCGGTTCGTTCAGGCCGCCGCCGATGGTCATCTTCATGTTCGCCCGGATGGCCTCGAGCGGGATCGGCATGGAGGTGAGTCCGGACAGCAGGCTGGCATCCGGATTCTTGCGCAGGTAGGGCAGGATCTCGTCGATCGCGTCGTCGACTTCGTTGTAGGACTGTTCCGACTTGGCCCAGACTTCGGGATCGTCGGCATAGTTGCCAGTGCCGTCAATCATGGTCTGCGACCAACGTTGCATGTCTTCCTGGGTGGCGTTGTGGAAGCCCATGATCAGCCGCAGGTTTTCCGCGGCGTAGGGAGCGGCATACTCCCAGACGAAGTCGGCGCCCGGGCCGGCGGCCTTCAACTGGGCGAGGTATTTGTCGCTGTTGGCCTGGAAGATGGCGTTCCAGTGTTCCTTGATGGCCTTGGGCCGCAGGACGTTCCCATAGGATTTCCGGTCCACGTCGTGCTCCGGGTCGTCCTTGCGCAGCATCGAGTGGCCCATGGCCCGCTTCATGAGCGAATTGGTCTCGTTGGCGGAAAAACGCTCCTGGTCCTGTTCGATCAGATGGCAGGCCTGGTAGCTGGTGACCATGTACCGGTTGACCGCGGGCACCCAGTGCACGGGCGCTTCGGCCCGCAGCTTCTGATAGATGGGATACGGGTTCCGATAGAGATCGGGGATAGTGACCCAATCCGCGGTGGGAACCGGGCGGGCTTCGGTGGCGGCGGTCATTCTCGCTCTCCTCGTCGTAATTGGTCCGGAAACGGTGTCCCGGGTCCTTGCCGGCGGCCTCGCACCGTACCCGGCGTGAGGTTTGTCTCCTCCGAGTGTGACAGCAGACATATCCGCCGGTAAAGTTCATAAAGAGGGGAAATATCCCCCGAAAAGCTTTGGTTTCCATCCTCGTGGCGCAGGAGGCGTTTTGGTCCGGTATACCCTGCGGCAGCTGGCGTACTTTGTCGCCGTTGCAGAGGCCGGCACGATCGCCGCCGCCGCCGACGAGCTCCATGTCTCGCAGACTGCAGTGGCTGCGGCCGTGAAGGAGCTGGAGCGAATTTTCGGCACGCAACTGACGGTCCGCCGCAAGGCACACGGAGTCAGCCTGACACCTGCCGGCCGGCAGTTGCACGCCCGCGCCGCAACCTTCCTGCGCGAGGCCGAGGAGCTGGAGCTCAGCACCAGCAGCGGCGGGGGAGAGCTGGCCGGCCCGCTGGTGGTGGGCTGCTACGTGACCCTGGCGCCGACTGTCCTGCCCGGGCTGCTGGAGCGCTTTGCCACCGAGCATCCCAAGGTGCAGCTGGACTTCGTCGAAGGCACCCAGGATGCCGTGCAGGACAAGCTGTTCACGGGGGAGTTGGACCTGGCCATCGTCTACGACATGGATCTGCGGCCGGGACTGGAGTCGGTGCAGCTGGACGCCATGCATGCCTACGCGCTGTTGCCGGCCGACCACCGGCTGGCCGGCCGGGAGGCGGTGAGCCTGGCCGAGCTGGCCGAGGAGCCAATGATCCTGCTGGATGCGCCGCCGAGCAGCCACCACACGATGTCGGTGTTTCGTGACGCTTCCGTAGTGCCGAAAATCAGGTACCGCACCACGGACTTCGAGCTGACCCGCTCGCTGGTCGGGCGGGGCATCGGCTACTCGGTGTTAGTGCAGCGGCCGTCCGGCGATGCCACCTACGAAGGCCGGACTTTCACCGCGTTGCCGATCGAGCCGGCGGTCCGCCCGGTCGGCGTGAAGATCGTCTGGCCCGAAGGGGTCAGACTGACCGACCGAGCCGCGGAGATGGTCAGGTATGCGGTCGAGGCCCATGCGCCCCGCCGGGGTGGTAGTTCTGGCCGGTGAGTGCTTCCAGCTGCGACACCGCCCCGATTGGCTTTCCTCAATCGCTAGTGTGATCTAGGCTATAGCAGTGCCTCAAACATCGCTTTCACACCGGTTGCCTCAGCAAACCTCCGCAGCCGTCATTTCCGCCCGGAACGTCGTGAAGACCTACGGCGACTTCAACGCCGTCGACGGCATCTCCTTCGAAGTCCCGGCAGGGGAGTCGTTCGGGCTGCTCGGCCCCAACGGTGCGGGCAAGTCCACGACCATGCGGATGATCGGCGGCGTCTCGCAGCGGACGTCCGGCGAGCTGAGCATCATGGGCCTGGACCCGGACCGACACGGACCCGAGGTGCGGGCGCATCTGGGCGTCGTGCCGCAGCAGGACAACTTGGACGAGGAACTGAAGGTCCGCGACAACCTGATCGTTTACGGCCGCTACTTCGGGCTGCCGTACTCCTACCTGCGCCCCAAGGCGGACGAACTGCTGGAGTTCGCGCAGCTGACGGACAAGGCCAAGGCGAAGGTCGATGCCCTCTCCGGCGGCATGAAACGGCGGCTGACCATCGCCCGTTCGCTGATGAACGATCCGAAGGTGCTGCTGCTCGACGAGCCCACCACCGGACTCGATCCGCAGGCGCGCCACATCCTGTGGGACCGCCTCTTCCGGCTCAAGGAAGCGGGCGTGACCCTGATCCTGACCACGCACTACATGGACGAGGCCGAGCAGCTGTGCGACCGGCTCATCGTGGTGGACAAGGGCCAGATCATGGCGGAAGGGTCGCCGTCAGCCCTGATCCGCGAACATTCCACCCGCGAGGTCCTCGAGCTTCGGTTCGGTTCCGAGCGGAATACCACCGTGGCCCCGGAGCTCGCCGGCATCGGGGAGCGGCTCGAAACGCTGCCGGACCGCGTGCTGGTCTATGCCGACGACGGCGAGGCGGCCCTCGAGCAGGTGTCCAACCGCGGCCTGCGCCCGATCACGTCCCTGGTGCGGCGCTCCAGCCTGGAGGACGTCTTCCTTAGGCTGACGGGCAGGAGCCTCATTGACTGAGCCACAGCCCACGCAGGTGCCGGGCGGGCAGGACATGGAGACCACGGCGCGCCCGGCCGAAGAAACCACCGCGCGCGCGTCCGAAGACACGCCGGCGCGCCCGGCCGAAGGAGCACCGGCGCCCACGGCCGGAGAGTCCGGGCGGACCGCGACCGCTGCAGCCTCCGTGCCGGACGCCGCGGCCGCCGCGGGCTCGGTCGATGCGCGGGCCCCGGAGCAGCTGTCGCTGCGGGAAATCGACGCGCTGACGCGGCCGGTCACCGGCCTGCGCTCGCCGCTGACCCCGCTGCAGTCGGCCGAGCGCGCCCGGAGCTTCGGTTCCGTCTACTTCCTGGAGCATTGGCTGCGGCAGTTGCGCGGCTACGGCTGGACCGTCTTGATGACGGCGGTCGGCACGCCGCTGGTTTACCTGTTTGCCATGGGTGTGGGGCTCGCCACGTTGGTGGACGCCAACACCAACGCCTCGCTCGACGCCGGAAACGGCCAGTCCGTGCCGTATCTGGTCTTCGTGGCGCCCGCCCTCCTGGCGACCGCCGCGATCATGGTGGCCAGCGAAGAGAACACGTACTCGGTGATGTCGGGGTTCCGATGGCGCAAGACCTACTACGGTCCCAACGCCTCGCCGCTGCAGAGCCACCAACTGGTCAACGGGCACTCGTTGGGCGTGCTGGCCCGCCTGCTGCTGACCACCGGCTTGTATTTCCTCTGCCTGGTCATCTTCGGCGCGGTGACCGAGGCCACCGCCTGGCTGATGGTCATCACGGCGGCCCTGGGCGGGATGGCCTTCGGGCTGCCGCTGATGGCGTACTCGGCCAGCATCGAAGAAGACCGCGGCCAGTTCGCACTGGTGCAGCGGTTCATCGTGATGCCGCTGTTCCTCTTCTCCGGCACGTTCTTTCCGCTGGAGGCCATGCCACTGGTGGTGCGCTGGATCGGCTGGATCTCGCCGCTGTGGCATTCGACGGAGCTGGGCCGGGTGCTCAGCTACGGCTATGTTGAACCGGCCTGGTTGACCGTGCTGCACGTCGCCTACCTTGCCGTCCTCTGCGCGGCCGGCTGGGTCTTCGCGCGCCGCATCTATATCAGGAGGCTGGGCAAATGAGCCAGCACGTTCTCCCGCAGCCGCCGCGGCTCGAGCCGGCGCGCCGCCCGTTTGGCTCGCTCTATGCCGGCAACGTGCGGGCGGTCTTCGCCCGCGGCGTCAAGGCGACCTGGGGAACCAACTGGGCGATCATGGTCAGCGGTTTCGTCGAGCCGGTCCTCTACCTGGTGGCGATGGGCATCGGACTGGGCTCGCTGATCGGCACGATAAGCGGCCCCGGCGGAACCGAGATCGGTTATGCGAACTACATTGCGCCGGCGCTGCTGGCCGTCTCGGCAATGAACGGCGCGGTGTACGACTCCACCTGGAACGTCTTCTTCAAACTGAACTTTGCCAAGCTCTACGAAGGCATGTTGTACACCTCTCTGGGACCGCTGGACGTGGCGCTCGGCGAGATCCTGCTGGCGCTGATGCGAGGAGCGCTCTACGCCACCGGCTTCACTGCGGTGATGGGGGCGATGGGGTTGATCACCTCGCCCTGGGCGCTGTTGATGATCCCCGCAGCCGTGGTGGTCGCCTTCGGCTTCGCTTCCTTCGGCATGGCGATCACCAGCTACATGAAAACGTTCCAGCAGATGGACTGGATCAACTTCATCATGCTCCCGATGTTCCTGTTCTCCGCGACTTTCTACCCGCTCAGCGTCTACCCGGAGCCGATCCAGTGGCTGATCCAGGCATTCCCGCTCTGGCACGGCGTGGAACTGTTGCGCCAGCTCAGCGTCGGCGCCTTTACAGCCGCCACGTGGATCCACGTCCTGTACTTCCTGGTCATGATCGTGCTCGGGCTGATCCTCACCACCGGGAGGCTGCGCAAGCTCTTCCTGAACTGACCGCGGACCGGCGTGCGGCGGGCGTGGACCGACGACGTGCGGCGTCCTGACGTACGGTAGGCGGATCTGACGTGCGGCGGGTGCCGAGCGGCGGGCGTGCGGAGGGCGACGTGCGGCGGCGGCCGCCTGTCCTTGCCACACTCTTGCGGCGCATCAATGATGGAGACACCGTCCCAAGGCCCGAACCAACTAAGGAGCTGGCACATGATCGGCAAGTGGCAGGCACTGGTCATCGATTGTCCGGACAGCGATGTACTGGCGACCTTTTACGAGGAGCTGCTGGGCATGATCCGGGTCCAACAGGACGACGACGGCTGGATCAGTATCGGGGATGCCCCGGACCGGCCGGCCATCGCCTTCCAGCAGGTCCGGGATTACGAGCCACCCCAGTGGCCGGGACAGGAGCATCCCCAGCAGATGCATGTTGACGTCAGGGTCCGGGACCTGGATATCGCCGAAGGACTGGTACTCCAGCTGGGAGCCACGAGCATGGACTCGGGCACCGAGACCTTCAGGGTGTACCTGGATCCGGCCGGACACCCGTTCTGCCTGGTGCAGTGGTAACGCGCTGAGCCGTGGGCGGACACGGCGCACGCAGGCGCGTGGATTTGAGAGAATAGGCCCATGCGATCAATTGGTCCCGAGTCTTCCGTTACGTCCACCGCCCGCCAGCTGCCGTTCAAGGCCGGCAACATCAGCCTGGCAGTGCTGGTGCTTGTCTTCCTGGTCGCGGTGATCTTTGCCGCCAATGAGAACGACGTCATCGGCTGGATCGTCGTCGCAGTGTCGCTGGCATGGCTGGCCCTGGCCGCCTTCGTGGTGTTCAGCGTCCGCGGTGCCACCCGCAAGGCGAAGGAGAAGCTGGCCAACGTGCAGGCCGATTACGCCGGGCGGGCCAACCCCGCTCCCGGCGGCGGCACCGCCCTCGTCGAGGAAGAACTCACCAGGGCGAACGCCGTGCGGGACGAAAAGCTGGACCACAGCTTCAAGATCATCCAGGTACAGGCCAAGGTGATCCGCGACTACCGCGGCAAAGACGAGGGCATGGTGGACCGGGCGCTGGAAACGGTAGAGATCACCGCCCACAACGGGCGAGGCATGATCCGCAAGGATGACGGTGGCGGAACGGTCAGCGGCACAGTTGTTGGCTGAACTGAAGGGTTGGGTAAGGTAGTCGGGTGACTTTGGCAACCGTTTCCCCCGCACCGACCACCTCCCGCGAGGCCGCTGGCGGACTGATCCAGGCAGGCAAGACACTGCGGATCGCCAGCGTCAACGTCAATGGCATCCGCGCCGCCTACAAGCGCGGGATGGCCGACTGGCTGGCCGTCCGGGACGTGGACATCCTGTGCCTGCAGGAGGTGCGGGCGCCGGACGCGGTAGTACGTGAGCTGCTGGGCAACGACTGGCACATCCTGCATGCCGAAGCCGAGGCCAAGGGCCGCGCCGGTGTCGCCATCGCCTCCCGTGTTGAACCGACTGCCACCCGCAGCCACATCGGCGATGAATACTTCCTCTCCGCGGGCCGCTGGGTGGAGGCCGACTTTGCCGTGGACGGCGTGGACGGTGAAAAGACCCTGACGGTGGTGAGCGCCTACGTCCATTCCGGCGAGGTCGACACCCCCAAGCAGGTGGACAAATACCGTTTCCTGGACGCAATGTGCCATCGGCTGCCGCAACTGAAGGCCGAGCGGGACTACGCGCTGGTCGTCGGCGATCTGAACGTGGGCCACACCGAGCTGGACATTAAGAACTGGAAGGGCAACGTCAAGCGCGCCGGCTTCCTGCCCGAGGAACGGGCCTACTTCGACCGCTTCTTTGGCGAGGAGATCGGTTGGCGCGATGTGCACCGGTCGCTGGCGGGGGCTGTCAGCGGTCCCTACACCTGGTGGTCCTGGCGTGGCCAGGCCTTCGACAACGACGCCGGTTGGCGCATCGATTATCAGGTGGCCACCCCGTCGCTGGCCGATCTCGCGACGGTCGCTGCCGTCGACCGTGCCGCCACCTACGACGCCCGATTCTCCGACCACGCGCCGCTGGTCGTCGACTACCAGTTCTAGGAAGCATCCCGATGAGCACAGGAACCACAGAACCCACTGACACCGCCGTGCTGGCCGCCGGGCAGGCGGGCCGGCCGCAGGCCGAGCGTCCCAGGCTTCTCTCCGGCATGCAGCCGTCCGCCGACTCCCTGCACCTGGGCAACTACCTGGGCGCACTCGTCAATTGGGTCAAGCTGCAGGACGAGTACGAAACCTTCTACTTCATCCCCGACTTGCACGCCATCACGGTGGACTACGATCCGAAGGATCTGGCCCACCGCACCAGGGTTACCTGCGCGCAGTACATCGCCGGCGGCATCGACGTGGACCGCACGGCGCTCTTCGTCCAGTCCCACGTGCCGGAGCACGCCGAGCTGGCCTGGGTCCTGAACTGCGTGACCGGCTTCGGCGAGGCCTCCCGGATGACCCAGTTCAAGGACAAGACGCAGAAGAACGGCACCGACGCCGCAACCGTGGGGCTGTTCGCCTACCCGGTGCTGATGGCCGCGGACATCCTGCTGTACCGCCCCTACGGCGTGCCCGTCGGCGAGGACCAGCGCCAGCACCTGGAACTGGCCCGGAACCTCGCGCAGCGGTTCAACCACCGCTTCGGGGAAACGTTCGTGGTGCCCGAAGCCGTGATCCCCAAGGAGGGGGCGAAGATCTACGATCTCCAGCACCCCACCGCGAAAATGTCCAAGTCGGCCGAGTCGACCGCCGGCCTGATCAACATTCTCGACAACCCGAAGCAGGCCGCCAAGAAGATCAAGTCGGCCGTCACCGACGACGGCACGGAGATCCGCTTCGACCGCGAGGCCAAGCCGGGCATCTCCAATCTCCTCACCATCTACTCCACACTGACGGGCAAAACCGTCGCGCAGTTGGAGCAGGAGTACCAGGGCAAGATGTACGGTCATCTGAAGGTGGATCTGGCCGAGGTGGTCGTCGAAACGCTCGCCCCGGTGCAGGCGCGGGCCCAGGAGCTGCTGGACGATCCGGCCGAACTGGACCGGCTGCTGGCGCGCGGGGCACAAAAGGCCCGTTCAATCGCATCGGTTACACTCGCTGATGTGTACTCCAAGGTAGGTTTCATGGCCCCCGGAGGCGAACGCTAGCCATGCGCCAGCAGGACCAGGACAGCATCGCCCGTGTGGAACACGACGGCGATGCTGGCCGCGGTGCCCGGACGGCGGTCGGCTGCGTCGGCGTGGTCATCGGGGTCCCGGAGCCGATGGCCAGCGAGCTGCAGGGCTGGCGGGCCTCGTTCGGTGACCCGCTGGCCTCGGTGATACCGCCGCACATCACCCTGGTCACCACCACTCCGGTGCTGGACTGGGACGACGCCGTCCAGCACGTCCGGGCCGTGGCCCGTTCGCAGTCCCCATTCACCCTCTCCCTGCGCGGCACGGGCAGTTTCCGCCCGGTTTCGCCCGTGGTCTACCTGAGCATCGACGAGGGCTTCGACGAGTGCGTCGCGCTGCACCAAAAACTCCAGTCCGGTCCGCTGGAACGCGACCTCGAGTTCGGCTTCCACCCGCACGTGACGGTCGCGCACGACGTCAGCGAAGCCAGCATGGACTCGGCCGAAAGCAAGCTCGCTGATTATGACGCCGCATTCCGGGTCAGTAGCATGGGGCTCTACGAGCACGATGAGACTGGTGTGTGGATACTACGGGAAGAGTTGACCTTTGGTGCCGGACCCGCAGGAGCAGGCTGAGGCAACGCCGGATCCGCTGGAACGGCAGCAACTGCTGCTCGCCGCCGTGAGGCAGCGGCGGGAAGCAGGCCGCGCCAAGCGCGAAGAAGGCGCCCTGCAAAGCAGCTTGGCCGCGGCCAAGTACAGGCTCGCGAAGATCAACTCCTGGCGCCTGATGCGGGTCATGAATCTCTACGCCCTGAGGCACGGGCCATTGCTGGCGGCCGGGTGCGCCTACAAGATGTTCTTCTCGGTAGCGGCGATGCTGGTGGCCGGTTTCTCCATCCTCGGCTTGGTGGCCGCCGGCAACCGCGACCTGCAGATGGCCATCGTACGGGTGGTGAACGAATTCGTCCCTGGATTGATTGACACCGGCACCGGGCCCGAGGGCCTGGCCTCACCCCAAGAGCTCTTCTCCCACGGCGAGGCTTTCGGCGTCAGCCTGATCATCTCCACCGCCGTCATGATCTGGACCTCGTTGGGCTGGATCGCGGGGCTGCGCACGGGGATGCGCGGCATCTTCGACCTGCCGCCCCTGCAAACGAACATCGTCCTGGTCAAGCTCAAGGATACCGGCACGCTGCTGATCGTGGCCGTTGCCTTGGTCGTGACCACGCTCGTCGCCGCCATAGCCAATACCGCGCTGGACCTGATCGTGGAATTGCTCGGCATCCAAGGCGCAGCCGTGGTGCCGCTGACCCGGATCGCCGGCATCGTGGTCATGCTGCTGCTGGATACGGCGGTTGCCGTGATCCTGTTCCGCGTGGCGTCAGGCATCCGGATGCCGCGCACGGTGATGCTCCAGTCCGCCTTGCTCGCCGGTATCGGCAGTACCGTGCTCAGGTACTTCTCCTCGTCACTGCTGGGCAACGTGGGCAGCAACTGGCTGCTGGCTCCTTTCGCCGTCATCCTGGGCCTGTTCGTGTGGTTCTACCTGCTCAGCCAGGTCTACCTGGTCGCCACCGCCTGGGGAGCGGTCGGCACGGCGGACGCGCTGGCCAGGCAGGCGGCCGGCGGGCGGGACAGCCGGTCGCTGCGGCAGCGGGCGTGGGGCCTGCGCCGGCGGAGGCCCCTGCCGGAATCTTAAACGCCGGTGGCGCCGACTCCCGAAGGAATCGGCGCCACCGGCCGGCGCAGTCCGAAGGGACCGCCCGGGTTGGCTACACGGAGCGGGCCAGGATCGCCTGGCGGACCTCGGTGATCGCCTTGGTCACCTGGATGCCGCGGGGGCAGGCCTCGGTGCAGTTGAAGGTGGTGCGGCAGCGCCACACGCCTTCCTTGTCGTTGAGGACCTCCAGGCGCATGTCGCCGGCATCATCGCGGGAATCGAAGATGAAGCGGTGCGCGTTCACGATCGCCGCCGGCCCGAAGTACTGGCCGTCGGTCCAGAACACCGGGCAGGAGGAGGTGCAGGCGGCGCAGAGGATGCACTTGGTGGTGTCGTCGAACCGCTCGCGGTCCTCCTGCGACTGCAGCCGCTCGCGGGTCGGCGCGTGGCCGTTGTTGATCAGGAACGGCATGATCTCGCGGTAGGACTGGAAGAACGGCTCCATGTCCACGATCAGGTCCTTCTCCACCGGCAGGCCCTTGATCGGTTCCACCGTGATGGGCTTGGCCGTGTCCAGGTCCTTCAGCAGCGTCTTGCAGGCCAGGCGGTTGCGGCCGTTGATGCGCATCGCATCGGAGCCGCAGACGCCGTGGGCGCAGGACCGGCGGAAGGATACGGAACCGTCATGCTCCCACTTGACCTTGTGCAGGGCATCCAGCACGCGGTCCGTGCCGTACATGGTGAGCTTGAACTCGTCCCAGCGGGCTTCCTCGGAAACTTCCGGATCGTAGCGGCGGACCTTCAGCGTAATGTCAAAGCTGGGGATCTCGCCGCCGCCGCCGACCCCGGGAGCCAGCTCGACCTTGGACGGTCCTTCGGGAATTTCGGTCGCGGTGCTCATCAGTATTTCCTCACCATCGGTTCGTAGCGCGTGAATACCACGGGTTTGGTATCCATGCGGATGCCGGCCGTCTGATCGGTCACGGCGTCGACGTCCAGGTAGCACATGGAGTGCTTCATGAAGTTCTCGTCGTCGCGGTCCGGGTAGTCCTCGCGGAAGTGTCCGCCGCGGGACTCCGTGCGGTGCAGCGCCGCCACGGTCATCACCTGGGCCATGTCCAGCAGGAAGCCGAGTTCCACGGCCTCCAGCAGGTCCAGGTTGAAGCGCTTGCCCTTGTCCTGGACGCTGATGTTCTTGTAGCGCTCGCGCAGCGAAGCGATCACGTTCAGCGCCTCGGTCAGGGACTTCTCGTCGCGGAACACCTGCACGTTGGCGTCCATGATGTCCTGCAGTTCCTTGCGGATCTGGGCGACCCGCTCGGTACCGGTGCCGCCGCGCACCGTCTCGAGCAGCTCCATCGTGTACAGCTCCGGGTTCTCCGGCAGCTCGACGAAGTCCGCGGTCTTGGCGTACTCGGCGGCGTTGATGCCGGAGCGCTTGCCGAAGACGTTGATGTCCAGCAGGGAGTTGGTTCCCAGCCGGTTCGAGCCGTGGACGGAGACGCAGGCCACCTCGCCGGCGGCGTACAGGCCCGGCACAACGGTGTCGTTGTCCTGCAGCACCTCGGCCTTGATGTTGGTGGGAATGCCACCCATGGCGTAGTGGGCGGTGGGGAACACCGGCACCGGCTCGGTGTAGGGTTCGACGCCGAGGTAGGTGCGCGCGAACTCCGTGATGTCCGGCAGCTTCGCGTCAATGTGCGCCGGCTCCAGGTGGGTCAGGTCCAGCAGCACGTAGTCCTTGTTCGGACCGCAGCCGCGGCCTTCCCGAACCTCCAAGGCCATGGAGCGGGCCACGATGTCACGCGGCGCCAGGTCCTTGATGGTGGGGGCGTAGCGCTCCATGAAGCGCTCACCGTCGGCGTTGCGGAGAATTCCGCCTTCGCCGCGGGCGGCCTCGGAGAGCAGGATGCCCAGGCCGGCCAGGCCGGTCGGGTGGAACTGGACGAACTCCATGTCCTCCAGCGGCAGGCCGCGGCGGAACGCGATGCCCATGCCGTCGCCGGTCAGGGTGTGCGCGTTGGAGGTGGTCTTGAAGACCTTGCCCACGCCGCCCGAAGCGAAGATGACGGACTTGGCCTGGAAGACGTGGAGCTCGCCCGAGGCCAGATCATAACTGACCACGCCGGCGACGCGCTTCTGCTTGTAGGGGGTGCCGTCCGCGCGGGTGGCGTCTTCCTCGACCAGCAGCAGGTCCAGCACGTAGTACTCGTTGTAGAACTCAACGTTGTGCTTGACGCAGTTTTGGTAGAGGGTCTGCAGGATCATGTGTCCGGTGCGGTCGGCGGCGTAGCAGGCGCGGCGGACCGGGGCCTTGCCGTGGTCGCGGGTGTGTCCGCCGAAGCGGCGCTGGTCGATCTTGCCCTCGGGCGTCCGGTTGAACGGCAGACCCATCTTTTCCAGGTCCAGCACCGCGTCGATGGCTTCCTTGGCCATCACTTCGGCGGCATCCTGGTCAACCAGGTAGTCGCCGCCCTTGATCGTGTCAAAGGTGTGCCATTCCCAGTTGTCCTCTTCGACGTTCGCCAGTGCGGCGCACATGCCGCCCTGGGCCGCGCCGGTGTGGGAACGGGTGGGATACAGCTTGGTCAGTACTGCGGTGTGCGCGCGCTGGCCTGATTCGATCGCGGCGCGCATACCGGCGCCACCGGCACCGACAATGACGACGTCGTACTTATGGACCTGCATACTGGATGCTCTTTCTGTTGAAACTGGGTTTTCTTCGCCGTGTGGGGTTCACGACGGGCAACGGCGCCGCGGTCTGTCGCGGGGACGGTTAGGGGGCCGGGCAGAACGACGGCAGCAGCTCGGCGGTGGCGTTGGCCGGGCACGGATCGAAGGTGAAGATCACCAGGGTGCCGAGCACGATGATGACGGCAGAGGCCACGTACAGGACCATCTTGAACCAGAAGCGGGTGATGTCCTTTTCCGCGTAGTCCTCGATGATGGTCCGCACGCCGTTGGTGCCGTGCAGCATGGCCAGCCAGAGCATGGCCAGGTCCCAGATCTGCCAGAACGGGTCGGCCCACTTGCCGGCCACGAAGCCGAAGTCGATGGCGTGGACGCCTTCGCCCACCATCAGGTTGACGAACAGGTGCCCAAAGACCAGCACCACCAGGATGAGGCCGGAGAGCCGCATGAACAGCCATGCGTACAGTTCAAAGTTGCCCTTGCGCCCCTTGTTGCGCATGTACTCGGGAGCGATGCGGGCGCTGCGGGGGGCCTGGATTTCAGAGTTGACCGACATGAGTTAGTGACCCCCGGTGAAAGCGAGCGTGAGGTGGCGGATGAGGAACGGAATCATGACGACGACCCAGAGGCCGACAACCCCCCACAGAAGCTTGGCCTGGTACTTGGGCCCCTTCTTCCAGAAGTCGATGAGGATGACGCGAAGCCCGTTAAAGGCGTGGTAGACGATGGCCGCTACCAGGCCGGCTTCCAGAATGGCCATGATCGGGTTCTTGTACGTGGCCATGACGGCGTCATAGGCGCCCGGGGATACCCGGACCAGCGCGGTATCGAGCACGTGTACCAAGAGAAAGAAAAAGATTGCGACGCCCGTGATGCGGTGTCCTACCCAAGACCACATGCCTTCACGGCCGCGGTATAAGGTCCCTGCTGGTGTCTTCGACACTGAATTACCCTCCCTGCATCGCAGAGGCGCAGCGTGGCTTCCACGCAAGAGTTGACGCCGGTGCGAGAGCGCTCTATAGCTCAAGACTAATCTAGGCTTCGCTGAGGGCTTATTCAATTCAGGTACAGCAGGGTGTGACCTTCTTAACAGCACGGGTTTGACCGCCCGTGCCGTACCGGCTTCCACGGGGCGGGTGAGACCGGTCCGCGGCCCCGCAGGCTCTGGATTCCGACGGGGCGGCCGTTTGCGCTGTTACGGGACCGGCAAACCACCCGGACGGCAGAAATCGGCCCGCAGGATGAAGGCGGTACCCACGTTGCTGGATTACCGTGGAGAGCGTGAACACTCAAGCAGCAGGCCGGGGTGCGGCCGACGACGACGCCGTGCTGGACCGTTTTCATGCAGTTATTCCGGCCGGCGGGACCGGGACGCGGTTGTGGCCGCTGTCCCGCGCGGCGGCGCCGAAGTTCCTGCACGACCTGACCGGTTCCGGGTCCACGCTGATCCGCGCCACCTATTCCCGTCTCGAGCCGCTGTGCCAGGGGCGGACCCTGGTGGTTACCGGTAAGTTGCACCGACAGGCGGTCTGCGCCCAGCTGCCCGAGCTTCAGGATGCGAACCTGGTGCTGGAGCCGGAGCCGAAGGACTCGGCGGCGGCGATCGGTCTCGCCGCGGCGATCCTGTACCGGCGGGACCCGCGGATCATCATGGGCTCCTTTGCCGCGGACCAGGTGATCACCCCGGTGGAGGACTTCCAGCAGGCGGTTCGCGAGGCCGTGCACACCGCGGCCGAGGGCTACATCGTCACGATCGGGATCACGCCGACGCATCCGGCCACCGGATTCGGGTACATCCGCTCCGCCGGGGCGCTGCAGGTCCCCGGGGCGCCCTCCGCGCAGGCGGTGGCCGAGTTCGTGGAGAAACCCGACGAGCAGGTGGCCCGCGGCTATCTGGCGACGGGGGAATATTCCTGGAACGCCGGCATGTTCGTGGCGCCGGTGGACCTGCTGCTGAAGCATTTGGAAACCAACGAACCCGAACTCTTTGCCGGCCTGACTGAGATCGCCGAGGCCTGGGACACTCCGGCCCGCGGCGCGGTGATGCGCAGGATCTGGCCGGACCTGCCCAAGACGGCGATCGACTACGCGGTGGCCGAACCCGCGGCGGCCGCCGGGGACGTGGCGATGATCCCCGGTTCCTTCTCCTGGGACGACGTGGGCGACTTCGCCGCGATCGGGCGGTTGAATACCGCCAGCGAAACCTCCGGGCTCACGGTCCTCGGCGAAGGGGCGAGGGTCTTCGCGGAGTCGGCCACCGGCGTCGTGGTATCCGACACCAAACGCGTGATCGCGCTGATCGGCATCGACGACGTCGTCGTGGTCGACACCCCGGACGCGCTGCTGGTCACCACCAAGGAACACGCGCAGAAGGTGAAGTCTGCCGTCGAGCACCTCAGGGCCAGCGGCGACACCGACGTCCTCTAAAGGCGTCCGTATGGCACCCGGGGCCGGCGGCGAAAGCCTGGTCCTGTGCAAGGTGCGCGACCGTCCTCGGAAGGTCGCCCAAATCGATAGAGTGCAGGTGTGCAGAAGATTTCAGAAACTCCGCTGGCCAATCTCAATATCGGCGTCTGGGCATCGCCGCTGCTGGATGAACTCCGGCGGTTCCGGCGGGACCTGCACCAGCATCCCGAGTTGTCGCACAAGGAATTCCTCACCACCCGGAAGCTGGCCGAGCGGCTGACGGCCGCAGGGCTGGAACCGCAATTGCTGGACGGAACCGGGCTGTTCGTCGACGTCGGGGAGGGCCCGTTGGCCATCGGGCTGCGCGCGGATATCGACGCCCTGCCGATCATGGAAGAAACCGGCCTCGACTACGCCTCGGTCAACACCGGCATCAGCCATGCCTGCGGACACGACATCCACACCACGGTGATGCTCGGCGTCGCGCTGGTCCTGCGCAAACTGGATCTGGAAGGCGAACTGTCCGCCCGCGTGCGGGTCATCTTCCAGCCGGCCGAGGAGACCATGCCCGGCGGCGCGTTGGCCGTCATCGAGCAGGGCGTGCTGGAAGGGCTGCCGCGGATCCTGGCCCTGCACTGCGACCCGCGCATCGACGTCGGCCTGGTCGGCACCCGGATCGGAGCCATCACCTCCGCCTCGGACACCATACGGATAGAACTGCGCGGGCGCGGCGGGCACACGTCCCGCCCGCACCTGACGGAGGACCTGGTGTTCGCGCTGGCCGAGATCGCCGTCAGTGTCCCGGCCGTCATCAACCGGCGGATCGATGTCCGCAGCGCCGTATCGCTCGTGTGGGGGCAGATCCAGGCGGGAGCCGCTCCCAACGCGATCCCGGCCGTCGGCTACATGGCCGGCACCATGCGCTGCCTGGACGGGGAAGCCTGGCAGGCCGCCGGTGAGCTGGTGGACGAGGTGGTCAACCAGGTGGCCGCACCGTTCGGCGTGGACGTCAAGCTCGAACACATCCGCGGCGTGCCTCCCGTGATCAACACCGAGCGGGAAACCACGCTGCTCGAGGCGGCGGCCCGGAGCGAGTTGGGGGAGGACGCGGTGACCCTCACTCCGCAGTCGATGGGCGGGGAGGACTTCGCCTGGATGACCCAGGAAGTGCCCGGCGCCATGATGCGGCTAGGCACCCGGAGCCCGGGCGGCGAAACCTTCGACCTGCACCGCGGCGACTACGCTCCCGACGAGCACGCCATCGGCGTGGGCGTGCGCGTCATGGCCAAGGCCGCCGTGCTGGCCGCCCGGCGTCACCGGGACACGGCAGCCGGTGCTACCCAAAAGTAACAACTTTTGAACAATCTGCGCGCGCCGGTAGCGATTGCTTCGCCGGTGGGGCGCGTGGGAACTACTGTAGGGTCATCAACTGTGCACCTGCAGGACAGGTGCTGTGCCACGCGGAGTACAAGTCAAACGCCGCACTTCTTGTGAAGCGACCATTGAACTGTGGCGGGGCAGACATTCTTTTATGGAGGAACATTGAAGACTTCACTGCGCAAGATTAAGCGCGGCACCGGCCTCTCCGCCGCGGTGCTAGGCGCGTCCGCACTGGTTCTGACCGCTTGCGGCGCACCGCCGGCCCAAGAGGGCGGCGCCAGCGGCAGCCCGGCAGCGGAAGGCACCGACTACCTCGGCTGCATCGTCTCCGACTCCGGTGGATTCGACGACCGCTCGTTCAACCAGTCGAGCTACGAAGGCCTGAAGATGGCCGAGGAAGAGCTGGGCATCAAGATCCGCGAGGCCGAGTCCCAGGCCGAGACCGATTTTGGTCCCAACGTGGATGCTATGGTGCAGGCCAACTGCGACATGGTCCTCACGGTCGGCTTCCTGCTGGGCGACGTGACCAAGGAAGCGGCTGCGGCCAACCCCGAGACCAACTTCGCGATCGTCGACTACAACGACCCGGAGTTCGGCGACAACGTTAAGCCGATCATCTACGACACGGCGCAGGCGGCGTTCCTGGCCGGCTACGTCGCGGCCGCAACCAGCGAGACCGGCAAGGTGGCCACCTACGGCGGCATGAACATCCCCACCGTCACCATCTTCATGGACGGCTTCGCCGACGGCGTGGACTACTACAACGAGCAGAAGGACGCCAACGTCGAACTGCTCGGCTGGAACAAGGAAGCCCAGAACGGCACCTTCGTCGGCAACTTCGAGGACCAGGGCAAGGGCAAGACCAACACCCTGAACTTCATCAACGAGGGCGCGGACATCATCATGCCGGTGGCCGGCCCGGTGGGCCTGGGCACGCTGGACGCCGTGCTCGAAGCCAACGCCGACGGCAAGGATGCCAAGGTTGTCTGGGTCGATTCTGACGGCTACGAAAGCGCCGGCAAGGCCGAGGAGTTCATCCTTACTTCGGTTGTCAAGGAGATGGGCGCCTCGGTAGAGGACGTTATTCGGACCGACTTCGGGGGCAACTTCGACAGCACCCCGTACATCGGAACCCTGGAGAACGGCGGCGTGGCACTGGCCCCGTTCCATGACCTCGACGCAGCGGTTTCCGATGAGACCAAGTCGGAACTGGAAACCATCAAGGAATCGATCATCTCGGGCGAGATCAAGGTCGAATCCAAGTCCAGCCCGCAGCAGTAAGCACGCAGCGGACCGCCGCCCTCCGTACCGGACACCGGTGCCGAGGGCGGCGGTCCGCGCTGTAATCGGCCGAACCGGTTTAGGCTAGGCACAGCGTCCGGGCAGCAGCACCGTCCGGCACCGCGCCGCTGGATGAGGACCGTCGTACCTACGGACAAAGAACAGGTGGGTTGGGGTTTGAAACTCGAGCTCAAGGGAATCACCAAGCGATTCGGCTCCCTGGTTGCCAACGACCACATTGACCTGGTGGTGCAGCCGGGACAGGTGCACAGCCTGCTGGGTGAAAACGGCGCCGGGAAATCGACGCTGATGAACGTCCTCTACGGGCTTTACGAGCCCAGCGAAGGCCAGATCCTGGTCGACGACAAACCGGTGACCTTCGACGGCCCCGGGGATGCCATGGCGGCCGGCATCGGCATGGTGCACCAGCACTTCATGCTGGTCCCGGTGTTCACCGTGGCCGAGAACGTGGCGCTGGGCAATGAGGCGACCAAGGCCGGCGGCCAACTCAACCTGGAGGAGACCCGGGCCCGGATCAGGGAGATCTCCGACCAATACGGTTTCGAGGTGGATCCCGATGCTGTGGTCGAGGACCTGCCGGTCGGGGTGCAGCAGCGGGTCGAAATCATCAAGGCCCTGGTCCGGGACGCCGAAGTGCTGATCCTGGACGAGCCGACCGCCGTCCTGACGCCCAAGGAAACCGATGAGCTGCTGGGCATCATGGGCCAGCTCAAGGCCGACGGCAAGGCCATCGTCTTCATCTCCCACAAGCTGCGCGAAGTCAAGGCGGTTTCGGACATCATCACGGTCATTCGCCGTGGCAAGGTCATCGGCGACGCGCCGCCCTCGGCCTCCACGACCGAGTTGGCGGAAATGATGGTGGGCCGCGCCGTCAGCCTGACCCTCAACAAGGAACCGGCCCGGCCGGGCGAGGAAACGCTCACCGTCGAGAACCTCACGGTGCGCTCGGCCACGGGCCAGCGCGTGGTGGACGGCATCAGTTTCGGCATCGCGCGCGGCGAGATCCTCGCGGTGGCCGGCGTCCAAGGCAACGGGCAGACCGAACTGACCGAGGCGATCCTGGGCCTGCAGGACCACGTGTCCGGCTCCATCAGGCTCGAAGGCCGCGAACTGGTGGGCCGCAAGGTCAAGGACATCATCGAGGCCGGCGTCGGTTTCGTGCCGGAGGACCGCAGCGTCGAGGGCCTGGTCGGGACCTTCTCGGTGGCCGAAAACCTCATCCTCAACCGCTACGACCAGCCGCCGTTTGCCCGCGGCCTGGCCATGAAGCCGGCCCTGGTCGCCCAGAACGCCGAGCAGTACATCTCGGAGTTCGACGTCCGCACCCAGTCCGCGGCGGCGGCGGCCGGTACGCTCTCCGGCGGAAACCAGCAAAAGGTGGTCATGGCCCGGGAACTGTCCAGGCCGTTGAAGCTCTTTATCGCTTCCCAGCCCACCCGCGGCGTGGACGTAGGCTCCATCGAATTCCTGCACAAGCGGATCGTCGCCGAGCGCGACGTCGGCACGCCGGTGATGATCGTTTCCACCGAACTGGACGAGGTGCTGGAACTTGCCGACCGGATCGCCGTGCTTTACCAGGGCCGGCTGATGGGCATCGTCCCCGCCGGCACCTCGCGCGGCGAGCTGGGCCTGATGATGGCCGGCATGAGCGCCGAGGAAGCACAGGCACACCGGACGGACGCCGAAGTACAGCAGACAGACGCCGAAGGAGGCGAGGAATGAGCGCGGACGAGTCCGGCAAGCACGGGAAGCGGGCGAAACACGCGGGAACGCCCGCGGCGGAGGGCGACGAGCAGCGGCTCGAGGCGGCTGCCGCCCTCGGCGACGGCACCCAGGCACCGCCGGCCGTGTTGCCCACGGGGGAGAGCCTGCACCCCGAGCTGCGCGCGCATCAGACCGTCATGCAGCGGATCGTCTCCGGCAACGCGCTGGTGGCTGTCCTCGCCATCGTGCTGTCCCTGATCGCCGGCGGCATCCTGATCGCGTTGACGAACGAGGAAGTCGCCCGGACCTCCAGCTACTTCTTCGCCCGGCCGCAGGACATGCTGGCTGCCGGCTGGACGGCCGCCGCCAACGCCTACGCCGCCCTGTTCCAAGGCTCGATCTTCAACTTCGAGGGCGCCACGTTCGCCCGGATGATCTACCCCTTGACCCAGACGCTGACCGTGGCCACGCCGCTCATCTGCGCGGGCCTGGGCGTGGCGCTGGCGTTCCGCGCGGGACTGTTCAACATCGGCGCGCAGGGCCAGATCATCATCGGTGCCACCCTGGCCGCCTGGGTCGGCTTCAGCTGGCACCTTCCGGTGGGCCTGCACCTGCTCCTGGTCATCATCGCCGGCATCATCGGCGGCGCACTGTGGGGCGGCCTCGTCGGCCTGCTGAAGGCCAAGACCGGTGCCCACGAGGTGATCCTGTCGATCATGCTCAACTACGTGGCCATCAACCTGGTGCTGTACCTGCTGACCATGCCGGCGTTCCAACGTCCGGGCTCCACCAACCCGATCAGCCCGCAACTGGATGCCACGGCCATGTATCCGCCGCTCTTCGGGGACACCTTCCGGCTGCACTGGGGCTTCGTGGTGGCCATCCTGGCCACCGTTTTTTGCTGGTGGCTGCTCAACCGCTCCACCATCGGCTTCGAGTTGCGCGCGGTCGGTTCCAACCCGCACGCCGCCCGCACCGCCGGCATCAGCGTCACCAAGGGCTACGTCGTGGTGATGGTGCTGGCGGGCGCCCTCGCCGGCCTGGCCGGAGTCGCGCAAGTGGCCGGGACCGAACGCGTGCTGACCTCCGGCGTCGCGGCCAGTTTCGGGTTCGACGCCATCACCGTGGCACTGCTGGGACGTTCGACGCCGTGGGGCACCTTCGCGGCCGGCCTGCTGTTCGGCGCCTTCCGCGCCGGCGGGGTGACCATGCAGACCAACACGGGCACCGGCATCGACATCGTGCTGGTGGTCCAGTCCATGATCGTGCTGTTCATCGCGGCGCCGCCGCTCGTGCGCGCGATCTTCCGGCTCCCCGAGCCGGGCAAACTGACGGCAAAACCCCGTAAGACCGCAAGCACCGGAGGTGCAGCATGAGCACGGTTACCGCCACCGCCCCGCAGCAAAGCCCAGCCGCTGCGGACACCGTGCGGAACTGGAAGACGCCGGTCATCCTGGCCGTCCTGGCTTTCGCGGCCGTCCTGGTTTTCGCGGTCGGGGCGCCGAACAACTCGGTGACCTTCCGGCTGTCGGATCCCAACGACCCGGTGGTGCTGCCGTCGGTGGTGCTCTCGGCCGTCGTCACCGGCTGGGTCACGGCCGTCCTGATGCTCGCCGGCGCCGTCTGGTCGTTCATGCTGGTCCGGTCCGGGCGAAAGGTCCCCGGCTGGCTGGTGGCCGTCTTTGCCGTGCTGTTCGTGGTCGGATTCCTCACCTGGGTGGTCGGCAGCGCCCGGACCCCCAACGTGGCCCTCTACGGGCTGCTGGCCGGTTCGGTCACGCTGGCCGTGCCGCTGATCTTCGGCTCCCTCTCCGGCGTGCTGTGCGAGCGTTCCGGCGTCGTCAACATCGCCATCGAAGGACAGTTGCTGTTCGGTGCCTTCTCCGCCGCGGTCGCCGGGTCGCTCTCCGGCAACGCGTTCATCGGGCTGGCCGCAGCGGCCGTCGGCGGCGTGCTCGTTTCGGCGGTACTGGCGGTGTTCAGCATCAAGTACATCGTCAACCAGGTGATCGTGGGGGTGGTGCTCAACGTGCTGGTTTCCGGCCTGACCGGTTTCTTGTTCTCCACCGTCCTCTCGGCCGACTCGGCCACCTGGAACTCTCCGCCGCGGCTGCCGATCATCAGCATTCCGGTGCTGTCCGACATCCCGATCATCGGCCCCATCCTGTTCGAGCAGTCGGTGGTCGGCTACCTGATGTACGTCGCGGTGGCCGTGATCTACTTCGGCCTGTTCCACACCAAGTGGGGCCTGCGCACCCGTGCCGTCGGGGAACACCCGAAGGCGGCGGACACCCTGGGCGTGAAGGTCAACCGGATGCGGTTCATGAACGTGCTGCTGGCCGGTGTCGTCGCCGGTTTCGGCGGCGCCTTCTTCACCCTGGTCCTTGTCTCCAGCTTCGGCCGCGACATGACCGCCGGGCAGGGCTACATCGCCCTGGCGGCGCTGATCTTCGGCCGCTGGAACCCGCTGTACGCGTTCTTCGCGGCGCTGCTGTTTGGCTTCGCGACCAACCTGCAGTACGTGCTCAGCGCCCTGGGCTCCACGGTGCCGAACCAGTTCCTGGCCATGCTGCCCTACGTGGTGACCATCTTCGCCGTCGCCGGCCTGGTGGGCCGCGCCCGACCCCCGGCCGCCAGCGGCGTGCCGTACATCAAGGGTTGACCGTGGAAGCACCAACGACGGCCCAGGTGGACTGGCACGCCCTCCAGCAGGCCGCGGAGGCCGCCATGCGGCTGGCCTACGTACCGTACTCGGGCTTCCCGGTCGGTGCCGCCGCGCTCACCGACGACGGCCGGATCGTCTCCGGCTGCAACGTGGAAAACGCCTCCTATGGCTTGACCCTGTGCGCGGAATGTTCGCTGGTGAGCCAGCTGAACATGACGGGCGGCGGGAAACTGGCCGCCTTCAGCTGCGTGGACGGGGAGGGCAACGCCCTGATGCCGTGCGGCCGGTGCCGTCAGCTGCTGTACGAGTTCCGCGCGCCCGGCATGCTGCTGATGACGCCGGCCGGCGTCAGGACCATGGACCAGGTGCTGCCCGACGCCTTCGGCCCGCAGCACCTGGCCTGACGGGCGGAACGCATCACCTAAGGAGCAGGACATGACCGAAACATTCGACGCCGTCGACATCATCCGGACCAAGCGGGACAAGGGAACGCTCAGCCCGGAGCAGATCGCCTGGACCATCGACGCCTACACCCGCGGGGCCATCGCCGATGAGCAGATGTCCGCGCTGAACATGGCCATACTGCTCAACGGCATGGACCGGGAGGAGATCGCGCACTGGACGACGGCGATGATCGCCTCCGGCGAGCGGATGGACTTCTCCTCGCTCGGCAAGCCGACCGCGGACAAGCATTCCACCGGCGGCGTGGGGGACAAGATCACCCTCCCGCTGGCCCCGCTGGTGGCCGTCTTCGGCGTGGCGGTGCCGCAGCTGTCCGGCCGCGGCCTGGGCCACACCGGCGGCACCCTGGACAAGCTCGAGTCGATTCCGGGCTGGCGGGCCCTGCTCAGCAATGACGAGATGATGAGCCAGCTGGCCGACATCGGCGCCGTGATCTGCGCGGCCGGGGCCGGCCTGGCTCCCGCGGACAAGAAGCTTTACGCGCTGCGCGACGTGACCGGCACGGTCGAGGCGATCCCGCTGATCGCCTCCTCGATCATGAGCAAGAAGATTGCCGAAGGCACCGGCTCGCTGGTGCTGGACGTGAAGGTCGGCAGCGGCGCCTTCATGAAGGACGAGCGCAACGCCCGGGAACTGGCCGAGACCATGGTCGCCCTGGGCCAGGACGCGGGCGTGAACACCGTGGCGCTGCTGACCGATATGAGCACGCCGCTCGGGCTGACCGCCGGCAACGCCATCGAGGTCGAGGAATCGGTGGAGGTGCTGGCGGGCGGCGGCCCCGAGGATGTCGTGGAGCTGACCGTGAGACTGGCCGATGAGATGCTGCACGCAGCCGGCGTGACGGATGCCGACCCCGCGGCCGCGCTGCGGGACGGCCGAGCCATGGACGTCTGGAAATCCATGATCCGCGCCCAGGGCGGGGATCCCGACGCCAGGCTGCCGGTGGCCAGGGAGTCGGAAGTCGTCTACGCCGAGGCCGACGGCGTGCTGATGCAGCTGGACGCCCTGGCCGTCGGCATCGCCGCTTGGCGGCTCGGTGCCGGCCGCGCCCGCAAGGAAGACGCCGTGCAGGCCGGGGCCGGCGTGCGGATGCACGCCAAGCCCGGGGCGGTGGTCCGCGCAGGCGAACCGCTGATGACGCTGCTGACCGATACCCCCGAAAGGTTCGACCGCGCCAAGGAGGCGCTGCGCGGCGCCGTCGTTATTGCCCCGGACGGGAGCCGGCCGGCCCGGCGGCTGATCATCGACCGGGTGGCGTGACTCACCCTTGACCCGGCCGCCTCGAGATCTCCGTCACTGCCTGCCTCCCTGGTGAGGGAGGGCGTGCAACGCTCTCCGGGGAGCTGGAGACCCCAGCTGAAAACAACTGGGGCAGCACGGATATATATCCACCGGGGCAAGCTCTTCCCGGCGTTCCCCTGGCCCCGCTACGATGAAATGGTGCGGCCGGAGCGGGGGATGCCCCGGCGCACCGCGGGGTCTGCGGCGTTGAGCGATGGGGGCCCGGTCAGGGATCTACCCGATAGCGGCACCAGATGCGGCATGGCATCGTTGGACTAGGTATCCAGCGGACAGGAACACTTCGTGCAGACTTTCATGGACGCGCTCAGCGTCTTCATCATCGATGCGGCAGCGCAATGGTGGATTTACCCACTGCTTCTGGCTCTCTGCCTGATCGACGGTATCTTCCCGCCGGTGCCCAGCGAATCGGTGGTCGTGGCACTGGCGGCCATTGCGGTATCCGCCGGAGCCCCGAATATTTGGCTGGTGGCGGCCGTTGCTGCCATCGGCGCGATCGCGGGGGACAACATCGCCTACCTGATCGGGCGCCGCATCGGTGCAGACCGTTTCCGCTGGATGCAGCGTCCCCGGGTTGCGGCGGCCTTCGCCTGGGCCCGCAGGGAACTGGACCGGCGCGGCGCGCTGCTGATCCTGAGCGCACGCTACATCCCGGTGGGCCGCGTGGCCGTCAACATGACCGCCGGCGCAACCTGCTACAACCACCGCAAGTTCGTCCTGTTTTCCGTCGCCGCCGGCATCTCCTGGTCCTTGTACTCGGTAGCCATCGGGGCGCTGGCCGGGCGGTGGTTCCATGACAACACCCTCCTGGCCGCCGGACTGGCGATCATGCTGGCGCTGCTGCTGGGCCTCCTGTTGGACCACGGCGTGAAATTGGCCAACCGGCGCCGTGCCGCGCGGCTGCGCGCCGCAGCCCCGGCCGGGTTCCGCGAAGCGGAGCCAGCCGAGGCGGGCCCGGCGGGCGAAGCGCGTTCGACGGCGGAAGCCGGACCGGCGGCGGACGCCGGCCTCACGGCGGCAGGCGATGCCGGCGCGCCCGCCGAGAGCCGGGACGCAGCAGTGGCCGCACGGCGCGATCCCGCCGACCAGCTGCCGGCAGCGGGCTCGCGGACCGTCCGCTTCGAACCGTACGTTCCCCTGGCCGTGCCCTCCCGCAACCGTTCCGCCGCCGGTCTCGACGACTGAACCCGGCGAGGGCATCCGCGCCGGTTCAGGCGTGCCCGGTGCTCGCGTAAGGTGGTGCCTGTGACTGAGCCTGAATACTCCGAAGACACCGCAGCCGACCTCGACGTCGACATCCGCAGCTTGCCGAAGGTTTCGCTGCACGACCACCTGGACGGCGGACTGCGCCCGGCCACGATCATTGAACTTGCCGCCGCCGAGGGCCACGAGTTGCCCTCCACCGACCCGGTGGCGCTCGGGGAGTGGTTCCGCGAATCGGCGGATTCCGGCTCGCTGGTCCGCTACCTGGAAACCTTTGACCACACCATCGCCGTGATGCAGACCAAGGACGGCCTGTTCCGCGTGGCCCGCGAATTCGTCGAGGACCTGGCCGACGACGGCGTGGTCTACGGCGAGGTCCGCTGGGCGCCCGAACAGCACCTGACCAAGGGCCTGACCCTGGACGAGGCGGTAGAGGCCGTCCAGGCAGGCCTGGACGCCGGCGTGGCCGCCGTGGAAGCCAGCGGCCGCCCCATCCAGGTCGGCCAGCTGGTCACCGCCATGCGGCATGCCGACCGCTCGCAGGAGATCGCAGAACTCGCCGTCCGCCACCGTGACCGGGGCGTCGTCGGATTCGACATCGCCGGTGCCGAGGACGGCTTCCCGCCCTCGCGCTTCAAGGACGCCTTCACCTACCTGGCCGAACAGCAGTTCCCGGTGACGATCCACGCCGGCGAGGCGGCCGGAGTGGACAGCATCGTGGACGCGCTGGTCAGCGGCCGCGCGCTGCGGCTGGGCCACGGCGTCCGGATCGCCGAGGACATCCAGGTGGACTTCGGACCCGACGACGAGGACGGCGAGGAGGTTGGCATGGTCACGCTGGGTCGGGTCGCCTCGTGGGTCCGCGACCGGGGCATCCCGCTCGAGTGCAGCCCGTCATCGAACCTGCAGACCGGGGCGATCTCCGTCTTCGGGGAGGATATCCACTCCCACCCGTTCGACCTGCTCTACCAGACCGGGTTCAAGGTCACGATCAACACCGACAACCGCCTGATGAGCGGAGTCACGCTCACCGACGAATACGAGTTGCTGGTGGAAACCTTCGACTACGACCTGGATGACCTGCTGGAGATCACCCTCAACGCGGCCGAGGCCGCTTTCCTGCCGCTGGAAGAGCGTGAGGCGCTCATCGAGTTCATCGGCGAGGGCTTCAACAGCCAGCTGGGCTGACGCCGCGATGCCTCACGCCGGACACTCCTGTGAACCGGGGCGGCTCCCGGACGCCCCCGCCGAGGCCGGCGGGGGGGAGCTCCCGGACGCCACCACCGGGGAGCCCGGCCGGGGGCGGGCGGTCGCCAGGCTGCTGGACGTCGTGGCACAACTGCGCGAGCACTGCCTGTGGACCGCGGCGCTGACCCACGAGTCGCTGATCGATTACCTCGTGGAGGAAGCCCACGAACTGGCCGAAGCCATCGAAACCGGCCACACCGGCCGGGCCGATGTTGCCGAGCTCAAGGGCGAACTGGCCGATGTGCTCTACCAGGTGGTGCTGCATGCCCGCCTGCAGGAAGAGCGGGGACATTTTGATTTCGACGCCGTGGCCGCGGAACTGACCGCCAAACTCATCCGGCGGAACCGGCATGTCTTCCGGCCGGACGGGTCCCTGCAGGAGAAGTTTTCGGAGACCATCGCCGAGATCGTGGCCGGCTACGACGCGGTCAAGGCGGCGGAAAAACCGGAGCGGACCACGCCGTTCGACGGCCTTCCCCACTCGCTGCCGGCGCTGGCGTTGGCAGCGAAATCGCTGGACCGCGCCGCCCGGGCGGGCAGCGGGCCGGCGGCCGGGCCGGAGCGGGGCAGCGCGCCCGGGGGCCCCGGCGCGGACGGTGCTGCCCGGACGGAAGACGACGTCGGCGAGGAGCTGTTCGCCGTCGTCCGCCGCGCAGTTGAGGCGGGCGTGGATCCCGAGCAGGCCCTGCGGGGCGCCGTCCGCAGATTCCAGCAGCGCGTAACGGAAGAAAACCGCGGCGGGTGATCTCGATTAGTCTTAAGCCGGACCTTGCAGCCGGCCCCGGCCTCGCCTGCAGACATTCCATCTTTTCGTTCCAACGAACAGGAGCTACTCCATGGCGCTGATCGATGCCATCCACGCGCGCGAAATCCTTGATTCCCGCGGCAACCCCACCGTAGAAGTTGAGGTGCTGCTCTCCGACGGCTCGATGGGCCGGGCCGCGGTTCCGTCCGGGGCCTCCACCGGGGCGTTCGAGGCGGTGGAACGCCGCGACGGCGAGAAGGACCGCTACCTGGGCAAGGGCGTCGGCCAGGCCGTGGCCGCCGTGGTGGACACCATCCAGCCGGCGCTGGCGGGCCTCGACGCCACCGACCAGCGGCTGATCGACCAGACCATGCTGGACCTGGACGGCACCTCCAACAAATCCGACCTTGGCGCCAACGCCATCCTCGGCGTTTCGCTGGCCGTGGCCTCGGCCGCCGCCGAATCCGCCAACCTCCCGCTGTACAAGTACCTGGGCGGCCCCAACGCGCACGTGCTGCCGGTTCCGCTGATGAACATCCTCAACGGCGGCTCGCACGCCGATTCCGACGTGGACATCCAGGAATTCATGGTGGTGCCGCTGGGCGCCGCCACGTTCTCCGAGGGGCTGCGCTGGGGCGTGGAGGTCTACCACAGCCTCAAGTCCGTGCTGAAGGAGAAGGGCCTGTCCACCGGGCTGGGCGACGAGGGCGGCTTCGCCCCGAACCTGCCCAGCAACCGGGCCGCGCTGGACCTGATCACCGAGGCGATCACCCGCGCCGGCTACACCCCGGGCAAGGACATCGCCCTGGCCCTGGATGTGGCGTCCTCCGAGTTCTACCAGGACGGCGCCTACCAGTTCGAGGGCAAATCCCTGACGGCGGCGGACATGAGCGCCTACTACGCCCAGCTGGTGGCCGACTTCCCGCTGGTCTCCATCGAGGATCCGCTGGACGAATCCGACTGGGAGGGCTGGGCCGCCCTGACGGCCGAGTTGGGCGACAAGGTGCAGCTGGTCGGCGACGACCTGTTCGTCACCAACCCCGAACGACTGCAGCAGGGCATCGATGCCAAGACCGCCAACTCCCTGTTGGTCAAGGTCAACCAGATCGGTTCGCTGACCGAAACCCTGGAGGCCGTGGCCCTGGCCCAGCGCAACGGCTACACCACGATCACCTCGCACCGCTCCGGCGAGACCGAGGACACCACGATCGCGGACATCGCCGTAGCCACCAACGCCGGCCAGATCAAGACCGGCGCCCCGGCCCGTTCGGAGCGCGTGGCCAAGTACAACCAGCTGCTGCGCATCGAGGAGGAGCTCGACGACGCAGCCCGCTACGCCGGTCGCGGCGCCTTCCCGCGTTTCACGGCGTAGTTCGGCCCGACCCTCGGTAATGTCTTAAGCGGGGCCCGGCGGCAAGCCGGAGCCGGGCCCCGCACGACGACCACGGTGAGGAGCCGCGAATGTCCACCCGACGCCCCAACATGCCGCGGGCCGGCCGCCCGGCCGGCAGCGGGCCTGCTTCGGGCGGCGTGGACGGCAAGGACACCGACGCGCGGGAACCGGAGACCGGACAGGTGATCCGGGCCGACTTCGGCCGGCCTCCGACCGGCTCCGCTCCGCAGCCGGATGCCCGCACCCCCCGCGCGCCGGACGCCGGCCAGCAGCGAAAGCCGAAGCCGCCGGCGAAACCCAAACCCTCGCCGTCGGAAGCCCGCGCGGCCGAACGCCGGCAGCTGTCCGAGGCCATCCGGCAGCCGGCCGCACCGGCTGCCGGCCAAAAACCCCGCCCGACGGCCAGGGAAACCCCGGCCGACGCCGTGCCGGTCCCGGCGAAAGCGTTCTCCGGGCGCCTGCTGGCGCTGGCCCTGGTGCTGGTATCGATCACCGTGCTGCTGGCCCCGTCGGTGCGGATCTTCATTGAACAGCGGGCGGAACTCTCCGCGCTGCAGGCGGACATCGCCGCCAAGAAAGACTCGAACGAACAGCTGACCAAGGAACTGGCCCGCTGGGACGATCCCGCCTACATCAAGCAGCAGGCCCGGGATCGCATATTCTATGTAATGCCGGGGGAGAAGCGGTACATGGTCACCGGCGCGGAAGGGCTGCGCGAGTCCAACAAACATGCCTCCGCCACCGCACCCGAGGACCTGCCGTGGGTGGACGCCCTGTGGAACTCGGTGACCCGCGCGGCAACAGACTCGCCCGCAGCAGATTGACCTCCCGGCAGAGCCTGCCGGATCACACGGCCCTGCCCCACGGGCCGCAGCGCCAGGAAAGGACTGAGCCATGAACGACGCTCAGCGCACCCCCACCCCCGACGATCTCGACACCCTGAGCCGCCAGCTCGGCAGGCCGGTGCGCGACGTCGTGGAGATCGGCGCACGCTGCGTGTGCGGAAATCCGCTGGTCGCCACGACGGCGCCGCGGCTCGGGAACGGAATCCCTTTCCCCACCACGTACTACCTGACCCACCCGGTCATCACGTCAGCGGTATCCCGGCTGGAGGCCGCAGGGGTCATGACGGAGATGACCGAACGGCTGGAGCAGGATCCCGAATTGGCCGCGGCCTACCGCCGCGCGCACGAGGAGTACCTGGCGGCCCGCGACGAGGTCGGCCGCCGGGCAGGCATCGACGACGTGCCCGAAATAGCGGGAGTCTCCGCCGGCGGCATGCCCACGCGGGTCAAATGCCTGCACGTCTTGGTGGGTCATTCGCTGGCCGCAGGTCCCGGCGTGAATCCGCTGGGCGACGAAGCGCTCGAACGTATCGCCGAATGGTGGACCGAGGACCGCTGCTACTGCTCCGGGGCCTGGGATGTGGACGGCACCGCTCCGGCCCGGGATCTAAGCCGGCACACCCGGACGCAGGGACTCACGGCCGAAGAGCTGGCCGCGAAGAAGGCCCGGCGCGCCGGAGGCACCGGGAAGGTGGCGGACGACGACGGCGGCACCGGCACCGTCGATGGTTCCATGCCCGGCGACGCCGGTGGAGGCAGGTCCTAGTGGCACGCGTCGGAGCCATCGATTGCGGGACCAACTCGATCCGCCTGCTGATCGCCGATGTCCAGGACGGCGGGCTCACCGACGTGGTCCGCGAGATGAAAGTCGTGCGGCTGGGACAGGGCGTCGACGCCACCGGGGCGCTCGCGCCGGAAGCGTTGGAGCGGACCTTCGCGGCGGCGGAGGACTACGCCGGCCAGCTGCGCAGCCACGGTGCCGAAACCCTGCGTTTTGTCGCCACCTCCGCCACCCGCGACGCCGCCAACCGGCAGGTCTTCGTCGACGGCATCCGCCGGCGCCTCGGCGTGGAACCTGAAGTGATCAGTGGCCGGGAAGAGGCCGAGCTGTCCTTCACGGGCGCCGCCAGCGTCCTGGCGCCGCAACCGGGGGAGAAGGTGCTGGTGGTGGACCTGGGCGGCGGCAGCACGGAGTTCGTGCTGGGAACCGCCGACGGGGTGCTGGCCGCGCTCAGCACCGACATGGGCTGCGTCCGCTTTACCGAGCGGCACCTGCTCTCGGATCCGCCAACCGCCGCCGAGATTGCCCACGCCGTGGCGGGCGCCGAAGAACACCTGGCGCGCGTGCTCGACGAGGTGCCGCTGGCCGACGTCGACCGCTTGGTCGGAGTGGCAGGGTCCGTCACCACGGTCACCGCCCACGCCTTGCAGCTGCCCGAGTATCGTCCGGAAACCATCCACGGCGCGCATCTGGACGGTGCCCGGCTGGATGCCGCGTGCACCTCCCTCCTGGAGATGACGCGGCAACAGCGGGCCGCGTTGCCCTACATGCATCCGGGACGGGTGGATGTCATCGGTGCCGGCGCGCTCATCTGGCGGACCGTTTCCCGACGGCTGGCCGCACTGACCGGCGGCCGCGTGGACGGTGCGACCGCCAGCGAACACGATATTCTTGACGGAATCGCCCTGAGTGCGGCCACCCGGCTGCCGCACTGAGCTTCCCGGGTTCCGGGGACCAGACCGCTTTGCCAACGAAGGGACACCCATGCGCCAGCGCGACAGTGAACGGCCGGCCAGACGCGCGGCCGCGTCGAAGGCCTTCTCGCTGGGATCGGCGATCGCGGTACTCGCCTCGTTGGTACTTGCCGGCCCGGCCCAGGCAGACGACACCCGCGACAAGGAATACTGGCTGGACGCCTACGGGATCCGCGCCGCTTGGGACGAATCGCAGGGCGAAGGCGTCAAGGTAGCAGTGATCGACAGCGGCGTTGATGCGACGCACCCGGACCTCAAGGGTGCCGTGGTCGGCGGTACCGACGTCTCCGGCTCCGGTGATCCCGATGGCCAGCGGGGCATCGGGCAAACGCCTGAACACGGCACCTTGGTTGCCACCCTGCTGGCCGGGCGCGGCCATGCACCGGAGAAAGACAAAAAGGACGACAAAAAGAAGAACGACAAAGAGTCCAAGTCCAAGTCCAAGCACAAGGACGAGGGGATCGGCGCCGGAACGGACGGCGTGATCGGGGTGGCGCCGAAGGCGCAGATCCTGACCGCCTCTACCTGGCTCGGAACGCCCAACCCCTCGGGCATCGGCGTGGACGAGCAGATCCCGGCGGCCGTTCGCTGGGCCGTGGACAATGGCGCGCAGGTCATCAACATGTCATTGACCAGCTCCAGCACCTCCTGGCCGGAGAGCTGGGACGCCGCGTTCCTCTACGCCGAACAGCATGACGTGGTGGTCGTCGCCGCCGCGGGCAACCGCGCGGGCGGCACGGAACAGTCCGGCGCCCCGGCTACCATCCCCGGCGTGCTGACCGTGGCGGGATTGAACCGCGACGGCGAGGCGAGCCAGGAGGCCTCGGCCCAGAGCATCGTCATCGGTGTTGCGGCACCGGCCGAGAACCTGGTCGGCGGACTGCCCGGCGGCCTCTATGCCGACTGGTCCGGCACCTCCGGTGCCACGCCGCTGGTCTCGGGCGTGGCCGCACTGATCCGCTCCAAGTACCCGGACATGAGCGCGGCCCAGGTCATCAACCGCATCGTCAGCACGGCCAAGGACGCCGGTGTTCCGGGCCATGATCCGATCTACGGCTACGGCGTACTCGATGCCGACGCAGCCCTGAACGCTGACGTGCCGGAGGTCGCCGGCAACCCGCTCGGCTCCATCGCGCAGTGGATCACGGTGCACCGCCGCGGCGAGGCCGCCGCGCCCCAGTCGGAGGCTCCGGTGCAGTCCAAGGCCGAGGCGCCGGATATTCCGGAACCGACCACGCCCGTGGCGGTAGCGCCGCCCAGCGAAGACTCGGTGCTGCCGGCCGTCCTCGTGTTTTCGTTCGGCGGACTGATCGCCGCCGTCCTGGTGTTGGGCGCAGTCCAGACCATGCGGGCGCGCAAGGCCGTGCGGCAGGGGACGTCGGCAGTCGAGGAAGCAAACACGGACTTCATCCCGCCGATCAAGGAAGAGATCCGCAAGCCCGCCAAGCGCTGATTCCTCCGACCCTTCGGGCCGTTCGGTCCGCCACACCCGCCGTCGGTGGGGGTTCCTTCGGACCGTCACGCCCGCCGCCGGGTACTTCGTGAAAAGTTTCACAAAAGCGGCTATACTGGGGGCATGGCACTCACTCCTGCTCTGTCCGATCGTCCGCGCGTCCTGGTGGTCGGCGGCGGTTACGTTGGTCTTTACGTCGCGCTGAACCTCCAGAAGAAGGTCAAGCGGCACGGCGGCATCGTTACCCTGGTGGACCCGCTGCCCTACATGACCTACCAGCCGTTCCTGCCCGAGGTGGCCTCCGGCAGCATCGAGGCCCGCCATGTGGTGGTCAACCACCGGCAGCACCTGCGGGACACCGAACTCATCACCGGCAAGGTGACGTCGATCGACCATGCCGCGAAGAAGGCCGTGATCACCCCCGCCGTCGGCGAGGCCTTCGAGCTGGACTACCGCGACGTCGTCGTTGCCGCCGGTGCCATCACCCGCACCTTCCCGATCCCGGGGCTGGCCGAGGCCGGCATCGGCCTGAAGACGGTCGAAGAAGCCGTGGAACTGCGCAACAAGGTCCTCGAGCGGATCGAAACCGGTTCGTTGCTCTCGGAGGGCCCGGAGCGGACCCGCGCGCTGACCTTCGTCGGCGTCGGCGGAGGCTTCGCCGGCATTGAGGCCATGACCGAGATCGAGGACCTGGCCCGCGCCGCCGTCAAGAAGAACGGGCGGCTGCGCCAGGAAGACCTGCGCTTCGTCCTGGTCGAAGCGATGGGCCGAATCATGCCCGAGGTCACCGAAGACCAGGCCGAATGGGTCGTGGAGCACATGCGCTCGCGCGGCATCGAGGTCATGCTCAACACCTCGCTCGCCAAGGCAGAGGGCGGCGTGCTGGAGCTGATCAACATGCCGGACAAGACTCCCGCCGAAACCTTCGAGGCCGATACCCTGCTGTGGACCGCCGGCGTGCAGGCGAACCCGGTGGCGCGCAACTTCGGCTTCCCGCAGGACGAGCGCGGCCGGATCAAGGCCGACGCCACGCTCCAGATCATCGACGAGAACGGCCCGATCGACGGAGCCTGGACCGCCGGCGACGTCGCCGCCGTGCCGGACCTGACCGGCGGCGGGGTGGGAGGCTTCTGCGTCCCGAACGCCCAGCACGCCATCCGCCAGGCGAAGCGTCTTGCCAAGAACATCTACGCCGCCCGCTGGGGCGTGGGCACCGTCACCGAGTACAAGCACAAGAATCTGGGCGCCGTCGCCGGCTTCGGCCTGAACAAGGGCGTCGCCAAGATTATGGGCATCAAGCTCAAGGGCTGGCCGGCCTGGATGGCCCACCGCGGCTACCACGGGATGGCCATGCCGACGGTGGAGCGCAAGATCCGCGTGATCTCGAACTGGTTCTGGACGATCTTCCTGGGCCGCGACACCACGCGCCTTGCCGACCTGCAGACCCCGTACCGCCAGTTCCGCGAGGCGGCTTCCCCCAAGCCGCGCCCGCAGGCCGCCGACGCTCCCAAGCCGGCAGGGGATGCCAAGGGCACCGAGGCGGACAAGGAACTCGCCTCCACCGGCCGCTAGGCACACCAGCAGCAAGGCCCGGGTACCGCTGTGGCGGTGCCCGGGCCTTACTGCATTCTGGAAGGTTTCCTGGGGCGGGGCCGCATAGAATGCTGCGGTGAGGATCAGGACAGAACAGCGGGACGACCGGCCCGCCGTGCTCGGGCTGGTGGCACGCGCCTTCGCCACCGACGACGGTGTTGAACCGGTGGAAGCCCGGCTGCTGGCCGAGTTGTACGACTGCGACGGCTTCCTGCCGCAGTTTTCGCTCGTCGCCGAGGAAGGGGGCGCCGTCGTCGGCCATGTCATCAGCACCCGCGGCTGGATTGGCGATGAGCCCGCGCTGGGGCTGGGACCCCTTGCCGTGGAGCCGAACCGTCAGCGTGCGGGCATCGGGGCGGCCCTGCTGCAGGAAACGCGGCAGCGCGCCGAGGCCGCCGGGGAGAGCGTGATCCTGCTGCTGGGAAGCACCGGCTACTATCCGCGGTTTGGTTATCGGCCGGCCAGTGAACTGGGCATCGGTGCCCCGGATCCATCGTGGGCCGCCAATTTTATGGCCCTCCCGCTGACCGGCCGTCCGCTGCCCGCGGGTGTTTTCCGCTACGCCGAACCCTTCGGGCGATTGTGAACCTGCGCAGGCCCATCAAGTACCCTAGGTAGGTGCCGGAGTGCCAGCCCCCGTAGTCCAATGGCAGAGACAACCGACTTAAAATCGGTCCAGTGTGGGTTCGAGTCCCACCGGGGGTACGGATTGGAATGTGACGAGCGTTACAAGGATGTAACCCAAAACGCTTATTTTCAACAACAAATTGGACTAGTTTTCTCTGTAATCAGGAATACCTGGTGATCGCATCAAAGGTTCGCGGACCTTTCGATCGAGGAGAAAACATACATGACTGCAACACACAATGCAGTGCTTTTCGGCACCGGCGGCAACACCGCACGCGCGGGAAGGATGGCCGCGCTCGGTTTGGGGATCGCTTTGTTTGCCTCGGCGTGCGGCGGGGGCACGTCAACGCCCTCGGAGACCGGCGGGGGAGCCGGGACATCGGCGCCGGCGGGCGCATCCGGTTTGGTGTGTCCCGACGCGGGGGAGGGTGCGGGCCCCACGGCAGGCGCGACGGGTGATCCCTCGGCCGTTCCCGAGACGAAGGGCTCCACTGATACCCCGCTGAAGATCGGTACGCTGCTGCCTGCCACCGGCTCGCTGGCCTTCCTGGGCCCGCCGGAAGTCGCGGGAGTCGAGCTGGCCGTTGAGCGGATCAACGAGGCCGGCGGCGTACTGGGCAAGGACGTGGAAACCATCCAGCGAGACTCCGGCGATACCACCACCGACATCGCTACCCAGTCCGTGACCGAACTGCTGAGCGAGAATGTCAGCGCCGTCGTAGGCGCAGCGTCCTCGGGCGTCTCCAAGACCGTGATCAACCAGATCACCGGCGCAGGGGTGGTGCAGATTTCCCCGGCGAACACCTCGCCGGATTTCACCACCTGGGACGACAACAACCTGTACTGGCGCACCGCGCCGTCGGATGTGCTGCAGGGCCGCACGCTGGGCAGCTACATGGTGTCCTGCGGTGCCCAGACACTGGGCATGATCGTGCTGAACGACGCCTATGGCACCGGCCTGGCGGAGAACGTCAAGCAGGCGTTTGAAGGCGCCGGCGGCCAGGTTGTGGCCACGGAGATGTTCAACGAGGGCGACTCCCAGTTCAGCTCGCAGGTAGACGCCGTCGTCAACGCCAAGCCCGACGCGATCGCGCTGATCACCTTTGACCAGATCAAGTCGATCGCACCGCTGCTGCTGTCCAAGGGAGTCACGCCCGACCAGATGTTCCTGGTGGACGGCAACACCTCTGACCTGAGCGCGGACCTCGATCCGGGCGCCATGGCCGGGGCACAGGGAACGATTCCCGGAACGTTCGCCAAGGAAGATTTCCAGGCGGCGCTGGCGGAGATTGACGACAAACTCAATTCCTACTCCTACGCAGGTGAGTCCTACGACGCGGTGAACCTGGTGGCCTTGGCAGCCGAGGCCGCCGGAAGTACCAAGGGCGAGGACATCGCCAAGGAGATGCAGGGCGTGTCTGCGGACGGCGAAAAGTGCTTCGACTTTGCCGGCTGCGTCACGCTGCTGCGCAACGGCGAAGATATCGATTACGACGGCATCTCCGGCCCGATCTCGTTCGACGAGAACGGCGATCCGACCGAGGCCTACATCGGCATCTACGAGTACGACGACACCAACGTGCCGCAGCCGAAGCGCGAGGAGTTCGGCCAGCTGTAAGGCCGCTCCAGCTCCACGGGTAACACAGCAGAGGGTCCCGGCCGCCGGCCGGGGCCCTCTGCCGTGCTCCGGGGGGGTCGGACGTCCTGGACCGGGCTGTGTAGGAGCGGGGGGCATGCGAGGACCGCGTGGGACCGTCCGCGCGGGCGGCGGGGCCTGGCATGGAGTAGCCACACACGACGGCGGCGCCCGCCCCGGGGGCAGGCGCCGCCTTCGAGGTGAGGCTGGGGTCTCAGGCGGTGTCCGCGAGCGTGCCAAGGTAGAGCTGGATGACCTTCGGATCCTTCAGCAGTTCGCGGCCGGTTCCGGTGTAGGCGTCCTTGCCCTGGTCCAGGACGTAACCGCGGTCGCAGATCTGCAGGCAGCGGCGCGCGTTCTGTTCCACCATGATCACCGAAACACCGGCCCGGTTGATTTCGTGCACCCGCAGGAACGTCTCGTCCTGCTTGACCGGAGAGAGGCCGGCGGAAGGCTCATCCAGGAGCAGCACCGCCGGGTCCATCATCAGGGCTCGTCCCATCGCCACCATTTGGCGTTCACCGCCGGAGAGCGAGCCCGCCCGCTGCGCGCGCCGCTTGGCCAGTTCCGGGAAGATACCCGCCACGAAATCGAAGCGTTTCCTGAAGTCCTTGGGCCGTTGGAACATGCCCATTTCCATGTTTTCTTCGATGGTCAGCGTCGAAAAGACGTTGTTGTTCTGCGGGACGAACCCGATGCCGCGGCTGACGAGCTTGTTCGCTTTCAACCCCGTCAGGTCCTGGCCGCGCACCACTACGGTGCCGGAATGGACCTTGACCAGACCGAACATCGCCTTGAGCAGGGTCGATTTGCCGGCACCGTTCGGGCCGATGATGCCAATCAATTCGCCCTGGCGGGCCTCGATGCTGCAGCCGTTGAGGATATTGACGCCGGGCAGGTAGCCGGCCACCAATTCCGTCACGGTGACCACCGGTTCCCCCGGCGCCACGGCTTCCGGAGTCGTTTCCATACGGCGCGCGTTCATGGCCGGTCCTTCCTTCTGGTTCCGCGGTCGGCGTTGCCTGCTTCTTCTGCGCTGGAATCCTGCTCGCTGATGTGGCGGCCCAGGACGCCCTCGGCGTCCGTGCCCACGACCGACTCCGCGTCCTGCGCCAGCTCTTCCTCCAGCGCTTCGACGCCTTCGGCGTCGCCCAGGTCGACGTCGTGATGGGCGCCCAGATACGCGTCGATCACAGCGGGATCCTTCATGACGACGCCGGGCGGACCTTCTGCCACGATCCGGCCTTCGGCCATGACCACCACCCAGTCGGCAATGTGGCGGACCATTTGCATGTCGTGTTCGACGAACAACACGGTCATGCCCTCGGCCTTCAGGTTTTTGACATGCTCCAGCAGCGACTGCGTCAGGGCGGGGTTGACGCCGGCCATCGGCTCATCGAGCATGACCAGCTTGGGCCGGACCATCAGGGCGCGTGCCATTTCCAGCAGTTTGCGCTGGCCGCCGGAGAGCGATGCTGCGTAGTCGTCCCGTTTGGAGTCCAGTTTGAACTTGGCCAGCAGGACGTCGGCCTGCTCCGTGATTTCCCGTTCCTTGGGCCCCCAGATGTTCTTGAAGAGGGCCTTGAAGAGGTTCTCACCGGACTGGCCGGTGGCCCCCAGGCGCATGTTCTCCATGACGGAGAGTTTTCCCATGACCTTGGTCAGCTGGAACGTGCGCACCATGCCCCTGCGCGCCACCTTGTAGGACGGCACACCGGCGAGCGAATGCCCCTCGAAGGACCACTCACCGCTCTGGGGGACGTCGAAGCCGGTGAGCAGATTGAACAGCGTGGTCTTGCCCGCCCCGTTGGGTCCGATCAGCGCCGTGATTTGGTGCCGTGGGATCTCGAGATATTCCACGTCCACGGCATTGACGCCACCGAATTGCCGGGTCACGTTTTTGGCGACGAGGATGGGATCCCGTTTCCGGCAGCCCGGGCCCGGTTCGTCGGCAGCAATGGGACGCGTGTCAGTCATGTAGTCCGTGCCCGGCTGGTCGGCCTGTTCCGGGACGGCGGTGGCCCCGGCAGCGGTGGTGCGGTCTTGTTCGCTCATGTGAATGCCAGTTCTTTCTTATTGCCCAGCACGCCTTGGGGCCTGAAGATCATCAGCAGCATCAAGGCGATGCCAACCAGGATGTAGCGGAGCTGTCCTGCCTGTGTGGTTGTCAGGAAGGTGATGTAGTCCGCCTCGATGGCACCGTAGAGCAGTCCCTGGGTCAGCGAGAGGACTACCCAGAAGAGCATGGCGCCGATAACCGGGCCGAGGACGGTGGCCATGCCGCCCAGCAGCACGCAGGTCCAGAGGAAGAACGTCAGCTCCGTCTGGTAGTTGGCTGGTTGTACCGCTCCGCGGGGGAGCGTGAACACCATGCCGGCCATTGTTCCGAACAGGCCGCCGATGATGAGGGCCTGCATCTTGTACGAGTACACGTTCTTGCCCAAGGCCCGCACCGCGTTCTCGTCCTCGCGGATGCCTTTCAGGATCCGGCCCCACGGGCTGCGCATCAGCAGGAACACCAGCAGGCAGCAGATCACCACCAGGCCCCAGCCGACGACGCGGATCCAGAGGCCGCGTTCGTTCAGGGTCACCAGGCCGAAATTGTAGGCGCCCTGCGGGAACGGGTTCAGGGCGAAGAACCCGCCTTCGAAGGCAGCCAGGCCGTTCGCCGAACCGGTGATGTCCGTCAGGTCGTTGGTGGTGACCACGTACCGGATGATCTCCGCTGCGGCGATCGTGACGATGGCCAGATAATCCGCCCGGAGGCGCAGCGTGGGGATGCCCAGCAGCAGCGCAAAGATCACCGAACCAATCAGGGCTATCAAGACGCCGACAAAGAACGGCACCCCCCACTCGAGCGTGGGAATGGCGAAGCCGTAGGCGCCGATAGCCATGAAGCCGGCTTGGCCGAAATTGAGCAGGCCGGAATAGCCGAAGTGGACGGCCAGGCCGAGTGCCGCCAAGGCGTAGGCGGCCGTCGTCGGGCTGATGATTTCGCCCAGGGCGTTGGTGAAAATATTCAGGAAATCCATGGTGTTGCCTCCTAACCCACGCGCTCTCGACGGCCCAGGATGCCCTGTGGCCGGAACAGCAGGACGACGATCATGATCAGCAGGGCGCCCACATACTTCAGGTCCGCTTCCAGCCAGAGCGTCGACAGTTCGACGAACATGCCGACGATGACCGAACCGACCAGGGCGCCGAACACGGTGCCCAGGCCGCCGAGGATGACGCCGGCAAAGACGAGCAGCAGGATCTGCTGGCCCATGTTGAAGGTGACACCGGGGCGGTAATAGGCCCAAAGGATGCCGCCCAGCGCGGCCAGCACCCCGCCGACCGTCCAGACGATGCGGATGACCCCGTCAACATCGATGCCGGAGGCCGCCGCCAGCGCGGGGTTGTCGGCGACGGCCCGGGTTGCCTTGCCCAGCCGGGTCTTCAGCAGCAGCATGGCAATCAGGATGATCACTATCAGGCTGACAACCAACGAGAGCAGCGTGTTGCGGCTGATCGAAATGTCGCCAAATTCCAGGATGGGGCTTCGGGCCTGCGGCAGTTGCTGCGTGGCGCCGCCGAAGTTGAACTGGATGACGTACCGGGCAGCCAAGGCCAGGCCGATGCTGATGATCATCATGGGGATCAGTCCGGTACCCCGATAACGCAGCGGCTTCCAAAGCCAGGCGTCCTGGGCCCAGCCGAATGCACCGCCCAGGACAATGGCCAACAGCATGGCCAGCCACACCGGAAGGCCGACCAGCGCGAGGCCGAACATCAGCACCGCGCCGACGGTGACCATCTCGCCGTGGGCGAAGTTAGTCAGCCCGGTGGTGCCGTAAATGAGGGACAACCCGACCGAGGCCAGGGCCAGCAGCAGGCCGAAGCTCAGGCCCGCAATGAGACGCTCGACGAAGACCTCGGCGAAACCGGCGCCCTGGAGCACAATGCCTTCACCGAGGGGAAAGATGGCGGCGGCGTTGGAAGTGTTCGTAAAGGTGACTTCCCGCGGATTCGGTGTGCCTTCGGCGAGCTCCACTCCCTCCGGGAAGGTCGAGACGTCCACTTCGACTTGGTAGGTTCCACGTTTCGGGACACCGATCGACCAGGACCCGTTTTCGCCGGTGGTCGCCTCGCCGGTGAATCCTTCGCCCGTCGCCGTGATCCGCACCCCCACAACGGGGCCGTCGGCATTGCGCAGGACGCCGCTGATCGTATCGCGGAAGGGCTCCGCCGGCGCGGTCCCCGTCGTCGTCGCGCCGGGGGTGGGCTCGGGTGAGGTGGTCGAAGCCAGTGAGGGGGGCGCGGACAAGATAAGGCCCGCGATGATCGCCAGTAAGGCGAGCAGTGTCCCCAATGGCCGAACGAGCTTCGGCATCGCGATCAAGATATGAACCTCCACAGTGGGGGGTGTGGTCCGCCGGATCACCGGCAGGCGCTGACAGTGTCTGTGACGGAAATCACCGACGTGTCGTTTATGTTACCTGCGTCACGGGCGGCGGGAGGGTGCGTTCTGTCGCGATCAGGTAACAACTGTGAAGCCGTCATTTAGCATCGATGAAACGTATCGGCCTCCGGGAACAGGCGGGCTACCGGATGCCGGCAACCACGCGGGAAACCAGAGGCGTCCCTGCGGGAAGCTTCAGGCAGGGCGCCCGGGAACTGCAGGAAGGGCCCGAATTTACAGGTAGAGATCTACAGGTAGAGCCCCGTGCCGCTGTCCGCTTCCTCCGGCTGGGAGACGGCGTGGACGTCGCGCTCGCGGAGCAGGGTGTAGTCGGCGGCGTTGACTTCGACTTCGGCGCGGTCTTCGGGGTCGAAGAGCACCCGGTCGCCGACGGCTACTTGGCGCACGTGCGGGCCGGCGGCGACTACTTCGGCCCACGCGAGGCGCTTGCCCATGACGGCGGTGGCTGGAATGACGATTCCCGAGGACGAACGGCGCTCGCTGCTGTCCTGGTCCGGAGCCACGAGGATGCGGTCATGGAGCATGCGCAGGGGCAGCTTGGCCCGGGCGGAGGAGCGGGGCGCGTTGGAAGGACTGCGGGAGGTCACCCCAGCATTCTACCCGGGCAGGCGGGCCCGGCCGCGGGGCTGCAGGCGCGTCGGCCGCGGGGCTGCAGGCGCGTCGGCCGCGAGACTGCCGCAGGGCGGCGTTGCTGCCGACGCAGGTTTGCTGCCCAGGGCGGCGCCGGAGGGCGGCGCCGGTGCCCGACGCGGGTTCACCGGCCAGTCAAGGAATTTTCTGCCGTGTTGTTCGTTGGGATTGGTAGTCTAAGCAATAGCTCGCCCCCTGACGATGGAGGACAACAAGATGGCAATCGGAGGAAATCCGGTTTTCAACAACCCGAAGGCGTTCCGCGGCTCGCCCGCGGGCCCTGCCGGAGCCGGCTCCGCCGTGCTCGCCGGCCAGACCCAGCTTTCCAGCCAGCAGCTGCAGGATCTGTACAACCAGCCGTCGGCGGGTCCCGCCCAAACCGGCCGGATGACCTATGACGACGTCATCCTCAAGACCCTGGCCTGCCTGTCCCTGGTGGTCGTCGGCGGTGCGATCGGCTGGATGTTCCCGATCCTGCTGATTCCGGGCATGATCGCCGGCCTGGTGCTCGGGCTGGTCAACGCCTTCAAGCGGGAACCGTCCAAGGGCCTCATCCTGGCCTACGCCGCCGCCGAGGGCCTGTTCGTCGGCGCCCTGTCCATGGTCATCGACTCGATGTACGCCGGCGTGGCCCCGCAGGCCGTGCTGGGCACAGTGTGCGTCTTCGCCGTCACGCTGGCCCTGTTCAAGAGCGGCAAGGTGCGCGCCACCCCCAAGGCCATGCGCTTCTTCATGATCGCGCTGATCGGCTACGCGCTCTTCTCGCTGGTCAACCTGGGCCTGATGTGGTTCGGCGTGCTGGACAACCAGTGGGGAATGCGCGGCGCGGTGATCACCATTATGGGCATCGGCATCCCGCTGGGCGTCATCATCGGCCTGCTGGCCATCGGCCTGGCCGCGTTCTCCCTGATCGTCGACTTCACCTCGATCGAGCAGGGCGTCCGGCAGGGCGTGGACCGCAAGTACTCCTGGACGGCCGCCTTCGGCCTGACCGTGACACTGGTCTGGCTCTACGTGGAGATCCTGCGCCTGCTCGCCATCCTCCGCGGCGACGAGTAATCAGCCGTTCTCCTTACCAACCAACCGACCCCGGCCGTGCGCCGGGGTCGGCTGTTTAAGCGGCGACCCGCTACGGTGGAACCATGACGGGCCAGCGCAGCCGGGCAGCGACCGGCGAGCAGTTTGAACTGAGGCGCGCCGGATCGCGGGCCGTGGTCACCGAACTGGCGGGCTGCCTCCGGCTCTTCGAAAAACAGGGCGTGCAGTTAACCGAGACCTTCGCCGACGACAGCATTCCACCTTCGGCCTCGGGCATCCTGCTGGCGCCCTGGCCCAACCGGGTGCAGGGAGGCCGTTGGGAGTTGGACGGCGCCGTCCAACAACTGGACATCACGGAACCGGGCCGCGGCCACGCCAGCCACGGGCTGCTGCGCAACACCGGCTACCGGCTCGTCGACCGCAGCGCGTCAACGGTAGTGCTGCAGGCGGAGATCTTCCCCCAGCATGGCTACCCCTTCCGGCTCAGCCATCTTGCCGAATACTCCCTGGACGAGGCCGGCGACCTGACCGTCCGGCAGGAACTGCGGAACCTGTCCGCGGCCGCGGCGCCGGTCGCACTTGGCGCACATCCCTTCATCCGGCTCGGAGACGAACCCGCCGACCGGCTGACCTTGACCGTGCCGGCGGCGCGGTACTTTCCCACCGACCCGCACACCATGATTCCGACGGCGGATGTCCCGGTCACCGGCCAGACCGACCTGCGCGGCGGAAGCCGGGTGGCGGAGTTGGACATCGATCACGGCTACACCGCCCTGTCCGCCGGCCCGGGCGGCCGCGCGGTAACCACCCTCGCCTCGGAGAGCGGCTCGCAGGTCCGGCTGTGGCAGGAGGAAACCTTCCGCTACGTCCATGTCCTGGTGACCACCAAATATCCGGGCCGGGACCGCGCCGTCGCGGTGGAACCGATGACGGCACCCGCCAACAGCTTCAATTCCGGCCTGGGGCTGGAATGGCTGGAGCCCGGTGCAACGTTCGGCGGGAGCTGGGGCATTACGGCGCAGCTTCACTGAACGCACGGCTGGGTCACAGTATGAAACTATTGGGTGTATGAACCGGTCCTTCCCCGAAAACCGTCCGCTGCCGGCCGGACGTTTGGCCGGAGTTGACGGCCAACACCACGTCCGCGAGGACGTTCCCTATGCGCTGCGGATCAGCGCGGCCTGGGCGTGGCGGGTGGGGTTGATCCTGGTGGTGGGCGGACTGTTGGTCTGGCTGCTCAGTTTCGTCTCGCTGCTGATCATCCCGTTGATGGTCGCGGCCCTGATCGCCGCCTTGATTTCCCCCGTCGTCCGGTTCCTGCAAAAGGCCAAGGTTCCCAAGAGCTTGGCGGTCGTCATCACCATCCTGGGCTTCCTGGGGCTGATCGGCGGGGCGCTCTCCCTGGTCGGCCGGCAGCTCTACATCGGCTTCAGCGAGCTGTGGGACCAGGTGATGCAAGGCATCGGCCAGGTCCAGGGCTGGCTGACCGACGGGCCGCTCCGCCTGACCAACGAACAACTCAACGACTACCTGAACGAAGGCTTGGACCAGCTGCAGAACAACAGCAGCGCGATCTTCTCCAGCGCCCTGAGCGTCGGGTCCACCGCCGGACACCTGGTCACCGGCCTGCTGCTGACCATCTTCGCGCTGATTTTCTTCCTCTACGACGGCGACCGGATCTGGCGTTTCATGGTCGGCCTGCTGCCCAAGAAGGCGAGGGCAGCCAGCAATGGCGCCGGCCGCAAGGGCTGGACCTCCATGGTGCACTACATCCGGGTCCAGATGTTCGTCGCTTTCGTTGACGCCGTCGGCATCGGCGCGGGCGCGGCCATCATCGGCGTGCCACTGGCACTTCCGCTGGGCGTCCTGGTATTCCTTGGCTCCTTCGTCCCGATCGTCGGTGCCCTGCTCACCGGGTTCGTCGCCGTCCTCCTGGCACTGGTGGCCAACGGCTGGGTCAACGCGCTGATCATGCTCGCCATCGTGCTGGGAGTTCAGCAACTGGAGGGCCACGTGCTCCAGCCGCTGATCATGGGCAAGGCAGTCTCGCTGCATCCGCTGGCCGTCGTGCTGGCCGTGGCCGGCGGCTCCATGGTCGCGGGCGTCGCCGGCGCACTCTTTGCCGTCCCCTTGCTCGCGATCCTCAACGCGGTCGTGAAGTACATCGCCGCCCGCGGCTGGGAAACAGACCCGGCCCTGGGCGCGCCGCCACCGGTGGAAGAGCCCTACCGGGCGCCGGAACCGGCACTGGCTTCGCCGGGTCCCGGAAATCCGCCCGAGCCCTCAGACCGGGAACCCTCCCGCCGACGCCGCGTCCTGCTGCACAGAAAAGAGACCGACAAGTGACAGTCACCGCCCAGCTTCCCGTCACGCTCGACGACATCCAAGCCGCCCGGAAAACCCTCGACGGCATCATCGCCAAGACGCCGATCGAACAATCCCGCGCCCTGGGCCGGATGGTCGGCTCCGACGTGTTCTTCAAATGCGAGAACCTGCAGCGGGCCGGGTCGTTCAAGGTCCGGGGTGCCTACGTGCGGATGGCCGGGCTGTCCGATGCGGAGAAGGCGCGCGGCGTCGTGGCTGCCTCCGCCGGAAACCACGCGCAAGGCGTCGCGGTGGCGGCGGCCCGCCTGGGCATCAAGGCCCGCATTTTCATGCCGCTCGGCGTCGCCCTGCCGAAGCTCGCGGCCACCCGGGGCCACGGCGCCGAAGTCGTGCTGCACGGCCACAATGTGGACGAGGCCCTCGCCGAGGCGCAGCGCTACGCGGACGAGACCGGAGCGGTCTTCGTGCATCCGTTCGACAACCCCGACATCATCGCCGGACAGGGCACGCTGGGGCTCGAGATCCTGGAGCAGGTCCCCAACGTCGAGACCATCGTCATGGGCGTCGGCGGCGGGGGACTGCTGGCCGGGGTCGCCACGGCCGTCAAGGCCAGGGCGAAGGAGCTGGGCCGCGAGATCAGGGTGATCGGCGTGCAGGCGGAGAATGCGGCCGCCTACCCTCCCTCCCTGGCCGCCGATGCGCTGGTGCCGCTGCAGAAGGTCTCCACCATGGCCGACGGTATCGCCGTCGGCCGGCCCGGGCAGCTGCCGTTCTCCATCATCCGGGAACTGGTCGACGACGTGGTCACGGTCAGCGAGGACGCCCTGGCCCGCGCACTGATCTTCCTGGTTGAACGGTCCAAGCTGGTGGTCGAGCCCGCCGGTGCCGTCGGCGTCGCCGCGCTCATGGAAGGTGTCATCCCGGATCCGGGCACCACGGCGGTGATCCTCTCCGGCGGAAACATAGATCCCATGCTGATGCTGAAGGTGATCCAGCGGGGGCTGTACGCTTCCGGCCGGTTCATGTCCGTGCGGATCATGCTCGACGACCGACCCGGCTCGCTGGCCACGATCTCGCGGATCATCGCCGAATCGGACGCCAACGTCACGCGCGTGGACCATACCCGCATCGGCGGGTCCATCAGCATGGGCGATGTGGCCATCACCATCGACATCGAGACAAAGGGCCACGAGCACTGCGAACTGGTGCTCGGCAGCCTCCGCGCCGCTGGCTTCCAGCCCATCGTCGTCCACTGACCGTGGCCGCCGGAAGCCGTGGACTGCGCCCCGCCCCGGCGCTGGCCGGAGCCGGGGCACTGGCGGCACTGCTATGGGTGGTCTTCCTGGTCAACATCTTCGCCGGCGGGTACTTCAGCCTGCTGCTGGGCATCGCGCCACGGCGGCTCGACGGGCTTGACGGTGTGGTGTTCGCGCCGCTGCTGCACGCCGACACCGGCCACCTGTTGAGCAACACGGTCCCGCTGCTGGTACTCGCGTTCCTGACGCTGCTGGAAGGAATCCGGCGGTTTTTCGTGGTGCTCGCCTGCAGCTGGCTGGCCTCCGGGCTAGGGGTCTGGCTGACCGGCGCGGGCCTGACCATCGGCGCCTCCGGCCTGGTCTTCGGGTTGTTAGCCTACTTGTTGGTGCGTGGCTTCTACAATCACAGCTGGCGCCAGATCCTGCTGGCCGTGGTCATCTTTCTGTTCTACGGCTCGGTGTTGTGGGGAGTCCTGCCGACGGCGCTGCCCGGGATCTCCTGGCAGGCGCACCTTTTCGGGGCGGCCGGGGGAGTCGCCGCAGCCGTGCTGCTGCGCCGCAGGCGGGGCCTTCGCTGAACCCGTTCCCGGCGCGCGCGGGCTGACGCCTGCTGCCGCATACGCCGAAGGCGGGCTCCCGCAGGAGCCCGCCTTCGACGATGATGGTGCGTAATCAGCCGGCGTAAGGCTTGGCGGAAATGATCTCCACGCTGATCTGCTTGCCGTTAGGCGCAGCATAGGTGGTGGATTCTCCCGCGCGCAGGCCGTGGATGGCAGCACCCAGCGGAGACTTTTCGCTGTACACGTCCAGTTCGGATTCGCCGGCGACCTCGCGGCTGCCCAACAGGAAGCGCTCGGTGTCGCCTGCGATCTTCGCTTCGATGACCATGCCCGGCTCTACGATGCCGTCGTCAGCGGGTGCCTCGCCCACGTGGGCGTTGCGCAGCAAGTCGGTGAGCTGACGGATCCGGGCCTCGGCCTTGCCCTGTTCTTCCTTGGCCGCGTGGTAACCGCCGTTTTCCTTGAGATCCCCCTCGGAGCGGGCCTGTTCGATGCGGTCGACAATCTCTGCCCGGCCGGGGCCCGAAAGGTGATCCAGTTCAGCCTTCAGACGGTCGTAGGCTTCCTGAGTGAGCCAGGCGACGGGTGCGCTGGAAGTGGACACGTAGTTCTCCTTAATTGCTGCCGGTACCGCTGGAGGCGGGCCGGCACGGTGGCTCTTTGCACAAAAGGCCGCCAAGGTGGCGGCCACTCCATGCAAAGACCCCGCCGTAAAGGTGAATCATTCGTTCTGGGAGGTCCCAGTTCACCGGGGGGCGGGGCAATGTATTTGCTCAATTGTAGTCAGCCGACGCCGGTTTTCCCAATAACCCGGTGGCAAAAGAACCGCGACAGCCTGGAATGGCATGCCTCCGGGCGCGCCCGGCGGGAGGGTCAGCCGCCGGTGCCGGCGGGCCAGCAGCTGTCCACGCCGCCGGAAACGGCCAGGGATTCGGTCCTGAGCTGGACGCGGTGCGCGGTGGTCTCGGCCGTATCCCCTTCGGCGGCCGGCCCGATCGTGGCGACCTTCCAGCCGACGACGGCGTAGTTCTCGCTCAGGGCCTGGACCGCGCAGTGGACGATGGCCTCGGGATCCTTGGTGACTTGGAAGTCCACGGTGATGTGACCGGCGTCGGCCACGGCAAAGCCCACGTCCTTGCTCTCGATCTGCGGCCCGCCCTGGCCCAGGGCAAAGAAACCGGCGCCGATGATGGCCACGCCCAAGGCCCCGCCGGCCAGTGCCAGTTTGCTGCGGCGGGACAGCGTCCGCCGCGGTGTGCCGTAACGTTCGGAAACCGTTAAGCTGGGGGGAGTCTGAGGAGTTCGGGGGCCGGAGGTGCTCACGCCCTCAAGTTTAGCTTCCCACCCACCCACGCAAGATTTCCCAGGAGCAGCCACGTGAGCTTCGACGCAGCCCAGCCGGCGCAGAGTGAGGGACTGCGCCTGCTGGCGGTCCACGCCCATCCGGACGACGAATCCAGCAAAGGCGCCGCGTCCATGGCGCGTTATGCCGCCGAAGGCGTCCAGGTGCTCGTCGCCACCTGCACCGGCGGTGAACGCGGAGACATCCTCAACGCGGAGGCCGCCTCCGACCCGCAAGCGCACCGGGACCTGGCCGGCCTGCGGCGGGTGGAGATGGCCCGGGCGGCAGCGGAGCTGGGCGTACAGCATCGCTGGCTGGGGTTCGCTGATTCTGGCCTGCCGGAGGGGGATCCGCTGCCGCCGCTGCCGTTCGGCTGCTTCGCCACGCTGCCCCTGGAACGGGCTGCGGCTCCGCTCGTGAAGCTGGTCCGCGAATTCCGCCCGCATGTGGTGATCAGCTACGACGAGAACGGCGGCTACCCGCACCCCGACCACATCATGGCCCACAAGGTGGCGGTGGAGGCCTACCACGCTGCCGGTGACCCGGAGCGCTACCCCGACGCGGGCAGTCCCTGGGAGCCGCTCAAGCTTTACTACGACCGCGCGTTCAACCCGGAACGGTTCCAAGCACTGCACTACGCCCTGGAGGAAGCCGGGCTGCAGTCGCCCTACGCCGCGCGCCTCGCGGCATGGCTGGAGGCCGACGCCGAGGGGCACCAGCCGCCCATGCCCAACCACCGCACCACCACGCAGATCGACTGCGGCGACTTTTTCCGCCACCGCGACCGCGCGCTGCTGGCGCATCGGACCCAGGTGGAGCCCACCGGGTTCTTCTTCGCGGTCTCTGAGGAGATGCAGCGGACCGTCTGGCCGTGGGAGGATTTCTCGTTGATCCACGCCCGGGTGGAGACCAGCGTGCCGGAAACGGATTTTTTCGCGGGCATAAGATAGACCTTGCAGCCAACCAGCGCCGGAGTCGAAGTTTCCGGGACGCAGCGAGAAAGAGATTAAAACTTGCCCCTGATCCAGATCCTTGCCGCCGTCGCCGCCGGTGCCGGCGAACCCAGTCTCCGGCCCGGCCTGGACCCTGAGCAGGTGTCGCCCGGGCCCTGGGGCTTCTTCTTCACCTTTGGCCTCGCGGCCGTGGTGGTTTTCCTGATCTGGGACATGAGCCGGCGCATCCGGCGGGTGCGCTATCGCGCCCAGGTGGAGGAGAGCGGCGGCCAGGATTCGCCCGAGTCCGGCCCCGAAGCGTCCGGGCAGGCAGGCACTTCCGGCGGGGGCGCGCGGGGGTACGCGGACGGCGGCGGCACCGAAACGGGGAGCCCGAACGAACGCAGCGGCCGCTCGGGCCGCCCGGACCGCCGGGAGTAACCATGGCCGGCAGACTGCGCTCGGAGGCTTCGGCCTACTTGCGGCAGCATGCCGGGAACCCGGTGGACTGGTGGCCGTTCGGTGACCAGGCCTTTGAACAGGCACGTCTGCGCGACGTGCCTGTTTTCATTTCGGTCGGCTATGCGGCGTGCCACTGGTGCCATGTGATGGCCGGTGAGTCCTTCGAGGACGAAGCCACGGCCCGGTACCTGAACGAGCATTTCATTCCGGTCAAAGTGGACCGGGAGGAACGCCCGGACGTGGACAACGTCTACATGGCGGCCACGCAGCTGATGACCGGTCAGGGCGGCTGGCCGATGAGCGTCTTTACCCTGCCCGACGGCCGGGCCTTCTATGCCGGCACCTACTTCCCGCCGCGGCCGCTGCAGGGCCAGCCATCCTTCCGCCAGGTACTCCAGGCGGTCCATGAAGCCTGGGAGCAGCGCCGGGACGCCGTTGAAACCACTGCCGCCTCGCTGGCCGAGGCCCTCGCGCAGGCAGGGGAAGCCAACCGTGAGCTCCTCGGGGACCTCACTCAGGGGCCCGATGACGCCGCCGATCGGTCCGGCGATCCGGGGCCGGGACCCGTACAGGTGTCCGCCGGCGGCTGGGGTGCGGGCCGCCCGGTCCTCGAGCAGGCCGTCGAAGTCCTGGCGCGGCAGGAGGACACCGTCTTCGGCGGGTTTGGCGCGGCACCCAAATTTCCGCCGTCGGCCGTGCTGCACTTCCTGCTCCGGCATGCCGCGGCCTCGCGGTCCGACACGGCGGGCCAGGCCGCCGCACTATCGTCCCGGACGCTGCAGGCCATGGCCGGGTCCGCGTTGTACGACCAGGTGGAGGGCGGCTTTGCCCGCTATGCGGTGGACCGTCAGTGGTCCGTGCCGCACTTCGAAAAAATGCTCTATGACAATGTCCAGCTGCTGCGCGTGTATGCGCAGTGGGCGTTCCAGTCTTCGGTCGAGGCCGAGAGGGACCTGGGGCGCGCGGTCACGGCCGGCACGGCGGACTGGATGGTGGACCGGCTGCGGTTGTCGCACGGCGGGTTTGCGTCCTCGCTCGACGCCGACACCGTCGTCGACGGTGTCCACCACGAAGGCGCCACGTACCTGTGGTCCCCGGCAGAGCTGCGGGAGCTGCTCGGCGCCGACGACGGCGGTTGGGTTGCCTCCGTGATGGGCGTGCGCGAGCGGGGCAACGTCACCGCCGCCGGCTCGACCTTGCACCCGGGACGGCTGCTGGAACCGGACGAGCGGCAGCGGTGGGAAGGGCTGCGTCCGGTGCTGCTGGCCGCCCGACAGGAACGGCCGCAGCCGGAGCGGGATGAAAAAGTTGTCGCCGGCTGGAACGGCCTGGCCGTGGCCGGGCTGGCCGAAGCCGGCGAGCTGCTGGCGCGGCCCGACCTGACCGCCGCCGCGGTGGCCGCCGCGGACTACCTGCTGGCCGTGCACCTGGACGGCTCCGGCCGGCTTGCGCGGGTGTCTCACAACGGCACTGCCCAGCACTTCGAAGGTTTGCTGGAGGACTACGCCGGCTGCGCGGAGGGGCTGTTCTCGCTGTATGCGGCCACCGGAGAGCCCCGCTGGTATGCCGTCGCGGAAGCGCTGGTGCTGCGCGCGGAGGAGGTGTTCCTGGAGGCGGGACAGCTGAGCGACCAGGCGGCCCCCGCCGCCCAGGTGGCTGCCGCCGCCGGATCCGTTCCGCCCGCGGATCCGCTGGAGAGCGCCACTCCCAGCGGCACCGGGCTGTTGGCCGGCGCGTTGGCCAGCTATGCCGCCTACAGCGGCTCCGCCCGGCACCGGGAGCTGGCGGGCCGGCTGCTGGGGTATCTGGAGCGGATTGCCGTGCGCGCACCGCGTGCCGCCGGGTGGGGCCTGGCCGCTGCGCAGGCACTGGCGGCGGGGCCGGTAGAGCTGGCGGTCACGGGGGCTCCGGGTGCGGCCGCCGAGCTCATAGCCGCGGCGCGCGCAACCGGCAGCCCGGGTCTGGTGATCGCGCGGTCCGGAGAGGCCCGGCGGCCGGAGGGGGCGCCGCCGCTGCTGGCCGATAAGCCCGTCCCGGCCGAAGGTGCCCTGGCTTACGTGTGCCGGGGGATGGTGTGCCGGCGGCCGGTGGCAACCGTCGAGGGCCTGCTGGCCGAGCTGGGTGCGGGAGCAGGATGAGTCCGGCGCTTTGCCGGACGCCCGTGGTGACCTTTAGCCGGAGTTGCCGAGCACCGCGATCATGATGGCGAGGTAATGGCAGACGAAAGCCACCACGGTGCAGGCATGGAACAGCTCGTGGAAGCCGAACCAGGTGGGAGAGAAATTCGGCCGCTTGATCCCGTACACCACCGCACCGCCGATGTAGAGGACCCCTCCCGCGCAGATCAGGACCGCCGCGGGGACGCTGGCCGCGAAGAAGTCGGGCAGGTAGAACAGTGCGGCCAGCCCGAGTGCGCAATAAACCGGGACATAGAGCCAGCGCGGCGCGTGGGGCCACAACACCCGGAACCCGACGCCGGCGATGGCGCCGGCCCAGATCAGCCACAGCAGCAACGTGGCCTTCGCCGGTTCCAACAGTGACCAGGCCAGCGGCGTGTACGTTCCGGCGATGACCAGCATGATGTTGGTGTGGTCCAGGCGCTTGAGCACCAGTTTGACGCGGGGGCTCCAGTTGCCGCGGTGGTAGACGGCGCTGACGCCGAAGAGCAGCAGGCCCGTAACCGCGTAGACCGCGCAGGCCCATTTGGCCGCTGCCGTGGGTGCCAGCGCCACGAGGACAATCCCGGCCGCCAGGGCCAGGGGCGTGGCCCCAGCGTGCAGCCAGCCGCGGAACTTCGGCTTGATGTTGAGCGCGTCGGCTACCTGCTCCACGGCCCGCTCGATGGGGCCGTCCGTGGCCTCCCGCCGGGCGGCGGAATCCTCGTAGCCGCCCCGGTAACCGGAGGGCCCGGTGGCGGCGCCGTGTTCACTCATGCGGTTATTCTAGCGGCCGCCGCCACCCCTTGTTACCGGCCGGTAACAAGGGGTGGCGCGGAACCGGCCGGGCGGGGGGATAGAATTCTAAGTCGTGAACGGGCGATCAGGAAGGCGGGGTGCGGTGTCTCTTCCCGGCGTCCTGTACCGCCTGTATGAGCGGCGCCTGCAACGTTCGCTGGCGCCCGACCGGATCCCGGGCCACATCGGCGTGGTCGTCGACGGCAATCGGCGCTGGGCCAGGCTGGCCGGGGCGCCCACGCGGGAAGGCCACCAGGCCGGAGCAGACAAGATCCTGGAGTTCCTGGGCTGGTGCGGCGACCTGGGCATCAAGGTGGTTACCCTCTACATGCTCTCCACGGACAACATGGGCCGTTCGGAAGACGAATTGCGCGAACTGCTGGGTGTCATTGGCAACACTTTGGACCGGTTGGGCGAGGGCAAGAACGTGCGCGTCCATCCCGTCGGCGCGCTGGAGACACTCCCGGCGGACCTCGCTGCCAAACTCAGCGACCTGGGGGAGCAGACCGCCGGTGTAAACGGCGTCCACGTGAACGTGGCCGTGGGCTACGGCGGCCGGCGGGAAATCGTTGACGCCGTCAAGGGCCTGCTGCGCCATGCCGACGCGGAAGGCAAGAGCCTTGCCGACGTTGCGGATGCGTTGGCGGTCGAGGACATCTCCGGCTATCTCTACACCAGCGGCCAGCCGGACCCGGACCTGGTCATCAGGACCTCGGGCGAACAGCGGCTCTCCGGCTTCCTGATGTGGCAAAGCGCCTACAGCGAATACTACTTCTGTGAGGCCCTGTGGCCGGATTTCCGGCGCTTGGACTTCCTGCGGGCGCTCCGCGACTACGCCAGCCGGCAGCGCCGTTTCGGCGCCTGACGCGGTCGGCGGAGCGGGCGGCGGGCCGGCATCCGTCCCTGTTACGCAGAATTCATTGAAACGATTTCTTCCGGACCCTTGTGTTGCTGAATTACATCGGCGTAATTTGGGTCTATCAGTCGGCAAAACCGCAGATTGATCGGGAGGCCACCAGTTTGATGCGCACAGCGAAAGCCGCATCGGGGGAGGCCGGTTCCGGCCTGGTGGCCCTACCGTCCACGCCCCGCTTCACACAGTCGGAGCCGTCGCGCTCCGGACGGGAGCAAGCATGACCGCCAGCAAGAATCCGCATCCAGCCGCCACGACCGGACCCGGGAAGCAGCCCGCCGCTGCCACCTCGTCCGGTCGTTCTGTTTCCGCCGGGGAACGGGAAACAGCGCGGGCGTCATTTGTCCTGGACACCTCCGTGCTGCTGTCCGATCCGCGGGCACTGCTGCGCTTCGCCGAGCATGAGGTGATCCTGCCGGTGGTGGTGATCACGGAGTTGGAAGGCAAGCGGCACGACCCGGAGCTGGGCTATTTTGCCCGCCAGGCGCTGCGTCTGCTGGATGACCTGCGCGTGCAGCACGGCGGCCTGGACCAGCCCATACCGCTGGGGACGGAGGGCGGCACGCTGCGGGTGGAGCTCAACCATGTTTCGTCCGACGTGCTGCCGGCGGGATTCCGCGGCGGCGACAACGACAGCAGAATCCTGGCCGTGGCCAAGAACCTCGCCGTGGAGGGCCGCAACGTCACCGTGGTCTCCAAGGACCTGCCCCTGCGGGTGAAAGCGTCGGCGCTGGGGCTTCGCGCGGACGAGTACCGCAACGAACTGGTCAAAGACTCCGGCTGGACCGGCGTGGCCGAGCTGGATGTGGCCGACGACGACGTGACCGCGCTGTATGGACACGAGCCGGTGTTCATCCCGGAGGCCGCGGAGCTGCCCGCCAACACGGGACTGGTGCTGCTGTCCACCCGCGGATCGGCCCTGGGCCGGGTGGGGGCCGACAAACAGGTCCGCCTGGTCAAGGGCGACCGCGACGTGTTCGGCTTGCACGGACGCTCCGCGGAACAGCGGCTGGCCATCGACCTGCTGATGGACCCCGAGGTGGGGATAGTCTCCCTCGGCGGACGGGCCGGTACCGGCAAGTCCGCGCTGGCGCTGTGCGCCGGGCTGGAAGCGGTCCTGGAGCGGCGCGAGCACCGGAAGGTGGTGGTGTTCCGGCCGCTGTACGCCGTCGGCGGCCAGGAACTCGGGTACCTGCCCGGCTCCGAATCGGAAAAGATGAATCCGTGGGCCCAGGCGGTGTTCGACACGCTCGGCGCCCTGGTTTCGACCGAAGTGGTCGAGGAAGTCATGGACCGCGGCATGCTGGAGGTGCTGCCGCTGACGCACATCCGCGGCCGCTCGCTGCACGACTCGTTCGTGGTGGTGGATGAGGCGCAATCGCTGGAGAAGAACGTGCTGCTGACGGTGATGAGCCGAATCGGCCAGAACTCCAAGATCGTCCTCACGCACGACGTCGCGCAGCGTGACAACCTGCGGGTCGGGCGGCACGACGGCATCGCCGCCGTCGTCGAAACGCTCAAGGGGCACCCGCTCTTCGGCCACGTGACGCTGACACGGTCGGAGCGCTCGCCCATCGCCGCCCTGGTCACGGAGTTGCTGGAGGGCGCCGAGATCTAGCCGGCGTTCCCATCCGTCGGCGGGAAGCGGGCTGCCGCAGCGCGGCCCGCTTCCCGCCGAAGGCAGCCGGCCGATCGTCGCCTCACTGCGCCGGGGGTTGCCCCTGGCTGCGTCCTGGCAGGCGCCTGGAAACTACTGCCCGGAAGGGAAGGCCATGACGATCCGGGTGCCGGCGCCGGGGGCCGATTCAACGTGCAGCGTACCCTCGGCTTCCCGGACGGTGTCGCGCATGATCCGTAGGCCGAGGTGTTCGGCCCGCCTGGCGGCGTCAGGAGTAAAGCCGACGCCGTCGTCGACGACCTCCAGCACAACTGCATCGCTGGACTGCCGCAGCGAGACCTTGACCAGCCGGGCGGACGCATGCTTGGAAGCATTGGTCACGGCTTCACGTGCCGCCCGGTAGAGCAAATCGGGGCGGGCGAGAGCGGCGGGCTCGGGGAAGTCGATCTCCAGTTGCCAATCGGCTCCCCGTTGGCGGACCGGCACACCCAACCCGTCGAGCGCAGCCGGCAGGCCCTCGGCCGACAGGTCCGGCGGGTACAGCGTCAGGGTGATCCGGCGCAAGTCGTCGATGCTGCCCTTCACCATATTCCGTGCCAGCGCATGAAAGTCGCTGTCCGAAGCGGTCTGCTGCTGTTCGCGCGATTCCAGGGTGTAGGCCAGCCCCGCCAGATCCTGGATGACGCCGTCGTGGAGGGTCCGGCCCAAACGCCGGCGTTCCTCTTCGGAGGCCGCCATCGATTTCTGCAGCAGTCCACGCCGGATTTCACTGGCCTTCCGCATGCGGCGCGCCATTCGAAGTGCCGGTCCGAGCTGGAGCAACTGCAGCACGGCCAACGCGACGAGGATGACAGGCAGGATGCCCAGCATCTCGTCCTGCATGCGGTTGATTTCGTTCGCCGGGTGAGACAGTTCGAAGATGTAGTCATTTCCATCGGCGGCCTGGGCCCGCACATACACGTTGACCAGCTCGGCGCGGCCCAGCCCGAAGATGTTGTCGTCCGGGGGATCTTCGACGACGCTGACGGGTGCATTCCCCTGCAACTGGGCCAGGAGCCGGGCCGGCAGGTGGATCTGCCGGCCGATCAGCTCATCGACGTCGGAATAGACAATCGAGCCGTCAAGATCCCGGACGGTGACCCGCAAAAGGTGGCCGTCGTCGATCATCGGGTCAACTTCGCTGTCCAATTCGGCCAGGGCCTCCGGAACCCCGGCCAGCGCCGCCTCCGTGACGTCCTGGGAGAATTGGTGGTCGACGATTTGTGCCGTGCGTTCCGCGGCGTGGAGGAGGGCATGGTCGGCAGCCAGCGAGCGGGCGACCATGATCACCGGCACCGTGACGATGATCAGTGCCGCAAGCCCCGACATTGCGAAGCGGCGCAGGGCCGCCTGCATTTCAGAGGGCTTCCGGCGGCGGGATCCAGAGGGCTTTTCAGAGAGGATGCTGCGCCGGACCTGCGCGGCCAAGTCAACGACCATGCCCGCCGTCCAGCAGTTCCAGCCGCTGGGCGGTGGCGACGGCTTCGAGCTGTGAATGTGCGCCGAGCTTGGCCAGGATCGACTTCACGTATCCCCGGCACGTGTGCGGGGATATGCCCAGCCTCCGGGAATTCGTGCGGACATCGTTGCCTGCTGCCATGAGGGCCAATACCTGGTGCTCGCGTTTGGTCAGGGCAGGCCTGTCCGCTGCCGTGGCCGGTGGAGCGGTGACGTATCGAGTGAGCGCGGACGGGTAGACCGACATGCTGCCGCTCCTGGCGTTCCGGACCGTCTCGAGCAGCGTCGACAGGGAACCGTCTTTGGGCAGGAAACCGCAAAGACCCGAGGCGGCGGCGCGCGCCAGTACATTCAGCGACGGGTTACCGGTCAACAAGATGATCCGTGTCTCCGGGGCAGCCTGCAGGATCTGCTCGGCCGCGCTGACCCCGTCGCCGTCGGGCAGGTGGTAATCCATGATGACCACGTCGGGCCGGGCCCGGCGGCACAAGGCAACCGCCTCGCTCACACCGGCGGCGCTGCCCACATTGGCCAGATCCGCTTCCCGGTCCAAAGCGTCAGACAGCAACTCCGCGAAGGTCGTGTGATCATCCACGACAGCGATTGTTAGTTTTTGCTCCCCCAAAGAGCTCACTCCAGTTCCCCAACTCAAGACACGAAGGACTTGACCCCACCACGAGTATGCACGGTGCGCGCCGGGAAGTACATACCGGGGCCGGCAGGTCTCCCGCCCTCAGCTGGCTGCGAGCGCCTTGCGCAGGAACGAGCTGACAATGTCTCCCGCCGCCATGTACTGGGGTCCGGCCGTTGCGTCGACTGTGAAATGTTCCTTCCGGTGCCTTGCTGCGGACGGGGTCAGCCGTTCGTTGAGCAGCAGCAGCGCCGCCAGAACTTCTGAAAGTCCGGACTGGGCATCAGCGGTGGCCTTCAGCAGCCGCACGTGGACCTCCTGAAGGGCCGGGCCGGGGGCACAACCGAGGTCGCGGCCGAACAACCGACGGCACCGTTCGTAGGCCTGCAACCCGTCGGCATGCCGCCCGCAAAGTTCCAGGCCTCGGATGAGGACTGTCCACGCCGCTTCATTCAGCGGAGAAGCAGCAACGCACCGCTGGGCCCAGAGCACGGCTTCGTCGGGCCGATGCAAGGCCAGCGCTGCCTCCGCAGCCAACTGTTGGGCGTGCTGCACCGTTTCCGCATGGCCCGAACGGGCCTCTTCCGCCCAATCGGGAGTCAGCTCGTCACCCAGCAGCGGCTCCGACGCGAGCGACAACGCCTCGACCAACAAGGGGTAGGCCCTCGGCGGTTCGGCAAACTCGGCGGCCCGCACCAGGGCCTGGAAGCGGTGCAGGTCGACGTCGACCATGTCCCGGTCGATCATGTAACCGCCGTTGGCCGTGCGCAGCGGTCCCGTCTTCGCGCAGCCAGGCTGCAGGTTGCGCCGCAGGATGCTGACGTAGCTCTCCAACGTGGCCAGCGCTTCACCCGGGGCGCGGCCGCCCCACAACAGGTGCACCAGCCGGTCCTTCGACATCGGCGAACCAACGTGCAACAGCAAGATTTCCAGCACCTGACGCGGCTTTGGGCCGCCCAATTTGTCGGCGGTCAACACGGTCTCGCCGCGACGGATCCGCAAGTTTCCGATCATTTGCACGGCCATAGGCATGGCCCATCCACTCAATTGCTCCACGATTCCCCCCTCGCAGCACGCACCCCCCAATGAGTGCACTACCATCGTGCGCTGGCTCCCCGACGGCGGGACAGCCTCGCCTGAGGGGTGCCGATACCCCTAATGTGAGGGGGGGACTGGGACGGCACCGGCTTTTTCCAAGGATGAATGGGGACTCTGGACTCGTGACCCCGGTGGCTTGGCGCAGCACGGCCGGCCGGCCGGGCGCACGCCGCCGGGCCCTGGCCCCACCCCTCAACGCCAGGGCCCGGCCGCGCGCCCTGCACCGTCCGGACGACCGGAGTGCCACCGGGCGTGCTGCACCCGGGCGGCGGGGTGTGCTGGCCGGTGCCGGCCGGACGTCCGGGCCTGGTGGCACCGGCCCGCTTCGCCGCGCCGTCAGGCGGGATGCGGGCGCACCGGCCAGGGAATGTGCTCCCGCACGTCGGTGAGGTTCATGCTGACCTCGAGGAACAGGTCGTCGAGCATGTATTCGTCCACCCCGAGGATGGTCAACGCATGACCGCCGCCCTGTTGGGGCCCGTCCATGGCCACCGCGGAAACACAGACGCCGGTCCGCCAGTCGACCCGCACCTCGGTGCGGCCCTCGGGAAGCAGCGGATGGCCGGCGTCGTACGGTGCATACGTCTGGTTGGGCGAGACGACCGCCTCCAACGCCCTCCGGCCCTGGTGCTCGACCTCACGCAGATCATGGATCTCCACGGGGTTGGCGAAGGGCGCCTCATAGGCCACCGGCGCGTTGCCGGCCAGCTCAACCGGATCCAGCATCGCGGACCAGCGCCCGTTGCCGAAGACCGGCTCACCGTAGGCGGCCTCGGGCCGGCGGCGCACCAGATGGAGGTCGTTGAATACCGGCGTGACCAGATGCGGAGGCAACAGCCACGACTTGCGTGTCGCGCTGACGTAGAAACCGTCCCGGGAGTCGTTAATGCCGGTGGTGCTGTACAGCAGCCTGCCGTCAGCCGACTCGACCCGAAGCGCTCCGGGGCGCCGGGTCCACGCACGCAGCATGCCGCCGGAAGCATCCGGCTCCGGCGCATCCGGGTGGACGGCCCGGAGCTCAAACCGCAGCGATTCCCACTTCCACGGAGAAGAGCGGCAGAGGCACCTGAAGATCTCCGCGTTGCCGGCGGCGTCGCCGGCCTTGAGCACGCTCCCGCCGTTCATATCCACAGTGTAGCCGCCGGCTCCCGGGGATCAGGCGGGTGCAGTAGGTTGGGTCCATGGTCGAGCAACTGGCGCTGCTGTGGCCCGGCCGTGCATTCGCGTTTTGGATGCTGCTGGCCGCCGGCGGCTATCTGCTGGTGATCGGAGTCCGGCTGAGCTGGATTGACCTGCGGACGCACCGGCTGCCGAACCGCATTGTTTTCCCGGCCTACGCGGTCTCCGGGGTGCTGCTGCTTGCGGCCTCCCTCGGAGGCTATGAAGCCGGCATGTTCTGGCGGGTGCCGGCCGGCGGCGCACTGCTCTGGGTCTTCTATTTCGCCGTCCGGCTCATTTATCCAGCCGGCATGGGATTCGGCGACGTCAAACTGGCCGGGGTGCTGGGGATGTACCTGGGCTACCTGGGGTTTGAACACCTGCTGCTGGGGACGTTCGCGGCCTTCCTGCTGGGCGGTGCGTACGGGGTGTTGCTGGTGGTGCTGCGGCGTGGATCGCTGCACAGCGACATTCCGTTCGGGCCGTTCATGATCGCCGGCGCGTGGGCGGCGCTGCTGCTGCCGACGTAGCCTAGGTCCATGCCTACTCCCGACTTCATCCTCCGGTTGCGCGACAAAATCGGCCACGACCTGCTCTGGTTGCCCGGTGTCACCGCGGTGGTGCTGGATGGGCGCAACCGCGTCCTGCTGGGCCGGCGCGCCGATAACGGGCGGTGGACGCTGATCACCGGCATCCTGGACCCGGGGGAGCAGCCCGCCGCGGGCGTGGTGCGCGAGGTCTGGGAGGAAACGGGCGTCGTTGCCGAGGTCGAGCACCTGGCCGAGGTCCACGCGGGCGGCCCCATGGAGTTCGTCAACGGGGACCGGGCCCAGTTCCTGACGCTGAACTTCCGGTGCCGGCAGGTGGGCGGCGAAGCGCGGGTCAACGACGACGAGTCGTCCGAGGTCGGCTGGTTCGGGCTGGACGAACTGCCGGAGCTGACCGACTACCATCGCGCCCGGCTGAAGGCGGCCTTGCGGGCCGGGGGAGTCCCGGAATTTGTCCGCTGAGCCTATTGGATGTCGGAGTCGGGAGGAGGCAGGACGAACTGCCGGTCTTCGTCCACGGACTCGACGCCCTCGATTCCGGCAACAGCGGCACGCTGTCCCTCCGGCAATGAACCGGTAATCATGCCCAAGGTGGACAACACGTTTTCCACCCGCATGCCGCCGGCTGCCAACTGCTCGGCAATCCGCCCGGTATCGGAAAGGTAGTCGTGGCGCACCGTCACGGTGATCTGCATACCCCCATGATAGGTCCGGCGCCCCCTCCCGGGGGAAGCGGGTCACTGCGGGGCAAATACCAGCCCCGCCCCGACGTCGACGGAGGGCACGGGCAACCGCTCCGCTTCCTGCACCAGGGTGGCCCATAGTTCCAGGCCGCGCCGGCCGGTAGCCTCTGACCACAGGGCCGCCACGCCGGCGGCATGGGGCGTCGCCATGCTGGTGCCGCTGATGGTGTTGTAACGCTTCGGCATGGGCCAGGACGAATACACCTGGAACCCGGGACCGGCGCAGTCCACCTGCCCGCCGCGCAGGGGAAGGCTGCGGGCGGAAAAGAACGCGACCTCCAGGGCCTGGTCCAGCGCGGCTACCCCCATGATGTACGGGCTGTTCGCCGGGGCGCCGACGAACCCGAACTCGCCCTTCCGGCGGTCGGCGTTGTTTCCCGCGGCGGCGATGATCAGGGAACCCTGCTCCAGCGCCCGGCTCCCGGCGGCCGTGTAGGGCGGGTGGATTTGTGCGACGTCGGCTCCCAAGGACATCGAGATGACGGCACAGCCGTTGCCCACGGCCCAGTCGATCCCGGCGAGGATGCCGGCGTCGGTCCCGGAACCGGCGTTGCTGAGCACCTTGCCGGCGAAGATCTCCGCTTCGTAGGCTACGCCGTAGCGCGGGCCGGTGCCGGGGGCCTTGGGGCCGCAAGCGGTCCCGATGCAGTGCGTGCCGTGGCCGTGTCCGTCCTGCGGCGGCTCGCCCGGGATGAAGGAGGCGTTGGTGATGCTGCGTCCGGCGAAATCCGGATGCGCCTCATCGAACCCGGTGTCCAGCACGGCGACGCGCACGCCTTGCCCCGAATAGGGCGACGAGACGGCCCTGGTGGCCTGCTGTCCCCAGGTGAAATTGTTGTTGTCGGCGAAGCCCGCCGGTGCGGGGCCCGCTTCGTAGCGCTCGTGCCGCCGCGCGGCGAGCCGGCCGGACAGGTCGGTCACGCCGTCGCGGTAGCCGGCGGCGTAGTCATCGGCCGGGCCCAGGACGTCGTGGATGAGTTCCGGCGAGACCGAGAGGACACGGTGCCGGGCGGCGTTACTGACTTGGAGCGAACTGATCTGGTCCGGACCGGCGGTGACGACGGCGATGCCCAGGTTCGCGAAGACCGTCGCGTCGGCGCCGGAGGCCGTGTCCGGGTCCACTCCGCGGGTGCCGAAATCGCGGCTGTCAGCGACATTCGACAGGCCGGCGGCGTCGGCCAGGATACCGGCACATTCCTCGGCCGGGCCGTAAAAGACGACGATAAAGCGTCCGGTGGTCTTCGGCTGCCCGGGCAGGGAATAGTCGGCCGTCGCCAGGGACGGGGGCTGCGAATCGCCAATCACGGAGACCTCCTGGACACTCTTCCACCGGGTCCCCGACGGGCCGGCGGGCGGCCCGGGATGGGCCGTTTATCCGCCGTCCACGGGGACGTGTGCGCTCATCCTAGTCCCGGAGGCCGTCGGTTCAAGCTCCAAGGCAATCGTTTCAGCCGGTCGGGGCCAAAAAAGGCAGCAGGGCCCCTTCCTGACGTAAATCCAGCGCCCTTGCCAGGTGTCGGCCGCGGCAGCCGACACGCTGAGGGGCGCCCCTGCCGAAGCAAGAGCGCCCTTCAGGACCCGCGATGGACCGGCCTGCTATTTGGCCTGCGGCGGGACGGTCATCGAGAGCACGTCCAGCGCGGAATCCAGCTGCTCTTCGGTCAGTTCGCCGCGCTCCAGGAAGCCGAGCGCGATGACGGACTCGCGCACGGTCAGGCCTTCCTGGACCGAGTGCTTGGCGATCTTGGCGGCGTTTTCGTAGCCGATGTACTTGTTCAGCGGGGTCACGATCGAGGGGGAGGCCTCGGCCAGGAAGCGGGCGCGCTCCACGTTGGCGGTCAGCCCGTCGATCATCTTGTCCGCCATGACGCGCGAGGTGTTCGCCAGCAGGCGGATGGACTCGAGCAGGTTGGCGGCCATCACCGGGATGCCCACGTTCAGCTCAAAGGCGCCGTTCGTGGAGGACAAGGCGATGGTGGTGTCGTTGCCCACGACCTGGGCGGCAACCATGATCGCCGCCTCGCAGATCACCGGGTTGACCTTGCCGGGCATGATCGAAGAACCCGGCTGCAGGTCGGGGATGGCGATCTCGCCCAGGCCGGTGTTCGGGCCCGAACCCATCCAGCGCAGGTCGTTGTTGATCTTCATGAACGCGTAGGCGATGTTGCGCAGCTGGCCGGAGGCCTCGATCAGGCCGTCGCGGTTGGCCTGCGCCTCGAAGTGGTTGCGCGCCTCCGTCAGCGGGAGGCCGGTGTCGGCGGCCAGCAGTTCGATCACGCGCTGCGGGAAGCCGGCCGGGGTGTTGATGCCGGTGCCGACGGCGGTGCCGCCCAGCGGAACCTCGGCCACGCGCGGCAGGGATGCCTCGATGCGTTCGATGCCGTAGCGCACCTGGGCGGCGTAGCCGCCGAATTCCTGCCCGAGGGTGACCGGCGTCGCGTCCATCAGGTGGGTGCGGCCGGACTTCACCACGTCCTTGAACTCTTCGGCCTTGCGCTCCAAGGAAGCGGCCAGGTAGTCCAGCGCGGGGATCAGCTCGTTGATCAGGGCGGAGGTGGCGGCCACGTGCACCGAGGTCGGGAAGACGTCGTTGGAGGACTGCGAGGCGTTGACGTGGTCGTTCGGGTGGACCGTCTTGTCGCTGCCGGCGTCCCGCAGCGCACGGGTGGCCAGCTCGGCCAAAACCTCGTTCGTGTTCATGTTCGACGAGGTGCCGGAACCGGTCTGGAAAACGTCGATCGGGAAGTCGCCGTCGTACTTGCCCGTGGCTACTTCGTCCGCCGCCGCGGCGATGGCCTTGGCCAGTTCGCCGTCCAGGACGCCCAGTTCGGCGTTGGCGGTGGCGGCAGCCTTCTTGATCCGGGCCAGGGCCTCGATGTGGGCGCGCTCCAGCGTCTTGCCGGAGATCGGGAAGTTCTCGACAGCGCGTTGGGTCTGCGCACGGTAGAGGGCGTTGACCGGAACACGGACCTCGCCCATGGTGTCGTGTTCGATGCGGTATTCAGCAGAATCAGCAGAAGTCATGGCTCCAAGCTTATGCCTGCGGCGCACCGGTTCCGAATTGTGTTGCGGCACGGCGGCGGCTTGGATGACGCGGCGCCGACCGGGCCAGCGGCCACCGGGCGGGGCGTCCCGCCCGGTGCGTCGCTAAAGGGCTCCGTGCCCTGCGACGAGCTCGGCGCGGCCGTCCGCCAGCCGGTAGGCCACGCCGACGACGGCCGTGCGGCCGGCCTCGACCGCCTCCGAAATGGCCCGCGAACTGTCCAGCAGGCGTTCGGAAGACTGCCGCACGTTTTCGATCACCATGTCGTTGAGGTCCTCGAGGCCGGCACGCCGGGCGGCGAGCACCGAGGGCGTGATCCGCTCCACGAGGTCCCGCAGGCCGCCGCGCGGCATTTCACCGGTGTCTATCGTGTTTTTTGCCGCGGTCACGGCACCGCAGCTGTCGTGGCCCAGGATGACAATCAACGGAACGTTGAGCACATCCACGCCGTACTCTAGCGATCCGATCACCGCGTCACCGAGGACGTGGCCGGCGGTGCGGACCACGAACGCATCGCCGAGTCCCAGGTCGAAAATGATCTCGGCAGCCAGCCGGGAGTCGGAACAGCCGAAGATGATGGCGAACGGATGCTGCTCGTTGACCAGCGAACTGCGCCGGGCGGCGTCCTGGTTCGGGTGGACTGACGTGCCTGCCACGAAGCGGGCGTTGCCGTCGATGAGTTTTTGCCAGGCCTGGGCGGGGGTCAATGAGGTGGGCACGAAGCAACCTTACTGCTTCGTGCGTCCCGGCCCGCGCACCGGTTTCCGTGTCGGGGCGGATTACTTGCTGTCCAGGTCTTCCACGATCGCGGTGGCCAGGACATCGAATTCGTCCAGCTCCGCGGTGCCGGTCAGGATGACGGTGAATTTGCCGTGCTCCAGCACGAGGCTGCGCTCGCCCGCGCCGGCGTCGCGCAGTTCCCAGGTGGCACCCGCTTCGCGGTCGCCGGTGACCGGCGCGTTGTCGGTTGTCTGGCCGACCCAGGTGGGGTTGGCTTTGTCGGTCTGGATCAGTCCGATGTACTCCTCGCCCGGCGTGATGTAGCCGACTTCCCACGCCGCCACCTGCGCGGTTCCCCCGGTATCCCACCGGGCGTAGTTGGACGTCCAGCCCGCCGGGAGGTCGACGGCGAGCGGCAGGTAACCCGCCGTGGACTCGGCCTGCAGGGCGACGCCCGGGACGTCAATATTACGTTCGTAGACTCCGGGCTTGCTGCCCGGATTCAGGAACATCACCGGCAGCAGAACGGCGAGGGAGAGCCCCACAGCCATCAGCATGCCGACCACCGGAGCCTTCGCGCGGTTGGCCTGCTTGGCCGTCAGCACTGGCTTGACCGGCAGCTCGGTCGATTCTTCGGGACGCGCTTCACTCACCGTTCCATGATCTCAGATGCCCGCCCCTGTGCGCACACGCCCGCGGCACCAGGGGGCGGCCCGGGCGGCCCGCGCGCTGGCCCCCGGGGCGGCGACGACTATGATCGAAAGCAATGGAAGATGTCCGCACCGCAGATGCATCCATCACGGCACCGCAGCCGGTGCTGTCTGAAGAGCTACTCGAAGATGAGGTCGAAGTGTCCCACGAAGCCCAGGCTGACCCCTTTTCCAACTTTCCGCCGTCCATGCGCGTCGGCGACAACGAGCCGGACCGAAACCTGGCGCTGGAACTGGTGCGCGTCACCGAAGCCGCGGCGATCGCCGGCGGCCACTGGGTCGGCTACGGGGACAAGAACGCCGCCGACGGCGCCGCCGTGGACGCCATGCGCGCGTTCCTGTCCACCGTCAGCTTTAACGGGGTGGTCGTCATCGGCGAGGGCGAAAAGGACGAGGCCCCGATGCTGTTCAACGGCGAAAAGGTCGGCGACGGCACCGGCGCCGAGTGCGACGTCGCCGTGGACCCGATCGACGGCACCCGGCTGACGGCGCTGGGCATCAACAACGCGCTCTCCGTGCTGGCCGTCTCCGAGCGCGGCACCATGTTCGACCCCTCGGCCGTGTTCTACATGGAGAAGCTGGTCACCGGGCCCGAAGCGGCGGACCTGGTGGACCTGCGGCTGCCCATCAAGCAGAACCTGCACCTGATCGCCAAGGCCAAGAACAAGAAGGTCAACCAGATCAACGTGATGATCCTGGACCGCGACCGGCACAAGCCGTATGTCGAGGAGATCCGCGCCGCCGGTGCACGCACCAAGTTCATCATGGACGGCGACGTCGCCGGCGGCATCGCGGCCGCCCGCGAGGGCACCGACGTCGACGTCCTGATGGGCATCGGCGGCACCCCCGAGGGCATCATCACCGCCTGCGCCATCAAGTCCCTGGGCGGCGTGATCCAGGGCCGGCTCTGGCCCACCAGCGACGAGGAAAAGCAGAAGGCCATCGACGCCGGCCACGACCTGGACCGGGTGCTGACCACCGATGACCTGGTCACCAGCGACAACTGCTTCTTCGTGGCCACCGGTATCACCGACGGCGACCTGCTGCGCGGCGTCCGCTACAAGAACCACAAGGTCCTGACGCAGTCGATCGTGATGCGCTCCAAGTCGGGCACGATCCGCATCGTCGAGGGCGAGCACCAGGAATACAAGTGGGACCGCTTCGAGCGGAAGCTCTAGGCGCACCGCACGGAGAATGAAAACCCCGCACCGGCCCGAGCCGGTGCGGGGTTTTCCTCTCTTCGTCCCGGGATCCGCGGGGGCGGTCAGCGGGGGAGCGAGCCGCGCAGCTTGCGCACGGCCGGCACGACGGCGGCGCGCGCCTTGCCGGCGGCCGGCAGCACCGCGGCGCGGACCTTGTGCACGGCGGGCGTTACGGCCTCGCGGGCCGAGCGCGTGAGCAGGTAGGCCCGGTACATGAGCTGGTTGACGGGCAGGTCCCAGCTGCCCGGATAGCTGACCTCGTAGCCGCCGAAGGAACGCTTGAACCGGGAGAAACCCGCCCACGGGTGGTCGGGCTCGTCCTCGGGACTGACACCCCACATATCGAAGTGGCGGATGCCGGCGGCGCGGGCGTCCATCATCATCGTCACCACCAGCGGAATCCCGGCGTTGAGCTTGCGGTGGGCGTCGTCCGCCGCGGCGTGCGCATACACCCGGGTGGCCTCCGTGTCGTAGGACAGCGCGGCCGCGATCGGCTGCCCGTCCAACCGGGCGATGAAAAGTTTGGCCGCGCCGGCCGGGACCAGGGTCCGGGCCGCGTGCCGCAGGTAGTCATCGGACTGGGCCTTGAACTCCGCACGCTCGGAGACGTCACGCAGGAAACCCAGCAGGATATCGATGTCCTCCGGGTCGGTGGAGACATCGAACGTGACGCCCTTCTTGTGGATATTGCGGTACAGGTTACGGCTGGTGCTGCGCATGGCGGCGAGCAGGTCCTCTTCCGGCTGGCTCAGATCCAGCATCCAGGTCAGTTTCGGCTGCACGTCCACCGGTGCCTTGACCAGGCCCAGCGACTGCAGCGCCGCCTGCGGCCGCTCGCCGAGGTCCGTGCCGACCGGTTCGATCCTCACGTAATGGGCGCGTTGTTCCGCGGCCAGGGACTGCAGGGCGGCCAGCGCGCGGATCAGGGCGGCGTTGTCCGCCGCGGCCGGGCCGTATGGTACGTACAGGAACCGGCCCAGGGGCGTCTTTTCCGCGATGGCCAGGAAGTTCCAGCCGTCACCGCTGCGTTCGAAGACCTGTTTGCCCAGGCTGCGTTGAAAGTCGGCCCACGGCGCGGACTGCAGGATCGAAGCGGTCAAAGTGTTGCTCCCGTTCGTTGTTGATCGAATTCATGTATGCCGCCCGAGGTCGTCACCGCGAACAGCACCGCGCCCGTTCCGGTGTCTCCGGCCGGATGGACGTTCACCGGTTGTTCCGTGTCGGGGATGAACGCCGCCTCGCCGCGGCCAAGCATCAGGTCGGACTTCGGGGAGTCCAGCAGCACGCTGCCGGACACGGCCAGCACGATCGCGGGACCGTGCTGGGCCAGCGGCACCGGGCTGCCGCCGTCGGCCAGTTCGATCCGCTGGAGCTGGAACTCGGCAAAGGGCGGGCAGTACAGTTCCTGGCCGGCATCGGTGATGGTCGGTTTCACCATGGGCGGGGCAATCGGCCGGAAGTCGGTGATCTTCACCAGTTCGGGCACGTTGACGAACTTCGGGGTCAGGCCGCCGCGCAGCACGTTGTCCGAGGCCGCCATGACCTCCACCCCGAGGCCCTGCAGGTAGGCGTGGATGTTTCCGGCCGGCAGGCACAGTGCCTGGCCGGGGGAGAGGACGACCAGGTTCAGCAGCAGCGAGATCAACGCGCCGGGATCGCCCGGATACAGTTCGCCCAGGCGGGCGACCGCTGCATATTCGGTGCCCAGGCTGCCGGCCGGCGCGGCCGCCAGCAGGCGGGCCGTGTCCGCGGCGAGCCGGGCGGAGCGCTCTCCGCCGTCGAGCAGCGCCAGGAAAGCACCGCGCAGGGCCGCCTCCTCGTCGCCGCCATCCAGCAGCTCCAGGACCTCGTCCAGGAGCTCCAAAGCCGCCCCGGCGTCCGCCAGCCGTGGTTTCAGCCCGGCCAGCAGCCGCGCGGCGTCGCGCGGGGGGCGGAAACCGCACAGCGCCTGGAAGTCGCTGAGCGCGAAGATCATCTCCGGCTTGTGGTTGTCGTCGCGGTAGCTGCGCTGCGGGTCGTTGAAGGAGATGCCGGCGGCGTTCTCCGCGGCGAACCCCGCGCGGGCCTGTTCGAGCGTGGGGTGGACCTGGAGCGACAACGCGGAATCGGCGGCCAGGACCTTGGTCAGGAACGGCAGCGTGGCGCCGAACATGCCCAGGACCGTCTCGCCCAGGGCGGCGCCGGGATTCTCCTTGATGAACTCGTCGAGCGGTCGTTCGCCGCCGGCCAGCTGCACCCGTGACGGGGAGTCGGGGTGCGCGCCGATCCAGAGTTCGGCTTCCGGTCCGCCGGACGGTTCCCGCCCGAACAGCTCGGCAATCGCCGTCGTCGAGCCCCAGGCATAGGGACGCACTACATTCGTCAACCGATACATGTGAAGCCTCTTCCTCGTCCTTGTTCCAACGATCCTCTCAGACCCCGTGCCGTTGCGGCATTCCGGCCGCATCCGCCCCAGACACCGGGGGGATGCCGCCGGACCCTGCACGGCATCAGGCCGGGATCAGGGGACCGAGCACTTGCCGTTGTTGGCCACCAGGGCACCGAGCGTGGCGGTATCGCCGACCTCGGCCAGTTGCTGGAGGTACTCCGCGGTGACTTGGGGCTCCGCAGGCGCCTCCGGGGCGTCGGCCGCATCCGGTGCCGCCTCGTCCGCGGGGCCGGCCCCGCCCTCGCCGGCGGTGGTCTCTCCGCCGCCGGCGCCGTCGTCGCCACCGGCGCCACCGGCGCCGCCGTCGTCGTTGCGCTTTTTCTGCCCGGTCTGCTCTTCCTGGTTGAACATCTCCTGGACACGGGGGTGGATCACCGAGAAGTCGGGGTAGGTGACGAAATTCTCCGCGGCGGTGCCGAAGTCCGGCGGTCCGATGGTCAGGCGCTTCACCTTCTGGTCTTTGGCCTTCAGCGCCAGCGAGACGAAGCTGCCCAGCTGCGAACTGGGAATGTCCGTCTCGACGACCTGTTCGCCGGCCTCGGCCAACTGCTGGAAGCGGGTCAGCACCGTTGCCGGGTCCAGCTGCTTGACCATGGCCGACATCACGCACTGCTGGCGCTGGACGCGGTCATAGTCGGTGGCGAATTCGCGGGAGCGGGCGTACCAGAGGGCGTGGTAGCCGTCGAGCTCCTGGACGCCCGGGGCGATCCAGCCCTTCGGCGGGTAGTGCTGGTTGGTGCCGGGGATGGTCCTGTTGGAGATGGGCACCCAGCCGCCGGCGTTTACCGTGATGCCGCCCATCGCGTCCACCAGGGCTTCGAAGCCGTCCATGTCCACGAGGGCATAGGCCTGGATCTCGATGCCCAGGATCCCGCTCACGGCGTCCTTCATGGCTTCCGCGCCCGGGTTCTTGGCATCAGGGTAGCGGTCGGCGTGGTTTTGCTCCACGTCGACGTAGAGGGCGTTGATGATGCACTCGTCACCGCAGCTGAAGCCTTCCGGATAGACCTCGTGCATCGGCGAGTCCGCCGGGAACGGGGCGTTTTGGAAGTTGCGCGGGATGCCGAACATGACGGTCTGGCCGGTCTTCGCGTCGACGCTGACCACCTGGATGCTGTCCGGGCGCAGCCCGACCCGGCCCGCGCCGGCGTCGCCGCCCATGAGCAGGAAATTGTAGCGGCCGTCCACCGGGTCGAAAGCGGGCCGGGTTTCGAAGATGGAGCTGAAGGCGTTGCGGCTCACGTTGAGCAGGTAGGCGGCGTAGCCCAGGCTGCCGCTGGTGAGCACCATCAGGGCAACCAGCGTCACCGCCACCGCCGGTTTGGCGCCCGGGGCGAGCAGGTTCGGCCTGATGATGCGCAGGGTGTTCAGGAACAGGAACGCCCAGAACAGGGCCAGCGCGGCCAGCACCACCACGAGGGCCAGCGAACCCCACCGGTCGGTGGCCAGGTTCACCAGCAGCGGCCAGTTCACCAGGGCCATGACGGCCGCGGCCAGGATGGCCGCCCAGGCCAGCAGCGTCACGGCCAGGCCGCGCCGGCCCAGCCGGCGGTCCCCGGCCACGATCTGGGCGCTGCCCGGGACGAGCAGGGTCAGCAGCAGCAGGACGAAGGCGCGCTTGGTGCGCACCGGTGCCGGAGCGTGCTGGGGGTAGCGGACCGGATCGGTCACCCCGCGCGCCGAAGACCCCGACGGCTTCCTCGGCGGCTGGGGACCCACCGTCCTAGGCCTCGCCGGAGCCTGCTGCGCGTTCACGCAGCGCGGCTCCCTTGTCGCAGGCGGCCCGGCGCAGGCCGGACGCGAACTCGAGCAGGGCCGGCTGCAGCCGCGCGGCCAATTCGTCACCGCCTGCTGCCAGCATCCGCACGGCCAGCAGCCCGGCGTTGCGGGCTCCGCCGATGGACACGGTGGCCACCGGCACGCCGGCGGGCATCTGCACGATGGAGAGCAGGGAGTCCAAGCCGTCCAGGTACTTCAGGGGCACCGGCACCCCGATCACCGGCAGCGGGGTCACGGAGGCGAGCATGCCGGGCAGGTGCGCGGCGCCGCCGGCGCCGGCGATAATGATTCGCAGCCCCCGGGAGTGCGCGTCACGGCCGTAGCCGATCATGTCCTCGGGCATGCGGTGCGCGGAGACGACGTCGGCCTCGTAGGGAACGCCGAATTCCTCCAGCGCCCGGGCGGCGGCCTCCATGACGGGCCAGTCGGAATCCGACCCCATCACTACGCCGACTATGGGCTTGTTGCTCATGGTTTGCCTTCCTGGGGGTCCACGCCGTCGCGGACAATCGCCGCGACGCGGTCCGCGCGCCGGCGCAGCTCCTCCACCTGGGACGCGTCGCGGCCCACCACATTGACGTGGCCGATCTTCCGGCCGGGACGGACCGACTTGCCGTAGCCATGCAGCTTGACGGACGGTTCGGCGGCCAGCGCGCGCGGGTAGGCGGAGAACAGGTCCGTATTTGCGCCGCCCAGGTAGTTCTTCATGACGACGGCGCCGCCGAGCAGGGAGGTGTCGCCCAGCGGCAAATCCAGGATGGCCCGCAGGTGCTGCTCGAACTGGCTGGTGACCGATCCGTCCTGGGTCCAGTGGCCGGTGTTGTGCGGACGCATGGCCAGTTCGTTGATCACGAAGCCTGCTCCGCGTCCCGGGGTGGCGAACAACTCGGCGGCCATCACGCCGGTGACGACCAGCTCGTCGGCCAGCCGGAGCGCCGCCTGCTGGGCCGCCTCGGCGACGTCCGTGGGCAGGTCCTGTGCCGGCGCGATCACTTCGTCACAGACGCCGTCCACCTGGATGGTGTGCACCACCGGCCAGGCCCGTGCTTCGCCGGACGGAGTCCTGGCTACCAGCGCCGAGAGCTCCCGGCTGAACTCGACTTTTTCTTCGACCAGCAGCGCGCCGCCGGTGAACCAGTCGGCCGCCTCGGCGGCAGCGTCCGCATCGCGGATGATCCGCACTCCCTTGCCGTCGTAGCCTCCCCGCGGCGTCTTCAGCACCACCGGCCAGCCAATCCTGCCGCCGAAGGCAACCAGCTCGTCGACGCCCGTGACGGACGCCCACACCGGGTTGGGCAGCCCCAGCCTGTCCACCACCGCGCGCATGACCAGCTTGTCCTGCGCATGGATCAGCGCGTCAGGATGCGGCTGCACGTTGACGCCTTCGGCAATCAGGGCCTGCAGATGTTCGGTAGGGACGTGCTCGTGATCGAAGGTCATCACGTCCAGGCCCTTCGCGAACCCCCGCAGTGCCTCCAGGTCGCGGTAGTCGCCCACCGGGGCCGTGGCCACGGCGGGGACCGCGGAAACATCGGCGGCCTCGGCCAGAACACGCAGTTCAAAGCCGAGCTCTACCGCACAGGGTGCCATCATTCGGGCAAGCTGGCCGCCGCCCACTACGCCGATCACGGGAAAACTCACCTAGTCAGGGTACCGAACAGGCTCCGGACGAGCCGCATTGGGCGTCGCGCGGCGGGGACGTCCTAGGTAACGCCCAGACTGGCGCAATACAATAGTGCGTCGGCCGGCTCTGCTCCGGCATCCGAGCGAAAGGGATCCACCTTCGATCATGAACCGAACTATTTCCGAGCGCCTGCATGCCATTGTTTCCCTTTTTTGGCGGGAAGTGGCGAAGTTCGGCACGGTCGGCGGGATCGCCTTCATCGTGGACAACGGCGTGTACTGGTGGCTGATCAACGGGCCCATGGACGACAGCGTGGTGAAGGCGCGGTTCGTGTCCGCCTCCGTGGCGACACTGTTCTCCTGGGTAGCCAACCGCTATTGGACGTTCCGACATCGCCGCCAGGCGAACGTGTTGCGCGAACTGGTGCTGTTCATCGTCATCAACGTCATCGGCATGGTGGTCTCCGCCGGCTGCGTCTGGATAGCCCGCTACCCGCTGGAGGTGACGGACCGGACCATGCTGCTGTTCGCGGGCATCGTCGGCACGGTGCTGGCTACCGTGATGCGCTTCTTCGCCTACCGGTTCCTGGTGTTCAACGTTGAGCTGGACGCCGAGCCGGAGTTTGCCGAGGACCGCAAGATCTTCGAGCGCCACCCCGAGGAGCATGCCGACCAGTCTCCCGCGGACGCCGCGCCGGAGGTCGACGGCCCCCAGGCATCGGGCACGGCGCGCGGTTAGGCGGGGCCCGGGCCGGATCGAAGGTTCACAGTTGTACGGTGACCCGTTCGCTGTCCAGCAACCGTTGGGTCACCCCTACCTCCGGGTGCACCAGCACGACCGTGCCGCCGCCCTGCCAGGTTGCCAGGGCTTCGCGAAGCACGTCCGGCCAGGGGGTTTGCGCCGGCACCAGCAGGTTCCCGGCGGCCGTCGGCCGGTCCAGAAGCCGGGCGAAGGTGAGTGCCCCGCCGTCGTACTCCAGGGCCAAGCCGTTTGCCGCCAGGGAATCGATTCCCAGGTAGTCGTCCGCGTAGGACCGGACCTCGGCCGCGTAATCGAGGACGCCGTCGGGCAGTTCCCCGGGCCAGCGCAACTGGAGCGCGCCCAGGGCGACCAGGACCTGGTGCCCGCCGCCGTCGCGCACCAAGAGGGCCGGATCCGCCGCCACCACCACATCGGCGGTCCGGGCGCCCTCGCCCAGCCGGACGGTGGCACCGGCCTGCCACGCGGCCAGCGCCCAGACCAACGACCGCCAGTGTGGCTCCATCAGAAGACCCACGCTCGTACCCTCGGCGGCGTCCAGTTCCTCGGCCAGCAGGTTCGCCGTCTTGGCCACCCAGTTGTCCAGCACGCGCCCGGACAGCTCGATGCGTTCGCCCTCCGGGCCGTACCAGACCAGGCAGGGGGACGAGCCCGGGCGCAGCCGGGCCAACAGGTCGTTGATCGTGGCGGGGGTGCTCACGGTGCTCCTTAAGGTCGGGTTCGTGGCTCAGCCGGAGGCCGGCTGGGGCATGCACGCTGTGTTTGTGACGTACATCACGGGGGCGGGCCCTCGCGTGGCGTACGCGGATTTCGCTGCCGGGTCTCTAAGATTTCCGCCGGCGCTTGACTTGAACGTATTACACCCATGTAATTAGTTATTAAACGTGTAACAGCATGCTTGTGTCCGGCACTGAGATCCAGCGCTGCACATGAATCTAGCACCATGCTGGTACAGGAACTCCGGGAGGGCTGATGGGGCAGGCAGAACGTAGTGCGCACCGGCGGGAGCTCGAAGCGCAGGCTTCGGCACCGCACGGATCGCGCGGCGTACCGGCGGACTGGTATGTGGATCCGGCAGATCCGACGGCGGCAGAACGCTTCCGCGAATCCAGCCAACAGACACTCGAGGACGCGGCCACCGCCTTCCTCGCCGCGCACGAAGCGTTGGCCGAGGGACCCGGGGCCGAGGTGCTGGAGCTGACTGCTCCGCGCCTGCTCCGGGAACCGGCCGAGGCCGACCCGGCGCCGAAACCGCAGTGGATCGGGCTGCCGGGCTTCGGCGCCGGCTATGAGGACGAGGGAGAACTCGGCTGGCAGGCCGATGCCCTGTGCGCCCAGACGGACCCGGAAGCGTTCTTCCCCGAGAAGGGCGGATCCACCCGCGACGCGAAAAAGGTGTGCGGGGCGTGCACGGTGCGCTCGCAGTGCCTGGAGTATGCGCTGGCCAATGACGAGCGTTTCGGCATTTGGGGAGGCCTGTCGGAGCGCGAGCGCCGCCGGCTACGGAAACGAGCGCTCTAATTCAGCAGCAAGTTCGCGTCACCGCCGTCGTGGTAGCCCACGACGGCGCTTCCTGCCTGCCCGAAACCCTGGCCGCCCTGGCCCGCCAGACGAGACCCGCCGATGCCCACGTCGGGGTGGACACCGGATCGTCCGACGGGTCCGCTGACCTGCTGCACGCGCAGTTGCCCGCCGGCAGCCCGGTGGCCGCCGCTTCCCACCGCGCCGGGTTCGGCGCCGCCGTCCGGGTCGGGCTGGCCGAGCTGCCCAAGCACGCCCCGGACGACGGTCCGGCCCAGGAATGGCTGTGGCTGCTGCACGATGATTCCGCCCCGGAGCCTGATGCGCTCGAGGAACTGCTGCTCGCCGTGGAAACGGCACCGTCGGTAACCATCGCCGGCTGCAAACAGGTGGACTGGGACGACCCGCGCCGGCTGGTCGACGTGGGCCTGACCGTGAGCCGCTGGGCCGAACGGCTGACCATGATCGACGTCGACGAGATGGACCAGGGCCAGTACAACGGCCGTAGCGACTTCTTTGCCGTCAACTCCGCCGGCATGCTGGTGCGCCGCGACGTCTTCGACCTGCTGGGCGGGTTCGATCCGGCCCTGCCCGGGACCGGTGATGACGTGGACCTGTGCTGGCGGAACCGGCTGGCCGGCCACCGCGTGGTGGTTGTTCCCACCGCGAGGGTTCGCCACGCCACCCGGACCGGCGACCACAGCACCGCAAGGGCAGCCCGCAAGGCGCAGATCCACCTGCGGCTCAAGCATGCGGCCTGGTGGGAGGTCCCGTTCCTGTGGCTCGGGGCCCTGCTCGGCGGGCTGTACAGCTTCCTGGCCTCGGTGGTGGCCAAGGACCCGATACACGGGCTGCGGCAACTGGGCGCCACCCTTGCCGCCTTGTTCCGTCCCGCTGGCTTTTTCGCGTCCCGGCGGCAGGCCGCCAAGAGCCGCAGGACCTCGCGGGCGATAGTGCGCCCGCTGATGGTCCCGAGGCGCGAGGTCTGGGCCTACCGGCGCTCACTGGCCGAGTCGCTGCGGCCCGAGCTCGCCGCCGGCGTCGTGGGCGACGGCTCCGGATCGGATGCCGGCAGCAGCGACCAGCCCACCGGTGGATCCGACGACTTCGCCGCCCTCGCCGCGCCCGCCCGGACCTGGGTGGGTACGGGACTGGTGGCCGCCGCCGTCGTGCTGGCCCTCGTGTCCACGGTGGGCATGTTTGACTTCTTCGGGGCGCCGGCGCTGGTGGGCGGCGGACTGCTGCCGGTCTCGGCCACCGTCGCCGAAATCTGGCACAACGCGTCCAGCTGGTGGATCTCGCTTGGCTCCGGCGTCCCCGGGCACGGCGACCCCTTCGGCTACGTGCTGGCGGTCCTGGCCGTGCTGGGCCTGGGGAACGGTTCCGCCGCCGTCCTGACGCTGGTGCTGCTGGCCATGCCGTTGGCCGCCGCCGGCGCATGGTTCGCTGCCGGGGCCTTCACGCAGCGGCGCGGCCTGCGCTTTTGGGCCGCGATGTTCTGGGCGAGCGTTCCGGCGTTCCAGGTCGCGTTGGGCACCGGCCGCCTGGGCGCGCTGATCGCCCACCTGCTGATTCCGTGGGCCGTGCTCGGCCTGCTGCGCGCCACCGGCTCCGCCGCCCAACGCGCCGACGCCAACCGGCCCCTGCTGCCGCACGAAGCCGTGCACAAGCCTGGGATCAACGGGAATCCCTCCTGGACGGCGGCGGCAGCGGCGGGACTCTGCCTGGCCGGGATCACGGCGTCGGCACCGGCGCTGCTGCCGGTGGTCGTCGTCTTTATCGCCGTCCTGATGCTGGCCTTGCGCCGCCGGGCCAAGACCGTCTGGTGGGCGCTCATCCCGCCGCTGGCGCTCGCCCTGCCGATGCTGGTCGCCGGGCTGGACCAGCCGCGCGCGCTGCTGGGCGATCCCGGCCTGCCGCTGGCCTTCCACGCCGCCCCGCTGTGGCAGCAGCTGATGGGCTTCCCGCTGGCCTTCGGCCCCGCCGACGGGCTGGCCGGGGTTGGGATGCTGGAGGAACTGGCCCAGGGCCCGTGGGCGCTCGTCTACGCGCTCGTCGTCGCCGTGCCGGTGCTGGCGCTGGCCGTGGCCGGGGCGGTCACGGGCAAGGGGGCCGGCCGCGCACGGTTGCTCTGGCTCGGCGCGTTCCTGACCCTCGCGGCCTCCTTTGGTTCATCGCTGCTGGCCACCGCCGTCGCTCCGGGAGCCGTGGTCACACCGTTCACGGGTCCCTTTGTCTCGCTGGCCCTGTTCCTGCTCCTGGGCGCGGCACTGATCGCCGGGGACCGGCTGCGGCACGACCTGGCCGCTGCGCGGCGCCCGACCTCGGGCCTGCGGCGCACCGTGGCCGTTGCCGCCGCCGTCCTCATGGCCCTGGGCCCGGCGGCGAGCCTGGCGCACTGGCTGGTGCCCCAGTTCACCGGCTACACACCGTCCAGCGAGGCGCGGACGCTGACGGACTTCGGCACGCAGATGGCGGTGGCGCCCGGGGCGGGCCGCACGCTGCCGGCCACCTCTGCGGACAGCGGGACCGGGCCGGAGCAGGCCCGTGCGCTCGTGTTGACGGCGGGAACCGGCGGCGCGGTGACCGCTGCCGTGATGCACGGCAGCGGCACTACCCTGGACCAACTCTCGGCCATTTACTCGGCGCGAACCCTGGCCGGTCCGCTCACCGACGCCCAGGTGCGCTCCGACGACGACGCCGACGCCGAATTGCGGAACACGGTGGCGGTCATCGTGGCGGGCACCGGCGTGGATCCGCGGCCGTCCCTGGTGAGGCTCGGCGTGGACTTCGTGGTGCTGCAGGAATCCGATACGGCGGCCGAACTGCTCGCCGGCCGGATCGACGCCGTGCCCGGACTGACGTCCGTGGGGCGCACCGACTCCGGCTGGCTCTGGCGGGTCGTCGGAGCGACCGGTAAGGACGGCACCGCGGCCGGCCAACTGACCGCCCGGGTGCGCCTGGTCGATGCCAACGGCGACCTGCTGCAAACCGTGCCGTCCGGCTGGACCGCGGCGGCCGGCGAGATTCCCGCCGGCGAGCCCGGACGCCGGCTGATCCTGGCCGAGCGGACGGACCCGGGCTGGACCGCCACCCTGAACGGCCGGCCGCTGGAATCCTCGCAGGACGGCTGGGCCCAGGCGTTTGAAGTGCCGGCAGCAGCGGGTACGGTAAAGATCGGCTATTCGAGCCCGTGGTCGCCGTGGATTGGCATCCTTCAGGTGCTCGCCATCGGACTGACCGTCCTGCTCGCCATACCGATCCCGGCCCGGCGGCGGTTCGTGCCGCGCCGCATCGACCACATCAAGACCACCGGGGCGGATGCCCGCCCCGCCGAACTGCGCAGGGCGGCATTCGAAGACCCGGCCGACGGCGGCGCAGTTGCCCTGGCCGGAAAAGGACAGCAACGATGACGGAGACGGGTGGCCGCGGCGAGGAGCGGCGGGCGACAGAGGCGGCGACCGGGCCAGCCGCTGCCGCATCCGCACCTGACGGCGGGCAGCCGGACCGGGACAGCGCGGCCGAGCCCGTGCAGCCGGACCGGGACAGCGCGGCCGAGCCCGTGCAGCCAGACTCGAGCAGCGCGGCCGAGCCCGTGCAGCCGGTCGACCGCAAGGCCGCCAAGCGGGCCGCGCGGCGGGACCGCACACGCGATGCCGCCGCGGGCAAGCCCGCCGCACGTTCCGGCAGTTCCACCGCCGGCGGCACGCCGACGCGCGGCGGGCGGCGGATGCTGGGCGCCGTCTCCGGGGCGGGCCTTTTGCTGCTGACCGGAGCGGCGGTAGCCGCCGGCAGCCTGGTGGACGTGCCGGGCGGGGCCGCCGAGCGGCCGCCCGTGTCCGCTGCCGTTCCGGCCGGAGACTACACCGCGGTGTGCCCGGAGCCCCTGCGGCTGCTGGACAGCGCCGCCGAAGACACCGATCCGCAGTTCAGTCCGGTCTCCACCACGGCGCAGACCAGGGCGCGGGCCCTTGTGCTCAGCGACCTCGGCGGCAACGTCCCCGGCAGCGAGCTGACGGAACTGGGCGCGGGCACTCCGCTCGCGCGCATCGCGGAACCGACGGAAGAGTCCTCCGGTGAGACCAAGATGGTGGCGTCCGTGGTGTCCGGACAGGACCTGTCCGCTCCCACCGTGCTGCGGGCCGCCCCGATGGGGGAGTCCACCGCGCTGGCCGGTGCGGCCATGACCTACCGGGCCTCCGACGGCGACCTGCGCGGACTGGCCGCTGCCAACTGCATGGCACCGGCCAATGACTTCTGGCTGCTCGGCGCGTCCACCACCGTGGGAACCACGTCCGTGCTGAAACTGCACAACAGTTCCCAGACACCCTCTTCGGTCGACCTCGAACTGGTCTCGTCCGAGGGGCAGGTCCAGGCTGCCGGCACGCGCGGGCTGCTGGTCGCTCCCGGGGAGTCACGCTCCATCGTGCTGGCGGGAGTGGCCGCGAACCAGGAATCCCTGGCCGTGCGCGTGCAGTCCTCCGGCGGCCCGGTGACCGGCTTCATCCAGCAGAGCATCCTGCGCCAGCTGACCCCCGGCGGCGTCGAGTTGCTGCAGGCGTCCGCCCCGGCCGGCACGCGCCAGGTGGTCACGGGAATCACCGTCCAGGACCAGAAACCGGCCCGGGCGATCCGGGCCCAGGACGGCTATGAGGACGCTGCGCCCGCGCTGGACGTGGCGGTGCCCGGCGTGACCGACGCGGTCCTCGAAGTGCGCGTCTTCGGTTCCGACGGCCCGGTCAGCCTCCCCGGCGGCGGGGTCGTCACCGCGGCGGCCGGCAGCGTCACCAGGGTGCCGCTGGAGTCGTTGCCCGCCGGCACGTATTCCGTCGAAATCAGCGCCGACGTGTCCATCGCTGCCGCCGCGCGGGTCAGCAGGGGAACCGAGGCGGGCGAACCGGTGGACTTCGGGTGGTCACCGGCGACCGGCCGCCTCGGCAGCAACCATCTGGCGGTCGTGCCGGGCGGTGTCAGCTCCCGGATGGCCTTCAGCGCGCCGTCCGGGGACGCCCGGGTGGAAATCACGCCGGTGGATCCGAAGGGCAAACTGGGGGAGAAGCAGGCGGTGACGGTGCCCGCCGGAACCACCGTGACCCTGGATCCCCGGGCAGACGGCGCCGACGCCGCGGCCCTTTTGATCAGCGCGTCCGGCGAAGCCGTCTACGGCGCCCAGATCCTGACCGACGGCGGTGCTCCCGACGTTGCGGTCCTGCCGGTGCCCGCCGGCACGCAGGCGCAGAACGCGGTGCCGGTCGATATCGGGTACTAGGGAAGAAGCGGCGGCGGGACCGGAACGCCGGTCAGGGGCGGGTCCGGCCGTAGCCGGGGTCAACCGCTTCCGGCGCCATGTTCAGCAGTTGCGCGGTCTGCTCCACCACCACATCGTGAATGATTTCCGGCAGTTCGGCCCGCAGCCGGGCGGCCGCCTGGACCGGCTGCCGGAACACGGTCACCACGGCCGGGCGGCCCGGCGAGGCCGGCGTGAAGCTGCCCAGGGGCGCGGCCTGGCCGCGGGCCAGCAGCTCTTCGAGGCGGGGCGGAATGTCCTCGACCACGAATTGGGCTGCTTCGACCCGCTCCCCCCAGAAGTACGCCAGCCGCTCGGCGGACTCCGCGACCCACTGCTCGAACTGTTCGGACCTGGTCAGATGGCCGGGCAGGTTGGCGGGCAGCAGGTCGCCGCGCAGCCCGCGGCCGCGGCGGTTCCGGCGTCGTGCGGCAAACGGACGACGCCAGCCACCGCCGTCGCTGTCCAGCGAGAGGGTCAGTGATGGTCCGTTTTCCATATACCGACTTTAAGCCCGGGAACCGGAATAAGGCACCCGGGCCCCGCGGCGGTGCGCCGAAGCGCCCCGCGGCGGCGCACCCGGCCCCGGCGGCGGTGCGCCGAAGCGTCCGGCGGGCGGCGTCCGCGCGACCCGATTGTGACCTAATCTTCCCGCACCGCCCCGCGCCGGTGGTCGGGAAGGAGGGAGGCCCGGAGTAGGATGCATTCTCGTGGGATCCATTCGTCAATGTTCACGCTCGGCCTGTCAGCGGTCGGCCATCGCTACTTTGACGTACGTGTATGCCGATTCCACCGCCGTGCTGGGCCCGCTGGCAACCTACGCCGAGCCCCACTGCTACGACCTGTGTGCCGAGCACGCCGAACGGCTGACCGTGCCCCGCGGCTGGGAAGTCATGCGGCTGGCCCTGCCCGAGCAGGCACCGGTCCCCAACCCTGACGACCTGTTGGCCCTCGCCGACGCCGTGCGCGAGGCGGCCCGCACTCCGGAGGTGCCCGACGAGGCGCCCCAGCCGCGCGGCCAGCGCGAGCCGTTGGAACCTCCCGCGGGTGCCGCAGGCACCCGGCGCGGGCACCTGCGCATTCTGCGCGGACAACCCTAGGGCGATACGCTGGGAGACGGGCAGCGCGCCGTGCCGGCAACCTGCCGTCCGCGGCGAAGCCCCGCGCCGCCGGCCGCCGGAAGCGGACGCAGCCAAAGCTGCTGGAGATCAAAGGACACCATCGCATGGCACATCTGACCCCCGAACTGCTGGCGGTTTTGCGCTGCCCGGCTACCGGTTCATCACTGGTCCAGGAGGGCGACGAACTGCTCTCGACCGGCCGCACCGCCGCCGGAGACCGGCTGCACTACCGGATCGAAGACGGCATCCCCGTGCTGCTCCCGCAAACCGCCCCCGCCGGGGGCGCCCTTGATTCAACCAACGACGGCGCCGCCGCCGGTTCCGCTGACGACGCTTAGGAGCATGACTGTGACGTTCGATTACAAGGTCAAGGACCTCTCGCTGGCAGCTGCCGGCCGCCACCAGATCCGCCTGGCGGAGCACGAGATGCCGGGCCTGATGGCCCTGCGCGCAGAGTACGGCGAGGCCCAGCCCCTGGCCGGTGCCAGGATTGCCGGTTCCCTGCATATGACGGTGCAGACCGCGGTCCTGATCGAAACGCTGACCGCGCTCGGAGCGGAGGTCCGCTGGGCCTCCTGCAACATCTTCTCCACCCAGGACGAGGCCGCCGCCGCCGTCGTGGTGGGCAACGGCACGCCGGAGGAACCGCAGGGCGTTCCGGTCTTCGCCTGGAAGGGTGAAACGCTCGAAGAGTACTGGTGGACGGCGGAGCAGATCCTGACCTGGCCCGGTGCCGACGGGAATCCCGAGCTGGGGCCGAACATGATTCTGGACGACGGCGGCGACGCCACCCTGCTGCTGCACAAGGGCGTCGAATTCGAGGCCGCCGGCGCCGTCCCCTCGGCCACCGCGGAGGACCCGCACGAGTACACCATCATCCTGGACGTGCTGCGCGCCTCGCTGGCCAAGGACCCGCAGAAGTTCACCCGGGTCGCCGCCGGCATCCGCGGCGTCACCGAGGAAACCACCACCGGCGTGCACCGGCTCTACCAGCTGGCGGAGCAGGGCCAGCTGCTGTTCCCGGCGATCAACGTCAACGACGCGGTGACCAAGTCCAAGTTCGACAACAAGTACGGCATCCGCCATTCGCTGCCGGACGGCATCAACCGGGCCACCGACGTTCTGATGGGCGGCAAGACCGCCGTGGTCTGCGGGTACGGCGACGTCGGCAAGGGCGCGGCCGAGGCGCTGCGCGGCCAGGGCGCCCGCGTCGTCGTCACCGAGATCGACCCGATCTGTGCGCTGCAGGCCGCGATGGACGGCTACCAGGTCACCACCCTGGACAAGGTCGTGGGCGAGGGCCACATCTTCATCACCACCACCGGCAACAAGGACGTCATCATGGCGTCCGACATGGTGAAGATGCGCGACAAGGCCATCGTGGGCAACATCGGCCACTTCGACAACGAAATCGACATGGCGGGCCTGGCCGGCGTCGAGGGCGTGGAGAAGGTGGAGATCAAGCCGCAGGTGCACGAATGGGTTTTCGATGCCGGGCTGGCGACCGAGCGCTCCATCATCGTGCTCTCCGAGGGCCGCCTGCTGAACCTGGGCAACGCCACCGGGCACCCTTCGTTCGTCATGAGCAACTCGTTCGCCAACCAGACCATCGCGCAGATCGAGCTGTTCACCAAGCACGGCAAGCCGGCCGAGGATTCGGCCACCGGCGAGCCCGAGTACGCCAACCAGGTCTACGTGCTGCCGAAGGTGCTCGACGAGAAGGTCGCCCGGCTGCACCTGGACGCGCTCGGCGTCGAACTCACCGAACTGACCAAGGAACAGGCCGAGTACCTGGGCGTGGACGCCGCCGGCCCGTACAAGCCGGACCACTACCGCTACTGATCCAGGCCGGAGGGCCGACGGCGGGGCGCCCCGTCCCGCCGTTGGCCGTCCGGTGAAATGGTTACCGGATTGTTGGGCGGGCTCGCCCGCAATAACCCGTGCCTTCGGCGGTGCCCGCCCTACGATGGAAGCAGGGTGCTGTCGTGCCCTTCAGCGGCGACCGCCTGCCGCCGGGGTCTCGTGAGTTGGGTTGGGATGACTGAGGAACAGAAGAAGCGCAAGGGCCTTAAGATCGCCCTGCTGTGCATCGTCGGAGTGCTGGTGGCTGCCGCCGCGGCCGTCACGGCAGCAACCATGGCGTCGCCCACGTTCGCTGCCCAGTTGGGACGGGTGTTCGCCGCCGCCCCGGCCGAGCGGCAGGGCTTCTCCGCGCCGGTCGTCAAGGAGATGTCGGTCGGTGTCACCCCGGCAGACAAAGCCGTGGAGGTCAATCCCGCCACCGTGGCCACCATCACCGCCAAGAACGCCTCCATCAAGGATGTGGCGTTGGCGCCGGCAAAGGGCGGCGAACCGATCGCCGGGGAGCTGTCCGACGACGGCAGCGTCTGGAAGGCGACGGAACGACTGGACTTCCTGACCGAATACGAGTTCAACTACACCCTCGTGGACCGCGCCGGCACCGAGACCGCGAAGCAGCAGACCTTCACCACCGTGCTCGCACCCAACCAGGCCGACGGCTGGATGTACCCGCTGGACGGGCAAAGCGTGGGCATCGCCCAGCCGCTGGAGTTCAACTTCAGCGAACCCGTGCTCAACAAGGAAGCGGTGGAGGAGGCCATCGCCATCACCACCTCCGCCGGGCAGAAGGGCGAGTTCTACTGGTACTCGGACACCAAGGCCCGCTTCCGCGCGGAAAGATACTGGGAGCCGAACAGCACGGTGACCGTGGACATGAAACTGTTCGGCGTGGAGTTCGGCAACGACATGATCGGCATGAACGACGAGAAGATCACCGTCAACATCCTCGATGACCGCCGGGCGATCGTGGACAACAAGACCAAGACCATGAAGATCTACGTGGGCGGCGAGCTGGCCAAGACCTTCCCTGTGACGCTGGGCGACCCGAACTGGCCGTCCAGCAAGGGCATCCACCCGATCATGGACATGCATAAGTCGCTGCCGTTCAACCCGCGCAGCATCGGGCTCAAACCGGGAGACCCGGACTGGTACGAGCCGTTCGACGCCAAGTACGCCAGCCGGTTGAGCAACAGCGGCGAGTTCGTCCACACCACCCTGGACCCCTCGGCCCTGGGCGTGCGCAACATTTCCCACGGTTGCGTGGGCATGTCCGAAGCCGGCGCCCGGTACTTCTACGAGACCATGCGGACCGGGGACATCGTGGATATCCGCAACACCGACGGCGGTTTCCTGGACCCGACGGACGGCTTCGGGGACTGGAACGTGGACTGGAAGACCTGGACGTCGCAGGACAAGGGGTAGCCGTCCCGCGGCCGGCGGCCCGGTGGCGGGCGGGCGGACCGCGCGGCCGGGCCTAGTCCCGGAAGGGCAGCGAATGCAGCCGGGCGCCACGCCGGGCGGCGCGCTCCTGCTGCCGGGAGAGCCGGACGAAGTCGCGTTCGCGCCGTTCGGCCATCACGGCCAGCAGGTACATTTCCGGCGGCGTCCCGGCCGGCGGCGGGGGAGAGACATAGCCGGACGCCTCGTTGGCCAAGGCCGTGGCCAACCGGGCCCGGGAGGCCGGAATCATCTTGGGCGCCTGGGAGAGGAACTGGATAATCCGCCGGGCCAGCGGCTCCGGCAGCCGCCCCATGTCGGCGAGCTTCACCCAGGGTGCAAGTTGCGGGGGGATTTCCGGCAGGATCTTCGGCGTGACCGCGACGCGTTCCCGCATGCTGTAGGTGCCCGCCAGCAGGTCGCCGAGCCGCTTGGACCTGTCATTGAACAGGGCCACCATGAAGGCCACCGAACCGAGCAGGATGTACAGTTCGAAGACCGCCACGAGGCCGCGGATGAGCGCATGCCGGAACCGGATGGCACCGCCGTCGTCACGCACGATCCGCAGGCCCATGGCCCAGCGGCCCAGCGACTTGCCGCGGGTAAGGGTTTCGACGGCGATGGGCACCCCGACCAGGAAGAACAGCACCACGGCGATGACCAGCGCCCGGGCGGCCGCGGCGTCGAACCTGACCTCGAGGGTCTCCGCCAGCAGCACGAAGGCGGCGATCAGCAGGATCACGTTGGCCACCACATCGATGATCGAGCTCAGCGCCCGGACGCCGAACGACGCCGGCCGCAGTTCCAGCACTACCGCCTCGCCGGTGATGACGTTGCTCATCGGATCCCTTTCCCGGGCGGTCTGTGCCGCGCCCGGTTCCACTCTATCGATCCGGGGCGGCGGGCCGGGCGGCGCCCCGGATCTTCCGCGCGCGGCGGCTAGGCTAGGAGCGTGGATATCGATGCCTTCGCCGCGGTGCATGAGCACGATTGGCAGCGGCTGGACGAACTGAGCGCCAAACGCAGGCTCACCGGCGCCGAGGCGGATGAACTGCTCGTGCTCTACCGGCGCACGTCGACCCACCTGTCGATGATCCGGTCGGTGGCCGCCGAGGGCCAACTGTCGGCGGCCCTCTCCACCCGCCTCTCGCGCGCCCGGACGCGGTTCACGGGGGCCCGCTCCAACTTCGCCCGGGACGTGGCGGAGTTCTTCGTGTTGTCGCTGCCGGCCGCGTTCTACCGCCTGCGCTGGCTGACCGTGGCCATCGGCGCCCTCTTCGTCTTGGTCGCCTGGCTGTTCGGCGCCTGGGTGGCGGGAACCCCCGAGGTCATCAAAGCGATGGGGTCCGACGAGGACATCCGGCAGTATGTGGAAGAGGACTTCGTCAATTACTACTCGGAAAATCCCAACGCCTCCTTCGCCGGCATGGTGTGGACCAACAACGCCTGGATCGCCGCGCAGGCGGTGGCCTTCGGAGTGACCGGACTGTGGGTGCCGTACATCCTGTTCATGAACGCCCAGGGGGTGGGCATGGCCGGCGGGATGATGGCCGCCTACGACCGGCTGGACGTCTTCTTCCTCTACATCCTGCCGCACGGGTTGATGGAGATCACCGCCATCTTCATTGCCGGGGCGGCCGGCCTGCGGATCTTCTGGTCCTGGGTCTCGCCCGGCCGGCTCACCCGTACCGCCTCGCTGGCCCGGGAAGGCAGGTCGCTGATTACCGTCGCCCTGGGGCTGGTCCTCGTCCTCCTGATCTCCGGCCTGGTCGAGGGCTTCGTGACCCCCAGCCAGTTGCCTGACTGGCTGCGCCTGGGCATCGGTGTGCTGGTGCTGGCCGCCTACTGGATCTATACCCTCGTCGTGGGCCGGCGGGCCTACCTGGCGGGGGAGCGCGGCGACCTGGGCCGGTTCGACGCCGGCGAGGCCGCCGCCACCGGGTAGCTGCCGTCCGGGCAGGCGACGGGGCCGGCAGGCGGCGGCCGGGCGGGCCGCCCCCGGGGTGGCAACCGTGAAGCGCCGCCGGCCGGCGGTAGTCTCATAGGCAGAGAGGCCAGCGGTACAGAAAGAGGCGACGGACGTGGCAGTCGAAGACGTGAAATCCGGCGGAGACGAACGCAGGGCACGGACAGCGCCGGGAGAAGCCCCTGGCGCTGAACCGGAGCGCGCCCCCGCGCCTCCGGTCCCTGCGGTCAACGGCCGGTTTCGGGACGGCGCCAACCCGCTGCCCATGCGCCGGCCCAGCAGGCTGCCGGATTTGAGCGCCGTGGCGAACGGCCACGGCGCCGAGCGCGACGGCGGTGCCCCGGACGGCGCCGGAACGAAACCCCGGAGCGAGGGGTCCACGCAGCCCGACGCCGGGGCGCCGGCCGCCGGGGGAGCGGGCGCCGCTGCCGAATCCGCCCGGGTCGGAGCCCCC